>DASYLW010000259.1:0-10838 GCA_036009385.1 Caballeronia sp.
TCGGCTCGAGCGCCACTGCGACATTGGCGAGTGCTGTCTTCCACGGCATCAGGGCCTCGGCCTGGAAGAGATAGCCGGAGCGAGCATTCAGACCGGCGAGCCTGGTGCCGAAGACCTCGACGTGGCCGGCGGCCGGGCGCAACAGCCCCGCCACGGCGTTCAGCAGGGTCGATTTTCCGCAGCCTGTCGGGCCGACGATGGCGACGAACTCGCCTGCCTGCACCTGGATATTGGTCTTATCGACCGCCTTGTAGACGCCCCCGTTCTTCAGCGTGAACGCGATCTCAACGCCGTTGAGTGCGACGGCTGGACCCGAGGAGGCCTGTTTCATTCGACGTTTCGTTCCGGAGGCGCCCGCGGCGACGCTGGGCTTGGCCATAAAGATTCGCCGCTCCTCGGCCAAGGGGCCGGTATAAACCTTGCCCGCGGTGCCCGCCTGAGGCCCAGCCCTCAGCCGGGGGCGCCCGCCGCAACCATGCGGCTGGCGAGCGCCGTGTCGACGAATTGCTTGAACGAGACGATCTTGCCGTTTTCCACCCGCAGGATGTCGACGAACTCCGTCTCCGCCTCTTGGCCCGTCGCCGTCGCGCGCACCCGCGCCTTCCAGTGGACGACCGCTCGGTCGCCCTCGATCACGGTCGTGACCGGCTCCACGTCGCTGAACGAGAAGGCGTGAACGAGGCCGGCCATGGCGTTGCGCAGCGGTTCGGCCCCGCAGACGCTCATGGGTACGGGACTGGAAACAGGGCACCCGGCTAGCGCGAATGTCGCCCCATCGGCGAAGTGCTGCACGACTCCGTCGACATCGCCGCGTACGCGCGCGTCATAGGCCGTCTTGATGAGTTGCTCGATCGAATCCCGCTCGGACATGCCGCCCTCCCGTGTTCCGGAGGCAGACTAGCGCCGACGTGACGCCGCGCCCAAGAGATTACGGTGCGAGACAGCCGCAATGTCCTCCCCGGACAAGCTCCGGGGAGGATCAAGGAAGACCGGGTCGAAAACCGGCCTTAGTTCTTGCTCTTGTCGACGAGTGCCTTCTGCTTGATCCACGGCATCATGTCGCGAAGCCGCGCGCCCACCTCCTCGATCGAGTGAGACGCCATGCGGGCGCGGGTGGCCTTGAACGAAGTCTGGTTGACCTTGTTCTCCAGCATCCAATCGCGCGTGAACTTGCCGCTCTGGATGTCGGTCAGCACGCGCTTCATCTCGGCCTTGGTCTCCGACGTCACGATGCGCGGGCCGGTGACGTATTCGCCGTATTCCGCGGTGTTGGAGATCGAGTAGTTCATATTGGCGATGCCGCCTTCATAGATCAGGTCGACGATCAGCTTCAGTTCGTGCAGGCATTCGAAATACGCCATTTCCGGCGCGTAACCCGCTTCCACCAGCGTTTCGAAGCCCGCCTTGATCAGGTCGACCGTACCGCCGCACAGCACAGCTTGCTCGCCGAACAAGTCCGTTTCCGTTTCTTCGCGGAAGTTCGTTTCGATAATGCCGGCACGGCCGCCGCCGTTCGCTGCCGCATACGACAATGCGACGTCACGTGCTGCGCCCGACTTGTCTTGTGCCACGGCGATCAGGTGGGGAACGCCGCCGCCTTGCGCGTACGTGCTGCGAACCGTGTGGCCCGGCGCCTTCGGGGCGATCATGATCACGT
Organism: Caballeronia sp.; assembly: GCA_036009385.1. Lineage (GTDB taxonomy): Bacteria > Pseudomonadota > Gammaproteobacteria > Burkholderiales > Burkholderiaceae > Caballeronia. The sequence continues at coordinate 1,658 of DASYLW010000259.1, forward strand.
CGAGGTCGGCACGCGGGATAACCTGGCCGTAGTGCACGTTGAAACCGTGCGCGAATGCCAGTGCAGCGCCTTCCTTGGCGTTGTCGTGCACTTCGTTCTTGTAGACTTCAGCGATCTGCTCGTCCGGCAGCAGCATCATGACCACGTCCGCGCCCTTCACGGCTTCCGCCACTTCCTTGACCTTCAGGCCGGCCTTCTCAGCCTTGCTCCACGATGCGCCGTTCTTGCGCAGACCGACCGTCACGTTCACGCCGCTTTCCTTCAGGTTCAGCGCGTGTGCATGGCCTTGCGAGCCATAACCGATGATCGTGACTTGCTTGCCCTTGATGAGGGAGAGGTCGGCGTCTTTGTCGTAGAAAACTTTCATGGTGGTTCCTTTTACCTGTAATGAATAAGCTAGGTTTAACTTGTGAAATCGGTGCTAATAACGTGCGCTTTGTTCAGCCGCTCTCAGACCTTCAGGATTCGCTCGCCCCGGCCAATGCCGGAACTGCCTGTGCGCACGGTCTCGAGAATCGCCGTTGCGTCCAGCCCCTGAATAAACGCGTCGAGCTTGTCGCTCGCGCCCGTCAGTTCCATCGTGTAGCTTTTTTCGGTGACGTCAATAATCCGGCCGCGGAAGATATCCGCCATCCGTTTCATCTCTTCCCGTTCCTTACCGACCGCTCTCACCTTGATCAGCATCAGCTCGCGCTCAATGTGGGCGCCCTCTGTCAGGTCGACCACTTTCACCACCTCGATCAGGCGGTTCAGGTGCTTTGTGATCTGTTCGATCACGTCATCCGAGCCAATGGAAACGATGGTCAGCCGCGACAGCGAACTGTCTTCGGTCGGCGCCACCGTCAAGGTTTCAATGTTGTAGCCACGCGCGGAAAAGAGCCCGACGACACGCGATAACGCGCCCGGTTCGTTTTCCAGCAGCACGGAAATAATGTGTCTCATGATATTCGCGTTCCTGATTTATCCAGTGAATGAGCGTGTTCCCGCGCGGATTCCCGCAAACCCACGCGCCACGAGCGTCTTTTGTGAAGACGGGCGCGCGTGAGCCGCGCTTGGGACAGCAGCCGTTATAGATCTTCCGATCCGAGCAGCATTTCCGTGATGCCCTTGCCTGCCTGGACCATCGGAAATACGTTTTCGGTGGGATCTGTCTGGAAGTCGAGGAACACCGTGCGATCCTTCAGGCGCAGTGCTTCTTTCAGCGCCGGTTCAACATCGCGCGTATGCTCGATACGTATGCCCACGTGACCATAAGCTTCAGCCAGCTTCACGAAGTCAGGCAGCGCGTCCATGTACGAACTGGAATAACGCTTCTTGTATTCGATCTGCTGCCACTGGCGAACCATGCCGAGATAGCGGTTGTTGAGCGAAATGATCTTGACCGGCGTGTTGTACTGCTTGCACGTCGACAATTCCTGGATGCACATCTGGATCGAGCCTTCGCCCGTGATGCACAATACCTCGTCGTTCGGGTGCGCCATCTTCACGCCCATGGCCGCCGGCAGGCCGAAGCCCATGGTCCCGAGGCCGCCCGAATTGATCCATCGACGCGGCTTGTTGAAGCGGTAGAACTGCGCCGCCCACATTTGATGCTGGCCCACGTCCGAACAGACGAAGGCTTCGCCGTCGGTCAGTTCCCATGCCTTTTCGACCACGTACTGCGGCTTGATGATCTCGCTTGCGCGGTCGAACTTGAGGCAGTCCTTCGAACGCCATGCTTCGATGTCCTTCCACCAGTCGGCCAGCGCCGCCGTGTCCGGACCATGCTCGGCCGTCTGCAGCTGTTCGATCAACTCCTTCAGCACTTCCTTCACGTCGCCGACAATGGGGATATCGACCTTGACGCGCTTGGAAATGGACGACGGATCGATATCGATGTGAATGATCTTCTTCGCATGCGACGCGAAATGCTCAGGATCACCGATCACGCGGTCGTCGAAACGCGCGCCAATGGCAATCAGCACGTCGCAATGCTGCATGGCCATGTTGGCTTCGTACGTGCCGTGCATGCCGAGCATGCCGAGGAATTTCTTGTTGTCCGCGCGATAACCGCCCAGGCCCATCAGCGTATTCGTCACCGGATAACCGAGCAGGTCGGCGAACTGGTTCAGTTCGCGCGCCGCATTCGCCAGGATGATGCCGCCACCCGTGTAAATGTACGGACGCTTCGCCGAGAGCAACAACTGCACGGCCTTGCGGATCTGGCCCGAATGGCCTTTGGTCACCGGATTGTACGAACGCAGCGAGACGGACTTGATCGGTTCGTACTTGCACGGCGTCTTCGACACGTCTTTCGGAATGTCGATCAGCACCGGGCCGGGACGTCCCGTGCGGGCGATATAAAACGCTTTCTTGACGGTCGCGGCGAGGTCGCGCACGTCTTTGACGAGGAAGTTGTGTTTGACGCACGGACGGGTGATGCCGACCGTGTCGCACTCCTGGAACGCATCCTGGCCGATTGCCGCAGTAGGAACCTGGCCGCTGATGATGACGAGCGGGATGGAATCCATGTAAGCGGTGGCAATTCCGGTCACCGCATTGGTCACACCGGGGCCGGAGGTCACGAGGCAGACGCCGACATTTCCCGTGGAGCGCGCGTAGGCGTCGGCGGCATGGACCGCGGCCTGTTCGTGGCGCACGAGGATGTGCTGGATCTCGTCCTGCTTGTACAACTCGTCGTAGATATAGAGTACCGAGCCGCCGGGATAGCCCCAAATGAACTCGACTTTCTCGTCAGCAAGCGCGCGCATGAGCACGGTGCCGCCAATGGATTCAGCTTCGAGGGGGGGAGTCGTATCCGACGTGGAGAATTCCGCGCTGGGCATATTCATACATTCACCTTTCGAATTTTCGGCAAAAAATTGATTGGGTGCTCTCTGCCGGGCTTGTGGCTCGGGTTCAAGCGGCGCGTCTAAATTGGAAGCGGGCTTCTTGGGCTCGCCTTAAAGAGACAGTTCACTTTATGATGCGAGTCGGAAACAATAGCCCGAGGCCATAAAGTTCGTCAAGGAAAAACTGCACAATCGCGCCTGAAGCGGACTGGAATCGAGCATTAAAAGCGTGGATTTCTGCAAAATACTAACCAAAGCTGTGTGTTTCAGCCTGTAACAGCGGCGCATTTCCTCGCTGTTCACTCAAAAGTTTGCTAGCATCCGCAGGCTTTAACCTCTCACCAACCCTTATCGACGCACACTCGTTGCGCCGGGCCTCACGGATGGCATCAGACAAGGAACTCGCCGATTTTCTGGCGGGCGTCGAAAGACGCGCGTTCAAGCAGACGGTATACACCGTACGCGACGACGATGCGGCGCTCGACATCGTTCAGGATGCGATGATCAAGCTCGCCGAAAAATACGGCGACCGGCCTCCGCCCGAATTGCCCCTTTTGTTTCAGCGTATCCTGCAGAATGCAACGCACGACTATTTCCGGCGCCAAAAGGTCCGCAATACGTGGGTAAGCCTGTTTTCCTCGTTTGGCAACGCCGACGACGACGAATTCGACCCCCTGGAGACCTTCGAATCGCAAGATGGGACGGTCGGTGCGGAAAGCAGCGAGAGCCGGCTCGAGCGTGAACAGGTGCTCAACCTGATCGACGCGGAGATCCAAAAACTACCAGCACGTCAACGGGAAGCGTTTCTCATGCGTTACTGGGAGGATATGGATGTCGCCGAAACCGCCGCTGCAATGGGCTGCTCTGAAGGCAGCGTAAAAACACATTGCTCGCGGGCCACGCATGCGCTGGCACACGCGCTGAAGGCGAAAGGAATCACGCTATGAGCAACGCTCTCGATCACAAGGAAACCGAGTTCGCGCTGAAGGTACGCCGCGCGCTCGACGAAAACATCAATTCGCTGCCCGCCGCATCGCTCGACAAGCTCGCAGCGGCGCGCCGGACGGCGATCGCACGCAAGAAACCGGAAAAAGTCGCAATCGCGGCGCCGGTTTTTGCGCCTGCGCTCGCCGGGGCGGGCATGGCGGGTCCGGGTTCACTCGGCCCGGCCGGCTCTGACCATGCCGGTAAACGGAGCCGCTTCTCGCGGCTCACGCTGGCGTGGCCGCTGCTCGCACTCGTGATCGGATTGGCTGGGATCGCTTATTTCGAGGACCAGCAGCGCACCGCGGAACTCGCCGATATCGACGCGGCCATGCTCAGCGACACGCTTCCGCTCGACGCCTATCTCGACCACGGTTTTAACGCGTACCTGACGCGCAATCACTAAGACTGCAGGAGTCATCGGGTGAGTTACAAGCGCGGCCTCGCGATTGTCTTTGGATGCGCAATTGCGGGACTTGTCGCGTTTGCCGCCACCTATCCGCGTTTCTATTCGTCCGCTTCGGCGGTGCCCGTTGCCGCCGCCCCTGCCGGGGCGAGCGCGGGCGAAGTCCTGTCGCCGCTCTCTTCGCTCTCCTCTCCCGCAAGTCCGATGGCCTGGGCCCGGCTCACCGACGCTCAACGGGTCGCGCTCGCGCCGTTCGCCTCGGAATGGGATCGGTTCAGCGAGGAGCGCAAGCGCAATTGGATCAAGATAGCATCACGATACAAGAAGATGTCGCCTGAAGCGCAAAAGCGCCTTCACGAGCGAATGGCCGAGTGGATCCATATGACGCCGGACCAGCGCAAGGTTGCCCGCGAAAATTATCAAGTTTCGAAGTCCGTTCCCGTTGAGAAACGGGAACGCGCGTGGGATGCGTACCAAAAGCTCCCGGAAGAGCAGAAGAAAAAGCTCGCCGCCGCCGAGCACCCTCGCCGGCCGACCGTTGTCAGCGCGCCGCCTTCCGGCAAGACGGAAGTCAAGGATATCGACCGGCTGATGACTGCCCGGGAACATGCGCGTGCTTCCGAGGCGGTTGGTGAAATGGGGGCATCGGGTTCTTCCGCGGGGCCCGCCGCTCCCGCCGCACCCTCGATTCCCAGCGCCGCGAGTTTTGTGCCGGCCACGCCGATTCCCGTTTCGCCGCAGCAGGCGCCGTCCGTTTTCAACGGGTCTTAGCCAAAAGTGAGTGCATCCTCCCTGGAATCTGTCGAGTCGCCCGGATTGATCGCGCCCAGGCTGCGGCGTCGCCTGGCTACGATGCTCTACGAAGGCGTGATCCTGTTCGGGATCGTTTTCATCGCCGGATATTTGTTCAGCACACTCACCCAGCAACGCAACGGACTCACGCATCACAATCTGATGATGGCGTGGATCGGGTTCGTGCTCGCGGTTTATTTCGTCTACTTCTGGACACATGGCGGGCAAACACTGCCGATGAAAACCTGGCGACTGAAAGTGGTTGATGCCCGCGGAGCGCCGGTTTCGGCCGCACGCGCCATTGTGCGGTATGTGTTCGCGTGGTTGTGGTTCATGCCACCGCTGGCATTGCATCCGCTGCTCAATCTCTCCGTTCCGACGACGCTTGTGGTGACCACCGCCTGGATCGTTGTATGGGCCGCAGCGGTATGGCTCGATCCGGCGCGACAGTTCCTGCATGACCGGTTGGCCGGAACGCGGATCGTAGGCATGGGTTCGGGCGCGGTCCCGCCGAAGGTTTAATCCAACGTCCGCAATGCTGTAGCACCGTGGTCCGTGGCCGACAAAATACATTAGGTTTCCAAAGCGTTAATTGGGAGCTGAAAACTCAGCCTTCTCTTCAGTCCCGCTTTTGTCAGCCTCATTTCAACCAGTCGGGAGCTTCCTTCAGCGCCATATGAAGATTGTCGTTGAAGTGATGGATCCGATATCCCAATCCCGCAAACATCGTCTGCAATGACCGCCGCGTGTAAAGCGTGATGTGGCCATTGCGAGGCGCGATGTACCAGTTGTCCATCCCCCGCGGCGACACGTGATCTATCGTCAACGTGGAAAACAGCAATACACCCCGCCCGTTTAGAAGTCCGAGCGCTTCCCTGGCCGTTTCGAGCGGTTCCGGCGTGTGCTCCAGAACCTCGAATGCACTGATGAAATCGAATGAGCCGGACGGCGACACCGCTTGTTCATCCATCGGGTCCCAACTATGTCCGTCCACGCCGCCCTCGCGCAATAACGACGTCAGCGTGCCATTGCCGCCACCATAGTCGAGACACCTCAGCGCGCGACCTTTCTTGATGAAATCGAGAATGAAAGCAGCATTGCCCGCAGGTCGTGAATCAATGTAGTCAGGATCGACCAGCACGTAGTCGTCGTTATAAATGTGCTGCAGGTAGTCGGCCTTGCTCCACTGATCGAATGCAGTCGTGAAGATGAGACCGCAAGCATCGCATTGGTGATAATAGACCGGCACGCCAGTGAGCGGCAGATAGCGGCCGCGTCGCTCTTCGCAGCTCTTGTTGAAGTCGGTAACGCCGTAAAGAGGCGCCGGTTCGTTGCATACCTTGCACATCGACATTCGAACGACCGGTCCTACTGTTCCCGTATCCAGTTGCATAGGATTCCATCGTAAATCCAAAAGTATAGGCTATGCGGACACGATAAGGATGCCCTGCTCGTCCTGTACTTGCCGCGATGTATCGCAACCGGTTATAGGCGATTCCCGCACGTTGTATTGTTTCAGGCGTCATGTCAGTTTTCGCGCAGCGGGCAACGCCAACGGGACCGGCCCGGACATCCAGCAGAACGCACCGAAGAACCGGGTAATTCCCGGCGTTTTTCCTTTTTCACGGCACCCTCGCACCCCCTCGTAATAAGAAGTTTTTGTGACTGTCATGGCTCCGTCACGTGGGCATGGCGCAATGGCCGCACTGCAACCCGTTGCGCGTGCCCATGGCCACTAAATCGTCTGCGAGTCACCTCCTAGGCATTACCCTCCGCGATGCCGAAGCCGTCGCGTTCCGCACCGACGTTGCGCCTCCCCCTTCCCCTGAAACCACCGGCGCCAGCCTCGCTCCCCCGACCGCTTCCCGAACTGCTTCACGCGCCGACGATGAACCGGCCGACCATCGCTACCGCACCATCTGGCTGTCCGATATCCATCTCGGCTCCGGCGGTTGCCAGGCGAACTATCTGCTCGATTTTCTCCGCCATAACGATTCCGAGTACCTGTACCTGGTTGGCGACATCATCGACGGATGGCAACTGCGCAAGGGCTGGTTCTGGCCGCAAGCGCACAACGACGTGATCCAGAAAGTGCTGCGCAAAGCGCGCAAGGGCACGCAAGTGGTCTACATTCCGGGCAATCACGACGAAGCCGCGCGTCAGTTCTGCGACCTCGCTTTCGGCGATATCCACGTGCGCCAGGAAGCCTTTCACACCACGCTCGCCGGCAAGCGCCTGTGGATCGTGCATGGCGATCTCTTCGACGGTGTCATCCAGCACGCCAAGTGGCTCGCGTATCTCGGCGACACGCTCTACACGCTGATCCTGCTGCTCAACCGCTGGTTCAACCGGGTGCGCAGCCGCCTCGGCCTGAACTACTGGTCGCTCTCGCAATACCTCAAGCATCAGGTCAAGAACGCGGTGAACTTCATCTCGAAGTTCGAGCACGTGATGACCGATGAAGCGCGCCGCCGCGGCTGCGACGGCGTTGTCTGCGGCCACATTCATAAAGCTGAAATCCGCGATATCGACGGAATCCTGTACTGCAATGACGGCGACTGGGTGGAAAGTCTGTCGGCGCTAGTCGAGACGTTCGAAGGCGAACTGAAGATCATCTACTGGACTGTCCTGCGCTCTCCTGAACACCATTCGCAAAAGGCCGGGGCAACCGCCTGATCATCGGCTTGATCAACGTGCTGAACGCTTTCATTTATCGAGGCCATCGAATGAAAATCATGATCGTTACCGATGCATGGGAACCGCAGGTCAACGGCGTCGTGCGTACATTGAAAAGCACCAGCCGCGAACTGACTGCGCTGGGACATCGCGTGGAATTGCTGACCCCGCTCGAGTTCAGGACTATCGCGTGCCCGACTTATCCGGAGATTCGCCTGTCGCTGCTGCCGCGCCGCCGCGTCGCGCAACGCGTAGAGGAGTTTGCGCCGGATGCGCTGCATATTGCGACGGAAGGTCCGCTCGGCATGGCGGCGCGCTCATTTGCTCTGCGCAACAAAATCCCCTTCACGACCGCGTACCACACGCGCTTTCCTGAATACGTGCAGGCACGGTTTCACATTCCGCTCGCTGCAACCTACAAGTTTTTGCACTGGTTCCACAAGCCCTCGCAAGCGGTGATGGCGCCGACACCTGTCGTGAAAGATGACCTCGAAAAGTTCGGTTTTACGAACGTGGTCTTGTGGACACGCGGCGTCGATCTGGATATCTTTCAACCGATGGATTCGAAGGTCCTCAACACAACGCGGCCTATTTTTCTCTATGTCGGGCGCGTGGCGGTCGAGAAGAACGTCGAGGCCTTCCTGAAGCTCGATCTGCCCGGATCGAAGTGGGTTGCGGGCGAAGGACCGGCGCTTGCCGAACTGAAATCGCGTTACCCGAATGCGAACTATCTTGGCGTGCTGTCGCAGGCGGAACTGGCGAAGGTCTACGCGGCCGCTGACGTCTTCGTGTTCCCTAGCCGCACCGATACCTTCGGCCTCGTACTCCTCGAAGCCATGGCATGCGGTACGCCGGTCGCGGCGTACCCGGTGACGGGTCCGATCGATGTGCTCGGCACCGATGGCCCGGGTGCGCTCGACGAAGACCTGCGTGAAGCGTGTTTGCGGGCGCTGAAGATTGAACGCGCCGATGCCCGTGCGTGGGCGGAGAAGTTCTCGTGGCGGGCGGCATCGGAGCAGTTTGCGTCGAATCTGAAGCCGCTTGCGACTCGCGGTGCGACGCAAAGTCAGGCTACGGCGTAATCTGGCTTGGGCGCGGGGGCACGGCATGATTGAATGCCATAGCTCTCCACGCAACCTAGCCGGTGTCAAAACGAGCTGCGGTTCGAGACTCACTGGCCGAAGAAGGCAACATGCGATGTGACCGGCCGCAACTGCAACAAACCGTCGGCTGACTCGCCTCTGACTTCTGCGCAGCGGTCGCGCGAATTCATCCGCGAGTCATCCGCGAGTCAGCCCCGCGTCGCAGACTGGCTTCGAGCGTGGCTCAGCGAGTGCACTGAAGCGTGCACCAGACCAATCACAGCAAGTTTCAAAGAAGCGCAATGTGAAAGCCAAACCTGCAGTGCAAGCGAAATCCCTGCTCTTGATACACCGGGAACCCTTCAGCAACGAAGACGACGACATCGAGAGCTCGCCGCATCCAGGCGAGC
>DASYLW010000260.1:0-3391 GCA_036009385.1 Caballeronia sp.
CCGAATCAATACATCGGCGGCGTATGGATTTGCCTTCGATATGTGCGGCGTGGAGGTGGACCGGGCGACGGGACGCGTGCGGATCGACCGCTATGTGACCGCACACGATGCCGGCACGTTGCTGAACCCCGCGCTCGCCGACGGCCAGATTCGAGGCGCGTTCGCGCAGGGGCTCGGTGCGGCGCTGATGGAAGAGTTTCGCTATGGCGCCGACGGTAGTTTCCAGTCCGGCACGCTGGCCGATTACCTGATGCCGACCACGTGCGAAGTGCCCGATCCGGTGATCATTCATCTGGAGACGCCATCGCCGTTTACGCCGCTGGGCGCCAAGGGCTTGGGCGAAGGCAACAACATGAGCACGCCGCCTTGCATCGCGAATGCCGTGGCCGACGCGCTCGGTGTCGATGACATCCGTTTGCCGCTCACACCTTCGAAGGTGATGGCGCTGGTCGGTATCGAAGACCCCGAACCTTCGCGGCCCGAGTTCCGGGAGACGCAGCAGAAAAAAACGGTCCAGCCTGGCGGCAAGGCGCTGACCGCACAAGGTAGCGTGGATCTCGGTGCATCGCCGGAAGCGATCTTTGCGGTACTGCTCGACCCGAAGGCGCTCGCCAAGGTGATCCCCGGTTGTCATGCGCTCGAGGCGAACGGCGAAAATTCTTATCGCGCGGATGTGACCGTGGGCGTGGGAATGATCAAGGCGCGCTTCGAAGCGCAGATCGCGCTGTCCGATCTCGATCCGCCGCACCGGTTGCGTCTCGCTGGCGCGGGGATGTCGTCGCTCGGTAGCGCGCGTGGCAATGGCCTCGTGGAACTCACGCCCGTTGGCACCGGCACGCGGCTCACCTATGACTACGAGGCACAGGTCTCGGGCAAGGTCGCAGCCGTGGGTGGACGGATGCTCGAAGGCGCGGCCAAGGTCGTGTTGCGCCAACTGTTTGAATCACTGGGACGTCAGGCAGCAGGCAAGCCCGTGAAAACGGGTGGTTCTTGGCTGGGCCGGCTCGTGGCACGCTTCAGGAGAAAGTCATGAAACCGGCGCCATTCGATTATCTGCGCGCCGTTTCCACTCACGACGCGCTCGACACCCTCGCGCAAACCGGCGAAGACGCACGCATTCTTGCAGGCGGCCAGTCGCTCATGGCCGTGCTGAACATGCGGCTTGCGCAACCGCGGGTGCTGATCGATATCTCTCGCACAGAGGAACTCGATCGCGTGAGCATCGAGCACGGTTTTCTTGTGGTGAACGCAGCGGCTACCCAAGGCAGCGTGGAATGGCGTCCGTCGCTTCAGAACGAAGTGCCCTTGCTCGCGCTCGCGTTCCCGCACATTTCGCATTTTCAGATTCGCAATCGCGGCACCGTATGCGGGTCAATCGCGCATGCCGACCCTAGCGCGGAGCTGCCGCTGGTGCTCTCGGTGCTCGGCGGCGACGTCATGTTGCGGTCAAAGAAACGCAAGCGCGTGCTCAAGGCGGGAGACTTTTTTCAGGGCATGTTGATGACCGCTCGCGAGCCCGACGAACTGGTTGAAGGCGTGCGATTTCCGCTGAAGCGGGCCGGCGAGCGATACGCGTTTACCGAATTTTCAGCGCGTCACGGCGATTTCGCGATGGTCGCGTGCGCCACCGTAGTCACCGACACATCGATCAGGATCGCCGTAAGCGGTGTGGCGGACCGGCCGGTGGTCGAGCAATGGCCAAGGCTGCATGGCGATGACTTGCGTGGCGCGCTGAACGACTTGAGCTGGAAGCTGAATGCGCAGGACGACACCCATGTCAGCGCAACGTATAGACGCCATCTGGTGCGGCAACTCGGATGGCGCGTGATAGAGGAGGCGAAGTGACCAAGACATCATCAACCACGCTTGCGCGCGGCGAACGCCGGCGTATCACCGTGACGCTCAACGGACGCGAGCGCTCGGGCTATTGCGAATCGCGCGACCTGTTGTCCGATTTCGTGCGTCATGAACTGGGCGCGACCGGAACGCACGTGGGTTGTGAACATGGTGTGTGCGGCGCGTGCACCGTGCATGTGGACGGCGTCGCGGCCCGGTCGTGCCTGACGCTGGCCGTGCAGGTGGAGGGACGCCGTGTTGACACGGTCGAAGGTCTCGCGCCTGACCAGACGCTGGGCGATCTGCAACGGGCGTTCCAGCGTCATCACGCATTGCAGTGCGGCTTCTGCACGGCCGGCATCCTGATGTCGTGCGCGGACTATCTCAAGCGCGTTCCGGACCCGACGGAAACGCAAGTACGCGAGATGCTGTCGGGCCATTTGTGCCGATGTACAGGCTATACGCCGATCGTGGCGGCGGTGCTTGATGTAGCGGCATTGCGTAACGAGACCAACGAGAGCATCAAGAAGGAGCCGGAACATGCTTGATCTCGGCCGGACCTTTTTGCAAAGCGTTGAACGCAGCCCTGAGACGCTAGCCCTCGTGGATGGTGAGATCAAGCTGACTTACGCCCAGTGGCACGACATCATTCTCAAGGCCGCGGGTGGTTTGCGCGAGCTGGGTCTCGCACGCGGCGATCGCTTGCTCGTCATGCTGCAAAACCGCTGGGAAATGGCCACGTTGCATTGGGCCTGCCAGTTCGCGGGCATTGTCATGACGCCGTTGAACTGGCGCGCGAAGCCTGACGAACTCGACTACTGCGTGACCGACGCGGGAGCGAAAGCGGTCGTATTCGAACCGGTTTCCGCCGATGCGGTCTATGCAAGCGAGGCGGCGCAGAAGCTGCCTCGTATTGCGCTCGACGATGCGCGCGGCACGACTTCGTTCGATGCGTTGCTGAACGGACATGCGGCGAACATCACGGCAGAAGCCACGGCCGACGACCTGTCGCTGATCCTCTATACCTCCGGGACCACGGGCAAGGCGAAGGGTGTGCCGCGCCGTCACCGGCACGAGCGCGCCGCAGCGCTCGCACACGTCGCGCAGAACCTGTACCGCTACGGCGAACGCACGCTGGGCGTCATGCCGCTTTATCACACCATGGGCGTGCGCTCGCTGCTCGCCATGGCGCTGGTGGATGGCCTGTTCGTCTGCGCACGGCGCTGGAACGCGCCCCATGCGCTGGAGTCGATTAGCACGTTCAAGCTCACGTGCCTGTACCTCGTGCCCACGCTTTATCACGATCTGCTGGCCGCGCCCGGCTTCGCGAAGGCAAGCACAGGTTCGGTGACAAAGCTCGGTTTCGCGGGTGCGCCCATGAGTGACGGCCTGCTGAAGCGTCTGTCCGCCGCGTTCAAGCCCGAACTGTTCGTGAATCACTATGGCTCTTCCGAGGTGTACACGTTCAGCATCGACCAGGACGCCACGCGCAAACCCGGCAGCGCGGGCCGCGCGGGCATCAACACGCGGCTGCGCGTGGTGAAGCTGGATGCGG
>DASYLW010000261.1:0-4909 GCA_036009385.1 Caballeronia sp.
GAGCACCGTGCTTTTGGGGCACCTATGAATGAAAACTGCACGCTGTGGACACTTAGGGTAGAGCGGTGAAAGCGTTTTCTTTGCTTCGTTTCTTTGTCGCTTTGGACAAAGAAATGACGTGCCGCCACGCACAGTGGCTAACAGTGATAGAGAAAACATCTAACCCACGCAGACCACTAACACCGAAAGCAGCAACCCGGCATTGACCCCGACCGCTAACGCGAGACCCTGGCAACCCGGCCGCCCCCGCCCAACCCCAAGTGCGAACAACCTCAGAATGGTAACTTGGCGTCAGCCTTCTCCGCCAAAATTACCCGGCGAAAATCTTCCTGAATCCGCTTGAGTGCATCGTCGCTGTCGGCTTCAAACCGCATAACCACCACCGGCGTGGTATTCGACGACCGCGCAAGCCCAAACCCATCCGGATATTCCACCCGCAACCCATCAATAGTCAGCACATCGTCCGCACCGGTGAACTTCGCGTTCTTCTGCATCTTCGCGATCAGCTCAAAATTCTCACCCTCATTCAGCTTCAGCTGCAACTCGGGCGTGGACAACGAATTCGGCAAATCATTGAGCAACTTGCTCGGATCAGCCACCCGCGACAGGATTTCAAGCAACCGCGCGCCGGTATACAGACCATCATCAAAGCCATACCAGCGATCCTTGAAAAACACGTGACCGCTCATCTCACCCGCCAACGGCGCACCCGTTTCCCGCAATTTAGCCTTCACCAGCGAATGCCCCGTCTTCCACATCACCGGCTCGCCGCCCTGGTCACGAACCCACTTAGCCAGATTACGCGTGCACTTGACGTCATAAATGATCTGCCCGCCCTTGTTGCGCGACAACACTTCCTGCGCAAACAACATCAACTGACGATCCGGATAAATAATCTGCCCATCCTTCGTGACAACACCCAGACGGTCACCGTCGCCATCGAAGGCAAAACCAATCTCCGCATCCGTCTCCTTCAACGCCTTGATCACATCCTGCAGATTCTCCGCATGCGCCGGATCGGGATGGTGATTCGGGAACGTCCCGTCAATGTCAGTGAACAACTCGACAATCTCGCAACCCAACGCCTTGAACAGCCGCGGCGCAAGTTCGCCAGCCACGCCGTTACCGGCATCGATCACAATCTTCATCGGACGCACAGGCTTGATGTCACTGACAATCCGGTCAAGGTAGACCTGCTGGATATCGTATTCGGCGTACGTGCCCGCACCGCTCGTGAAGTCGTCATTCACAATGCGCTGATACAACGCCTGGATCTGCTCGCCATAGATGGCGGCGCCGCGCAAAACCATCTTGAAGCCGTTGTAGTCGGGCGGATTGTGACTCCCCGTCACCACAATGCACGAATCCACACTTCGCTCGCCTGAAGGCAGCGCGAGCGGGACGCTGGCCCCGAAATAACCCACGGGCGTAGGCACCATGCCAAGGTCGACCACATCCACGCCGGCTTCACGCAAGCCGTCAGCAAGCGCACCAACAAGCTCTGGACCTGAGAGACGGCCATCACGGGCCACGACGACCGAGTCGCCGCCTTGGCTGCGGATCTCGCTCCCAAATGCGCGGCCAATCTTGCGCGCGACGCCGGCATCGACGGTTTTGCCCACGATCCCGCGAATGTCGTAAGCCTTGAAAATGGACTGCGTAACTGGTACTTGCGGTGACTGGCTCATGGAATGGCTACCTGACTAATAATTTAAATGGTTCCGGGGCATCCCGAAGCGTCCCGGGTCACGGAGACCCCTTGATACAGACCTGCGGCCAACAACAAAAGACCTGATTCGACCCACCCGGCCATGGCGCCGAATTATCCGGCTCGACAACTCGCCCAACCCACGAGCGGCCAGAAACGATACCGGACGAAACGCGAAAAAATAACGAAAGAAATTCGTCGCGCGCGATCCCGATGCTCGTAACGCCCGCTTCGGAGACCCCTCAGCGTCCCCTCGGCAAGCTTCGTCCACGCGTCGACCAGGCATCAACCAGGCATCAACCAGGCATCAACCACGCGGTTGCGCGTAACTGTTCGCACCTATAATCGCAGTCTTTCCGCGCGGACCTGCGCAAATATTCTAATCCAATGCCCGGACGCTTTTTCACTGCAAAGTACAAACGCCGCACCGAATGGCGGAAAACCACGCGTAGGTTGACGGGTCCCGACAGGGTTTCCGGAACGGTTCTCAACCGCGACCCAGCGCGGATCGCAGCCGGCCCCGGCGGCTGTTTTACCGCAAGCGCCATGCCTATGGCTACTAAAACGTCACGCACCGTACGCGGATGCTGAACCGGATCAAGAACCCCGACGTCACCAAGGCGCTGGCGAACATCGTCTGGCTGGGTCTCGAACGCCTTACGCAGATCGCGGTGGCCATCGCCATCAGCGGACTGCTCGCGCGCTATTTTGGCCCCGATGTCTTCGGCAAATGGCAATACGCCAACACGCTGCTGCTCGTCCTCTCGCCCATCACCTGGGTCTGCGGCGCCGAAATCCTCGTGCCAACCATCGTGAATCGCCCGCCTGGCCAGCTTGGCACGGTGCTAGGCAGCGCATTCGTATTGCGCATGGGCGTATCCGCGGCGGCGCTCGTCCTCACGTGGATCGGCATTGCAGCAGGTTTCACCGATCCTCTCGTCGGCGCCATGCTCGCCGGCCTCGCCGTGACCATGCTGTTTCGGGAACCGTTCGTTGGCGTGATCAACGCATGGCTGCAAAGCATGACGTACAGCAAACCGCAATTGCTGACCAGCATGCTCACCGCGCTCGCCAAAGCCGCGCTCGTGTACGTGCTCGTGCGCGCAGCAGCAAGCCCGGCGCGCTTCGGCTGGCTATGGGCGCTGGAGGCTGCGGTCATCGGCGGCGTGTTGATGCTGTATTACATGCATCGACACGGCGGCAAGCTCGGCTGGCACATCGACCGCTCGCTGTTCCGCCATTTCGCGAGCGCCGGCACCGTGTTCTGGCTCGGCCTCATTTGTATGTATCTGTTCCTGAAGCTAGACCGGCTCATGCTCGAACGCCACATTTCGTTCGCCGATCTCGGCCGGTATTCCGCCGCGCAGCAACTCAACGAAAACTGGATCACGCTCGCGCTGATGCTCGCGCAGACTATCGCGCCGGCGTTTGTGTATCGCGTGCACGACGCGGTGCAACTGAAACGCAACGTCGGCCGCCTGATCGCGATGACGGCGGCGCTCATGATCGGCGGGGCAATCGTGCTCGACCTGCTCGCGGGTCTCATCATCTCGCGCGTATTCGGGCCGGCTTACACCGAATCCATCAGCATTTTCCGCTGGGCGGTGTGGCTCTCGGTGCCGGCCGGTATCGAAGCGATCGGGAACCTCGTCGTGCTTAAATACCAGGCGAAATTCGTGTTGCTCACCAAGTGGCTGCTGGCGCTGGCGGTGGCTTTCCTGTTCAACCTGATCGCGATTCCGCGCATGGGCAGCTACGGCGCGCTGGTCGGGCTGGCGGCGGGGTATCTCGCGGCCGCATCGGTCAATTTCTACTACATTCGCTTCAGGCTGCGGGTATGACGACTGCCCCACTCACTCCTTTGTTGCCGACGCTTGACGATGTCACCGTGCTGATCCCGGTGTTCAACGCCCAGCAAGACCTGGAGCGCACGCTTGCATCGTTCTTCGAGCGGGCGCCGGTACGGGTACTGGTCGTCGATGACGGCAGCCTGCCGCCCATCGTCGCGCCGTCGGTGGCCAACCTAGTAATCGAGGTGCTGCGCATGCCGCGCAATGGCGGTATTGAGCTGGCGTTGCAGACGGGCGTAGCCGCGCTGGCGGAACGCGGCATCAAGTACGTGGCGCGCATTGATGCGGGCGATCTGGCGACGCCGTATCGGCTGGAAAAGCAGCACGCTTATATGGAAACGCATCCGGACACGGCGGGGCTCGGCATGTGGACGCACGTGGTGAGCATGGAGGGCGCGCCGCTGTTCGACCTTCGCCCGCCTGCCGAACCGGCTGCGATTCGCCGCGTCATGCTGCTGCGCGCCTGCTTCTCCCATCCGACGATGATGCTGCGCGTCGGCGCCGTGATGGACGCCGGCAACTATCGCGCGGAGTATCGCGCGGCCGAGGACCTCGATCTGTTCCTGCGCCTGATGCAAGACCACGACTGTGCGAACCTGCCGGAATTCGGCGTGTATTACGAACTCAACGAGCACGGCATCAGCGCGACAAAACGGCGTGCTCAAACGCTGTCCACGCTGCGGTTGCAATTGAAATACATGCGTTTGACGAACCTGCCCGACTGGCTCGGCGTGGCGAAGAATATTGGGCATCTGATGCTGCCTTACGGCGCGTTGCGCGCGTTGAAAACGCGCTTGTTTCACGCGTGACGCGAGACTTTGCATCAGTCACTTCATCCAGCGCCCGACATACCGTATCTGACACCTATCGAATGAACGCCGAGAAATCCTGCCTTCGCATTGCCCTCGTCTGCAACACAGCGTGGGCGATCTACACTTATCGTCGCGGCTTGCTGCGGATGCTGATCGAACGCGGCGTGGAAGTCTCGGTGATCGCGCCGCGCGACCGGACCTTCGCGCCGCTGGAAGAAATGGGCTGCCGATGCGTCGAGCTGCCGATGGCGTCAAAAGGCACCAATCCCCGCGATGACCTGAAGACGCTCGCCGCGCTCTATCGCGAATACCGCACCACCCGGCCGCACATGGTGTTTCACTACACGATCAAACCAAACATCTACGGTTCGATCGCCGCGAAACTCGCGGGCGTACCGTCCATTGCTGTCACCACGGGGCTGGGTTATGTGTTCATCCAGAAGAGCCGGACGGCAAGCGTCGCGAAGCGCCTTTACCGTTTTGCGTTCCGGTTTCCGCGCGAAGTATGGTTCCTGAACCAGGACGACCGTCAGGCATTC
>DASYLW010000262.1:0-4257 GCA_036009385.1 Caballeronia sp.
TCAGGAATGGCCGGGCGCTCGCGGCGCTTCAGCGGATCGAGGTTGGCCCATTGGGAGCCGAGGAAACGGTAAGCGCCAATCAGCGACTGGACGTAGACCTGCTTGCGCGCGGTCGCCAGATCACCACTGCTCTCGCGCGGCACGAAGCCGTTCGATTTCGCACGTTGCGCAAACGATTCGACGATCGGGCCGTGGGCCACGTCGTTGTGATTCGTCCCATCCGATGCAGGCACGTTCTGCAACGCATCGAAATAGGTACGCCAGGTCTCGGGCACTGACGCGGGATTATCGAGATATGCCTCGTACTGTTCTTCGACATACGGGGCATTACCGCCGAACAAATAGGAGTTCAGCTGGGAATTCTTCATCATTTTTACGCTCACCTTTCTTCGAGTTTCTCGAGAAATAGCGGGTTACTCAACCTTCCGCAACACGGCCTGACCGTTTAGCGGATTGCGCGAATCAAGTCTGCTTGGAAGGACCTAAAACTGGCAATGCTTTTCCTAGCATAGCACAGATCAATGCGTCGACGCGCCGATAGCCGCACCCGGGATGCTTATCCAGCGGGCTTTCGACGATCTTTCGCGAATAAGGGCCATATGAACCCGGACGCGCCAAGGCAGTAAAAAAGCCGCCCGAAGGCGGCTTTTCCCAACACGCTGACTCGCGTGAATTCGCGTGCTTAGTCCACTGCGCCCTTGCGGCTGGCGCTACGGCGCTCATGTTCCTTCAGGTAACGCTTACGCAGACGGATGGATTGCGGCGTAACTTCGACCAGTTCGTCGTCGTCGATAAATTCAACCGCGTATTCCAGCGACATCTGGATCGGCGGCACGAGGCGCACCGCTTCGTCCGTTCCCGACGAACGCACGTTGGTCAACTGCTTGCCCTTGATCGGGTTGACGACCAGGTCGTTGTCACGGCTGTGAATGCCGATGATCATGCCTTCGTACAGTGCGTCGCCCGGCGACACGAACATACGGCCGCGATCCTGCAGCTTCCACAATGCGTACGCGACTGCGGCGCCGTCATCTTGCGAAATCAGCACGCCGTTACGACGTTCGCCAACACCGCCTTCCTTCACCGGCTGATACGAATCAAACGTGTGGCTCATCAGGCCCGTACCGCGCGTGAGCGTCAGGAACTCCGACTGGAAGCCAATCAGGCCACGCGCCGAAATACGGTACTCAAGACGCGTACGGCCACGGCCATCCGAGGCCATGTCGAGCATTTCGCCCTTGCGGCGACCCAGCTCTTCCATCACGCCGCCCTGGTTTGCATCTTCCATGTCGACCGTCAGGTTTTCGTACGGCTCGTGCTTCACGCCGTCGACTTCCGTCATCACCACGCGCGGACGCGACACCGCGAGTTCGTAGCCTTCACGACGCATGTTTTCCACAAGAATGGTCAGGTGCAACTCACCACGACCCATCACTTCGAACGTGGTTTCGTCGCCGGTTTCATTCACGCGCAACGCCACGTTGTGGTTCAGTTCCTTGAACAGGCGGTCGCGAATCTGGCGGCTCGTGACGAACTTGCCTTCGCGGCCAGCCAGCGGCGAGGAGTTCACCAGGAAATTCATGGTCAGCGTGGGTTCGTCCACGGTGATCATGGGCAGCGCTTCCGGGGTGTCGATCGCGCAAATGGTCACGCCAATGCCAATTTCCTCAATCCCGTTGATCAGCACGATGTCGCCGGCTTCCGCCTCTTCGACCTGCACGCGTTCCAGGCCCTTGAACGACAGAACCTGATTGATCTTGCGGTTCAGGATCGCGCCGTCAGGACCCGTACGCACGGCGACAGCCATGCCCGGCTTGATACGGCCGCGCGTGATCCGGCCAATGCCGATACGGCCGACGTACGACGAAAAGTCGAGCGACGTGATCTGGAGCTGCAACGGCGCTTCCGGATCAGCCGGGCGAACCGGAACGTGTTCCAGCACAGCGTCGAACAGCGGACGCATGTCGCCTTCACGCACGTCCGGGTTCAGGCCGGCATAACCGTTCAGGCCCGAAGCGTAGACGATCGGGAAATCGAGTTGTTCTTCGCTGGCGCCCAGCTTGTCGAACAGGTCGAACGTCTGGTTGATCACCCAGTCGATACGCGCGCCCGGCCGGTCGACCTTGTTGATCACCACAATGGGCTTGAGTCCCAGCGCCAGCGCCTTCTTCGTCACGAAGCGCGTTTGCGGCATAGGGCCTTCAACGGCGTCCACCAGCAGCAGCACGGAGTCGACCATGGACAGCACGCGTTCCACTTCACCGCCGAAGTCGGCGTGTCCCGGGGTGTCGACGATGTTGATGTGCGTGCCTTCATACTCGACCGCGCAGTTCTTCGAAAGGATCGTAATGCCACGTTCCTTTTCGATGTCATTCGAGTCCATCACGCGCTCGACCACTTGCTGGTTCTCTCGGAACGTGGCCGTCTGGCGGAGCAATTGGTCGACGAGCGTAGTCTTGCCGTGGTCGACGTGGGCGATGATGGCGATATTGCGGAGGGCGCGAGTCATAGGAGGCTGAGGAGCTTTACTTACAGTTGAGCGCCGTGGGTGGGTGCAAGCAGCAGGCCGCGGAGTCAAATCAAAGAGTCAACTGAAAAAGTCAACTCAGAAAGAAACCTCCACGCCCCCCGCACTCGGCGCGATGGGAACCCGAGAGTGTAACACGCCGGCGTGTCCTCTTCCGCCACATCGTGCAATAGGACATAACCCGGAAGCGTTTTCCTATTTCAAGACAGCCGAAAACCGGCGTCAACACCTGCCGTCACACCTCAGCGGGCGTTGAGCGAATCTCAAAATAACAACACCCCGTGACAGTACTCACTAATTAAGAGAATTCTTAACACGAAGTGCGAAGTCCTTGCCGTGTCAACTATGTGATTCTATAATCTTGCATAGACAATTATTGCAAGCGCACGAGAATCCATGAGCGACGCCCCCGAGCCGATTCCTGAAATCGCGAACTACGAACTCAGCGAAAGCGTGGGTTACCTGCTTAGCCGTGTCCGTTCGACCTTGTGGAACAGTGTCACCCAACTCACGATGGCCGATCTCGGCATCACCAGCACGCAAGCCAGCATCATGTTCATGCTGGCAAGCGGCCGGAGCCTCGCCGCCGCGGATCTCGCCCGCGAATACGGCATTGACGCAAGCGCCGTGACCCGCCTGATCGACCGCCTGGAAAAGCGCGGACTGATTACCCGCTTGCGCAGCGAGGAAGACCGGCGGGTCGTCCGGCTGGCGTTGACTGACGAGGGCCGTGCGCTTGCCGGACAGATTCCGGCCATTTTCACGAAGGTGCTCGACAAGCTGTTAAGCGGATTTACGCCAGAGGAAGTAGGCTTCCTGAAAAGCATGCTGCGTCGAATCCTGTTGAATTCGGGCGACCCCGTTTCTGCCGCATTGCTCGGCATGCAAGAAAAATCCGCACCCAAACCCTCCTATTGATGACAGGACCCGCGCCGCTGACTATTGCCCGTGCAACGACCGCACTTTCCCGTCGCGCGACCGGCATCGTAATAAAAATGAAAGAAATTAGTTGCAGCGTCCATCTTTACTTTCCTTATCAAAGAGCCGAGCGATGAAACTCTTTTATTCGTCCGCGCCCGTCGCTGCGCGCAGCGCCCTGGCTGCCGCCGTGGCGGCGTTCGCGCTGGCAGGTTGCGCGAACTACGCCGGCATCAAAAGCGACAAGCAAATCGCCCAGCCGCAAAGCGACGCGCTCCAAGCCGCGCAAAGCCTGCCGTCGCAAGGCGGCCAATGGCCTTCGCTCGACTGGGCGAAACAGTTCGGCGATCCGCAATTGCCGCAATTGATCGACGAAGCGCTGGCTGGCAGTCCGTCGATTGCGCAGGCGCAGGCGCGCATCGCGAAGGCGTCGTCCTATATCGAGTCGTCGCGCTCCGCGCTTTATCCCAAGGTGAACGGCTCGTATTCATGGTCGCGCGAACTGTACTCCGCCAACGCGCTCTACCCGCCTCCGTTCGGCGGCTCGTGGTATAGCGAAAACAATGCACTCGTGAGCGCGTCGTGGGACCTCGATCTGTGGGGCAAGAATCGCGCACGGCTGGATCAGGCGGTCTCGCAGCAGAAGGCCGCCGAGGCCGACATGCAGCAGGCGCGCGTCACGCTGGCGGCGTCCGTCGCGCAAACCTATAACCAGCTCGCGCTGCTCTACGCACTGCGCGAAGTGGCCCAACGGGAGATCGCGAACCGGACGGACATCGGGCGGATCACGAACGGCCGCGTGCTGGCGGGCT
>DASYLW010000263.1:0-5732 GCA_036009385.1 Caballeronia sp.
CTGGCCCGAAAGAGAGCGAAGGCGTTGCCGTCATCGACCGTGCTTGCGCGATCCTGTTTGCGTTCAGACCGGAGGACGGGTCGCTGACACTCGCCGAGTTGGCGGTGCGCACCGGGCTCTACAAAAGCACGCTGCTTCGGCTGGCGGGCGCGTTGATCCAGCACCGCTTGCTGCTGCGTCTTGATGACGGCCGCTATCAGCTCGGCCCGGCCACCTTCATGCTCGGCGCGCTGTATCAACGCAGTTTGAATCTCGGCGATATCCTCGTTCCGCTGATGCGCGAACTCGCCGAAATCAGCGGCGAAAGCGTGTCGTTCTATGTGCGTGACGAAGCGGTGCGGGTGTGTTTGCATCGTGTGGATTCGACGCATGCGGTGCGTTATCACGTTCGCGAGGGCGACGTCCTGCCGTTGGAAAACGGCTCCGGCGGCTTGGCCCTGCTTGCATTCGGCGGAGCTGAAGGCGAAGTGTTCCAGCGCATTCGCGATGACTTCTACTGCGTGTCCATGGGCGAACGCGACCGCGAGACCGCCGGCATGTCGATGCCCGTCTTCGGGGTGCGCCAGACCGTGCGTGGCGTGTTGACGCTCGCGGGTCCGAGTTCACGGATCGATCTGGCGTTCGTTGCGCGCAACATTGGCGCGTTGTTTGACTGCGCGGCCCGCGCAACCGATGCGCTCGGCGGCGACGCACGCGAGTTGCGCCACGCGCAACGGCACGCGGCCGAAGTTCAGAGTAAATGAGTCAAGCCAAATGACGCTCGGGCTTGCCGGTATATGTGTAGGCCATCTGACGCGGCATCGGCCCTTTGTTGCGCTCGTTGCGTCCACGCTGTTCCCACGCGTGCGACAAGATCCCGACCGCACGCGATAAGCAAAACACCCCGCGCGCCAACTCCGGCGCGAAGCCGAGTTCCGCATAGATCACGGCCGTTGCGCCGTCGATGTTCATCGGCACCGGCTTGGTTTTCCGCTGCTTCAGCAATGCCTCAATAGCGCGTGCAACTGCCGCGTATCGTCCGCTGATTGCGCCTTGTTCAACGCTTGCATCGACCAGGGCAAGCAGCTTGACCGCACGCGGATCGACGGGATGAAAGCGATGCCCGAAGCCCGGCAGATACTTGCCCTTCGTTTCGATGAACGTATCCACGCCTTGCGCGACGGCGTGGCTCAACGTGGCGCCGGCATCTTCCAGCGTGACAATCGAATCGTATAGCTCGACCGCTTGCTGACCCGCGCCGCCGTGGACATCGTCGAGTGCGTTAAGGGCCGACGCCATCGCGCCGTTCAACGGCAAACCGCAACTCGTCGCCATGCGCGAGATGGCGATGGACGGCGCGTGCGGACCATGATCGACTGACGCCACGAGCGCCGCTTCAAACAAAGCCGCCTGCGCTTTATCCGGCAATTCGCCACGCAGCATCAGCCAGATCATCTGCGGAAAACTGATCGCGCCGATCAGCTCCTGAATCGGAAAGCCGCGGACATTGATCGATCCCGGATGGATATCGATGATCGACGTGCTCCAGTAATCCGCGGCGAGCGTGGCGGCGTCAAAAGCTTGCGTCATGGTCAGATCACTCCTTCGGCGCGCAGTTCATCGATTTGTGTGTCGTTGAAACCGAGCGTTGTGAGATGCTCGCGTGTGTTGGCGGACAACTTCGGTGCGGGGGTGGAGGGCGCAGTGTCGGCGTCGGAGAAACGAAAGCCGGCGCGAGTGACGCGTTGCCGGGTCGCGGCGTTGTCACCGTTGAACTCGTGCACGAATTCACGCGATACCAGATGCGGATGCGCGAGGATTTCCGGCACCGACATCACCCGCCCTGCCGGCACGCCGGCCTCGGTAAACTTCATATCCCAATTCACCGCGCTGTCGGCTGCCAACGCTGCTTCAATCTCCACCTTCAATGCCGCGCGATTCACCTTGCGTGTGTTGCGCTCCGAAAAACGGGGGTCATCGGGGAGATCCGCGCGCCCGATCAACCGGCACAAACTCACGAACTGCTTCGCTTCGTTCGCCGCGATGTTCAGCAAACCATCGCCCGTTTTGAACGTACCCGAAGGAGCCGCCGTGAAGTTCTCGTTGCCCATGGGCGCAGGCGTGACGCCGGCGTTCAGGTAATTCGATACGACCCAGCCCATGGTCGAGAGCGTGGCTTCGAGCATCGATACATCGAGCATCCGGCCGCGACCGGTTGCGCGGGCATCGACCAGCGCCGCGCAAATGCCGAATGCCGCCGTCAGGCCGCCGACCGTGTCCGAGACCGGATAGCCCACGCGTAGCGGTGCGCTTTCCGCATCGCCCGTCACGCTCATCACGCCGGAAATGCCCTGGATGATCTGGTCGTAAGCGGGCCGCCTGGAAAATTCGCCATCCTTACCAAAACCGGAGATTGCGCAATAAATGAGCTTTGGATTGATCGCGCTCAAAGCCTCGTAGCCAAGATCCAACCGAGTCATCACGCCGGGACGGAAGTTCTCCACGAGCACATCCGCCGTCTTTACGAGCGAGCGCAGGATCTCCTTGCCGCGCGCATCTTTCAGGTTCAGCGTGATCGACTGCTTGCCCGCGTTCACGGCCACGAACGACGCACCCATGTCGCGCGCCGATGCGTCTTTATCGGCACCCAGGCGCCTTGCGAGATCGCCGCCTTCCGGGTGTTCGACCTTGATCACTTCCGCGCCGAGCAGCGCGAGTTGATACGCGCAGAACGGCCCGGCCAATACATTCGATAAATCCAGCACCCGCACGCCGGTCAACGGAAGCGTCATGTCAGAACCTCTTGTTCATTGCGAAATTTCATCGAGATTGCGGTTGTTGGTACGTGGGCCGAAGATGCCGATCGCGCCCATCACCATCACCATCGACACGCTGATCAAAGCGAACACGCCGGTCACTTCGAAGTGGCGCAGCGCGAACGCGATCATGAAGCCGGAAAACATGGCTGAAAGGCGCGAGATGGAATAAACGAAACCCACGGCGCGGGCACGCAGCCGCGTGGGAAACAGCTCGGTCTGATACGCGTGGTATCCGACGGAAAGCAGGGTGCCGCAGAGCGTGATCAGCACGCCGAGGATCATCAGCATGACCGGCGATGTCTGCGTGGCGAACAAGCTGCCGAACACCACGATGCCGAACGCCGACAGCACAATCAGCGTCTTCCGTTCAATCCGGTCCGCAATCGCCATCCCGATCAGCGGCCCGAACGGATTCGATATCGCGATGACAAACGAGTACAGCAAGCTGTGCGTGATCGTGACGCCCTTGGAGACGAGCAGTGTCGGCA
Source organism: Caballeronia sp. (assembly GCA_036009385.1). Classification (GTDB taxonomy): domain Bacteria; phylum Pseudomonadota; class Gammaproteobacteria; order Burkholderiales; family Burkholderiaceae; genus Caballeronia. The sequence goes on from DASYLW010000263.1 coordinate 3,287, forward strand.
CCCAGGACGCAAAGCCGTAGAACCCGATTGCCTGGAAGAAGTTGAAGACGAGCATGGTGATCGCGCGTTTGCGATACGGCGGCTGCCAGATTTCGCGGAATGCGGCTTTCGTGGTCGCCGGTTCGACGGTCGCAACGGGCGTCGGCAACGCGCGTCTGTACTGCGCCGCCACTTTCGCCTCGATCGCTTGCAGCACCTGTTCCGCCTCCGCCGCGCGGCCTTGTTGCGCAAGCCAACGCGGACTTTCAGGCACGCGCCGGCGGATCGCCCACACCACGATTGCCCCCAGTGCACCGATGATCACCACCCAGCGCCATCCGTCCAGACCGAAGGGTTTTTGCGGCACCAGCCACCACGCGAGAAATGCGACCGAGGGAACGGCCGAATATTGAACGAGGTGAACAAACGCGAACGCGCGGCCGCGCAGATGTTTGGGGACGAGCTCGCTGACGTAGGTATCGATGGTGACAAGCTCCACGCCCACGCCAATGCCTGCTATCAGCCGCCACAGGTTGATCGCGGGCGCAGTGGTCTGCAGCGCCATGATCAGCGTCGCAGCCGAATACCAGAGCAGCGAGACGGTGAAGACGGTGCGGCGGCCGTATTTATCGGCGAGACCGGCGAGAAAGAATGTGCCGATGAACAAGCCCGCAAACGACGCCGCCACGAATGCGCCGAGTCCCGAGACGCCGAAGAAGGACGCTGTTGTCGTGGAATAGAGACCACTCTTGACGAGGCCGGGGCCTACGTACGCGGTGAAAAACAGGTCATAGAATTCGAACCAGCCGCCGATGGACAGCAGGAATACCAGCATCCAGACGGAACGCGTCGCGGGTAGCCGGTCGATGCGCGCATTGACACCGAACGTTGTATCGCCTACGCCGGCGCTTGAATTGGGCGACCCGTGCGTCGCATCGATTGGCAGGCTTGCCATTGAACCCTCCTATGGGCATCTCGCTTTTTTGATGTCGTTCTGTCTAATAGAACGCCGTTCTGTTTCGCGTTGACGCGAGGGTAGTGCGTGAGGAGATTGCGCGGAATCAGGGGTTTTACCTAGATGGGAGAAATATCGCGCGCTGCATGGAAGGGACGGCGCACTTGGGTTCGGATGCCATGGGCCGATTTACTTGTCGGGCGCGCCGGAAAAAATCCACGCGATGACGGTGTGCAAGTCAGCGTCGTTAATAGTAGGGTTCGCCGGCATGGGGACTTCTCCCCAAACGAAGGCCCCGCCATTGCGGACTTTGGTGAATAGCTTGTCGGGCGCCGTAGCGTCCCCGTGATACTTCTTCGCGATCTCGCGATACGCCGGCCCGACCACTTGCGAATCCACCGCATGACAGGAGAGACAGTTGTTTTTTTGCCCCGCAGCTTCGAGAGCGCGGTCTTCGTTCTCTGCCATGGTGTGACTTCTCGACTAACAGGTAACCACGAGAAGAATCGCGATGATTCGGCCCATTGACTGGATACCGGACTGACCTATTGCACGGACTTACTGCACCGGCGAGAGCGACGGAGCCGATTCAGCGATGGCCCGAAGCTCGGATCGCAGGCTCGCGAAAAGGGTTGGATCGACCAGAATATTTTCGAGTTCGCGACGGAACGTGGTGTTGGCGAGCAGATTCGATTTGAGGTCGCTCAACAGATTTCTAGCCGCCATCAGAACCCGAAGTTCGGGCACGCGCTCGGCGACTTTTGCCGGACTGAAATCTTCCATCGACTTGAAGTCGAGATCAACGGGCAGATCGCTGCCGTCACCAGTAAGCGTATTTTCGACCGCGATTTTGGCTTTCGGATTCAGCGCGGCAAGCACTGCGTCGAAGTTATTTTTGTTGACCGAAACTTTGGTGCACCCGCCCAGCGTCAAGGTGTTTTGCCCGTTGCTGCGTCACCCATCAGCAGCAGTATCAGCGGCAGATCAACCTTTGGTCCTCTCGTGGTCGATACAACAAATCTCGCGAAAGCGGTATCGCTAGAATGGATTATTTGGGAATACGAAAACTCCTAATAAGTGATCCCTTCATCGTAAACGCATCGCGCCATTTGCAAACATTCCGCCATCGGCTATCGTGCATGGTCAAGAAACATATAGCACGACTATGCACAATATCTCGCACAATCCGCGAGAGTCCAAAAGACGACCAAGGAGCGAATACGATGCAACAAAATGTTCAAGGCGCGCAGCTGAAACGCTCGCACGGCTCGCGCGTAACGAGCCTGCAGGCGTATCACGTTGACGTGCCGAGTGCGGCGAACGCCAAGGACATTTCTGTCGTCTCGTATAGCGCCCGTGAGGGTATGGCCTCACCCTACGAGATCGGAATCGAATTTACGCACCCGGAGCCGCTCTCTCGCGCCGACTATCTCGGCCGAGATGGACATTTCACGATCACCGCCGAGGACAGCGCTGAACCGCGTGTGTATCGCGGCGTTATCACGCAGTTTA
>DASYLW010000264.1:0-17992 GCA_036009385.1 Caballeronia sp.
CGGCAAGACTGGCAATGATCACCGCGCCGGCGGCGGTTGCCACTAACGGATGAATCTTGCGCTGGCGCGGGGCGCCGGGATTCGGTGAATTCGATGTGGTCATGTTGTTGTTGCTGTTATCCATTTTTGGACCTCCGTCTCGAGGCAGAGTGTGGCGTTACCGGTTGCGACATTGCGTTTACGGAAGCAGTGTCGAACAATCTGAAGCGTAAGGTTTGTCAATTTGTAACGTTCCCGGACATTCATCAAACGCAAGAAGTGCACCGGCCTGAGTTCACACCGGTTGGCCTTGTTTCATAAGGGTTTTCCAGATCGGATCAGCATCGAACGGTAGTTTGGGTCCGCAGTTTTTACCGAAAGTTACAAAATCGGCTGTACGTCAGAACAAAAAAAGGCGCTTTCGCGCCTTCTTTACAAAGTTGTTGTCGCTGCGTGATCAGTCTTCCCGACGCAGATGCGGAAAGAGAATCACGTCACGAATGCTCGGACTATCGGTCAGCAGCATGACCAGCCGGTCGATACCGATGCCGCAGCCGCCAGTCGGCGGCATGCCGTGTTCCAGCGCGCGAATGTAGTCGGCGTCATAGAACATGGCTTCCTCGTCGCCGGCATCTTTCTGGTCGACTTGTTTCTGGAACCGTGCTGCCTGGTCTTCCGGATCGTTCAATTCCGAGAAGCCGTTCGCGATTTCGCGGCCCACAATGAACAGTTCGAAACGTTCCGTAATGCCCGGAGCTGTATCCGATGCCCGCGCCAACGGGGAGACTTCCAACGGATAGTCGACAATAAACGTCGGCTCCCACAATTGCGACTCAGCCGTTTCCTCGAACAACGCGAGTTGCAACGAGCCGACGCCGGCGTTCAAAAACTGCGGCTGCGATGCATCGACACCGAACTTCATCAACTCAGTGCGCAGGAACGCGGCATCGGCGAGCTGCTCGTTCGTGTAGTGCGGCGCATATTTCTGGATCGCTTCGCAGATCGTCAACCGATGGAACGGCTTCGACAAATCCAGTTCACGCCCTTGATACACGATGTTCGCGTTGCCACGCGCATCGATGGCCGCCTGACGGATCAGCGCTTCGGTGAAGTCCATCATCCACGTGTAATCCGTATACGCGGCGTAGAACTCCATCATCGTGAACTCGGGGTTGTGTCGCGGCGACACCCCTTCGTTACGGAAATTCCGGTTGATTTCGAACACGCGTTCGAAGCCGCCGACCACCAGCCGCTTCAAATACAGTTCTGGCGCAATACGCAGGAACATCTGCATGTCGAGCGCGTTGTGATGCGTGACGAACGGCTTCGCCGCAGCGCCGCCGGGAATGGGATGCAGCATCGGCGTTTCCACTTCCATGAAATCCGCCTTCGCCATGAAGCTGCGGATCGACGCGAACGCCTTCGTGCGCGCAACGAACGTCTGACGCGTCTCCGGCGTCACGATCAGGTCGACGTAACGCTGCCGATAACGCATTTCCTGATCGGCGAGGCCGTGGAATTTATCGGGAAGAGGGCGCAGCGCTTTGGTCAGCAGGCGCAGTTCCGTGCATCGAACGGACAGTTCGCCCTTGTTCGTGCGGAACAGAACACCCTTCGTCGCGATGATGTCGCCCAGATCCCACTTCTTGAACGCGTCGTAGACCTCCTGACCGACGTCGGCGGGCGTGATGAAGAACTGGATCTGGCCGCTGCCGTCTTGCACAGTCGCAAAACTCGCCTTGCCCATCACCCGTTTCAACATCATCCGGCCCGCGACCGCGACTTGCAGCGGCTCGGCTTCGAGCGCTTCTTTGTCTTTATCGGCGTAATCGGATTGCAGCGCGGCGGCTTGGTGTGTCGGGCGGAAATCGTTCGGATACGCAATTCCAAGCTCCCGCAGCGCACGGAGTTTGTCGCGACGCTCGGCGAGGATCTGGTTTTCTTCCAGTTCGGGAGCTGCGCCCGGCTGAGTCGGTTCGGTCATGATGTGTTTGGCTTTGAGTGCGATGAATGCGGCTTGGTCGTGGGCCTGCTGCTGCGTCTTTGGCTGTTTGCGTGCTGTTTGCATCAGGCCGCGTGAACTTGAGCGTTGAAACACAGCGTTGAAACACAGGCTTCACGGATGGTCGCTAATTATTAGCGATGCAATGCTGCGATGCGCCGCCGCTATATTGCTGCAATACGTTGCTGAAATGGATTGCCGTGAGCGAAGCGAGGTGAGGCGGTTGGCAGGGTACGTGTTACCAAAGCCGCGCTAACCGCTCGCCGATTACTCGAGCTGTGCTTATACGCCCTGTTTGAGACTCGCGCCGATGAAGTCGTCCAGGTCGCCGTCCAGCACCGCTTTCGTGTTGCTGATTTCCACGTTCGTGCGCAGGTCCTTGATGCGGCTGTTGTCGAGCACGTACGAGCGGATCTGGTGACCCCAGCCCACGTCGGTCTTGCTGTTTTCCAGGTTGTCTTTCTCAACCTGACGCTTACGCATCTCGAACTCGTACAGCTTCGCTTTCAGCATCTGCATGGCTTCGGCACGGTTACGATGCTGCGAGCGGTCGTTCTGGCACTGCACGACAATCCCGGTCGGCGCGTGAGTCAGGCGCACAGCGGAATCGGTCTTGTTGATGTGCTGTCCGCCCGCGCCTGACGCGCGATACGTGTCAGTGCGAATGTCCGCCGGATTGATATCGATTTCGATGGAATCGTCGACTTCCGGATACACGAAGATCGATGAAAACGACGTATGGCGTCCGCCTGACGAGTCGAAGGGGGATTTGCGCACGAGGCGGTGAACGCCCGTTTCCGTACGCAGGAAACCGTAGGCGTATTCGCCTTCCACCTTGATGGTCGCGCTCTTGATACCGGCAACGTCGCCGTCGGATTCTTCGAGAACTTCGGTCTTGAACCCTTTGCGTTCGCAGTAGCGAAGGTACTGGCGCATCAGCATTGCCGCCCAGTCGCACGCTTCCGTGCCGCCCGCGCCGGCCTGGATATCGATGAAGCAGTTGTTCGGGTCGGCCGGGTTCGAGAACATCCGGCGGAACTCCATGTCTTCAACGCGTTTTTCAAGTGCCGCCGCGTCTGCTTCGCACGAGACGAGCGTGTCTTCGTCGTTTTCTTCGCGGCCCATGTCGAAGAGGTCTTGCGTGTCGCGAAGATCGTTATCGAGGTCCGTGATGGTCGTGACGACGTTGTCCAGCAGCTTTTTCTCGCGGCCCAGGGCTTGGGCGTTTTTCGAGTCGTTCCAGACGTTCGGGTCTTCTAGTACCCGGTTGACTTCGTCCAGACGCAGGGCCTTGGCGTCGAAGTCAAAGATACCCCCGGAGCTCGCCAGCGCGACGGCGCAGGTCGGCGAGGAGGTTCTCGATTGCGTTTAGACGTTCCGCTTCCATTTGATCGTTTTCAGGTTTTTTGGCTAAGAGGGAAATTATAGCTTAGCCGGCGCGGCGTATTGGCGCGTGGTAGGGGCGAGCGCGTTGGCTAGTCCGGCGTTTCTTCACCCAACAGCGTGCTCGACGATCATCTGTACCCGCGCGACCCCGTTCCAGCTATCGGAAACCAGCCGGTACGCCACGACGGTGCGCGCCGGCAGCGTTTCGGTGTGGTTAAACCAGATGGCGTTGAATCGTTGCTGTCCGCGCCGCAATTGCAGCTTCAAATGCTTGTCCTTGACCAGCGCCTGCGACGCCACTTCAAACTCGCCGGAAAACACCGGCGCCGGAAAGCCTTGCCCCCACACCGCGCCATCGATCAATTCAACAAACTGCGGCGTGAAATAAGCGTCCTCGAGCTCGCCGTCGGTTTCCACTACCCGCGACAACGCGTCTGACGTTAACCACTCGCGTCCGACGGCTTCGAACGCCGCGGTGAAGCGGGGGATATCGGCGGTAACAATCGTCATCCCCGCCGCCATCGCGTGGCCGCCGAACTTCACGATCATTCCGGGCTCGCGCTTGGAGATCAGATCGACGGCATCGCGCAGATGAAATCCCGGAATCGAGCGTCCCGATCCCTTAGATAAAACCCCGCTGTCATCGGCGTGGGCAAACGTGAACGACGGCCGGTGAAACTTCTCTTTCAGCCGCCCCGCGACAATTCCGATCACGCCCTGATGCCACGCCGGATTGAACAGCGTCAAAGTGGCGGAATCCGCGGGATCGATACTCGCCAGTTCATCGAGCGCCTGTACCTGCATGCCGGCTTCAATTTCGCGCCGCTCGCGATTGATCGAATCCAGTTGCTGCGCCAGTTCCCAGGCGCGGCCGATGTCATCGGTGATCAGGCATTCAATCCCGAGCGACATATCTGACAAGCGTCCCGCTGCATTCAGCCGCGGTCCAAGCGCAAAACCGAGGTCGAATCCCGATGCGGCGCGGGCGTCGCGTGCAGCCGCGCGAAACAGCGCCGCGATGCCGGGTTGCATGCGTCCTGCGCGGATCCGTTTCAGGCCCTGCGCGACCAAAATCCGGTTGTTCGGGTCAAGTTTCACGACGTCGGCGACGGTGCCGAGCGCGACTAGATCGAGCAGGCCGTCCAGACGCGGTTCAGGAACGTCGGTCGTGAAGGCGTTGCGACTCCGCAGCTCGGCGCGCAACGCGAGCAGCACGTAGAAAATCACCCCCACGCCCGCGATGCACTTGCTCTCGAACGTGCAGCCCGGCTGGTTGGGATTCACGATCGCACGCGCGGGCGGCAGATCGTCGCCGGGTAAATGGTGGTCGGTCACGAGTACATCGATACCCAATGCATTCGCGGCCTCGACGCCATCCACACTCGCAATGCCGTTATCGACGGTGATCAGCAGATCCGGTTTCCCGCCCGCACGGCTCGCGGCCAGCGCGACGATTTCCGGCGTCAGGCCATAGCCGTATTCGAACCGGTTCGGCACCAGGTAATCGATCTGCGCCCCGAACATCCGCAAGCCGCGCACCGCAACGGCGCACGCGGTGGCGCCGTCGCAATCGTAGTCGGCGACGACCAGCATGCGGCGTTTCGCTGCGAGCGCATCGGCGAGAACGGCGGCGGCTTCATCGCAGCCTTTTAGCCCGACGGGCGCGTGCAATTTCTTGAGTTCGGTCTCGATCTCCTCCGGCGAACACACGCCACGCGACGCGTACAAACGCGCAATGACAGGATGAACGCCATGCCGCACGAGGACGGCGGCATCGGCGGGAGAGGGCGCGCGGGTGACGATTCGGGTCATGCGGGCAGGCCGGTGATGTTTTGTTTCATTCGATTCATTATTTGCGTCACTTAGTCGCTTCGTTTATTCGCAGCGTTTATTCGCAGCGTTTATTCGATAAGCAGCGCCGCGATCGGACGCCGCCGCCAGAATTTGCGCAGCGCAGCGCGCGTGACGGTCAGCGACACAGAGCCGGTGTCGCTGCACAACGTGAGGTGCAACGCGCCGAGCGTACCGTTTTCGAGCGCGGCCAAGGCGGGCGCGAACCAGTCGCGCTCCAGCGTGCCAAGGGCATCGTTCCAGCGCGCCCAGTCCTGTTCGATGAAGGGCGCGGAAAACGGACCGAGTTCGATCAGCGCGGGGCCATTACTTGCCGTTGTTGAAGCCATGAAAGCGGCGAAAGATTCCGGGGGCGCTTGCGGCACGATATCGGCCGCCAGGGCGAGGCCGCGCGTGGCCGGCGCGTCCGACATTACCCGCGCGAACGGGCTCCTCACGCTGCGGAGCGCGCCTTGCGCATGCAGCCAGATGGAGTTGATTGCGGGCAACCCGCGCGCTTCACGCGCTTCGTTGAGCGGATGTTCGAACCACGCCATCTGCACTTCGTTCTGCAGTTTCATCCATGCACGCGAGCGTTCGCCGGTGCCCGCTTCATGCGGCAACCAGATCTCGATGTTGCGCCCGCTCGCTCGCAGCGGCGACGCGCCCGCCAGCGTGCCGAGAGTCGCTCCCGAGACGTACCAGCGCGCCGGTTGCGGCGCCTGAATGGTCAGTCCGAGGTCTTCTATCAGCGGTTTGACGACATCGAATAACGTGCGGGCTTCGTGATCGCCTATACCCAGTGTTGCCGGATCGATCAGCACCAGGTGATCACGCGCGATCCGAACGTGCACCGGTTCGACACACGCCCAGGTGGTGTCGCCGGGCGTTCCGCCGTCGGCGAGCAACATATAGGGCGCGAGCGGCGCTTCGTCGGCGGCTTGTCCGGGCGTTTCGTTCACCACGCCGAACTGCCGGGCGATCCAGCGCTCGTGCGGCAGCGTGCGCTGGAAATCCTCGCCGATCACGCGCTCATTAAGCGTTGCGCGGGCAAGCAGCCGGTCGAGCGCGGGGCGGTCCAGCTTGTGCAGCGCGCTGGCGGCGTCCGCAGCCGATGGCAGCGCGAACGGCAAGAGAAGATTAAGGACTGGGAGCTTGGGCGTGGGCATGATGCTGCGCATTGTATGGCAAAGGATCTGGTGTTTTCCGGGGGCTTGCCGTTTGCGTCGTGTGCTTTACGTAACGCCCGGATACCTGCCGGATACGAAAAGTTGATTCCCGACCGCGTCAAAGCTGAGGCGGGGCAGCAGCGTTGGGGGTGCGCGGGTTGCACGCCGGCAGCGGTACTATCGCTCGCGGACAAAATTCGCTACCCCTCTCTCAAGGCTTTGCCTCAAGGCGTTGCGACGACATCAGAAGGCAGGGCGCCGCACATGCCCGGCTTGATGCGTCACGTGCGGCGTCACGTGCGCATCACGTGCGCATCACGCGCGCATCACGCGCGCATCACGCGCGCGACAGCTCACGCGGTTCAACCTTTCGATCGATTTCACTGCGCGTTGGCAATGTTTTCAGGTCATACATGGCCTGCAGATTTAGCCAGAACTCTGGCGTAGAGTCGAAATAGCGTGCAAGGCGATAAGCTGTGTCGGCCGTGATGCCACGCCGTTCCTTAACAATTTCATGCATTCGTGTAGCCGGCACGTTAAGCGCCAGCGCGAGCGCATTCACGCTCATTTCGAGCGGAACCAGATAATCTTCCCGCAAGATCTCACCCGGATGAACCGGACGCATGCCGTTCTTGGACATGTGCTTTCCTATTCAGTGATAGTCAATGATTTCGACGTCGACAGGACCCTTCGTCGTCCATTTGAAACAAACGCGCCACTGGCCGTTTATCCGGATGCTGAGCTGACCCCGCCGGTCACCGGCAAGGGATTCGAGCCGGTTGCCGGGCGGCGACTTCAGGTCACGTATTTCCACCGCAGCGTCCAGCGCCGAGAGTCTTCTGATAGCGACGTCAGCGATTGCCCGAAACCGCTTCGGTGTTCCGCCTTCATAAAGTGCTTGAGTGTCCTTGCATCGGAACGTTTGGATCATTATGTTTATCGTATAACGTTTTGCGTAATACGTCAAGAGTTGCAACCATAAGCCGCCGCGGCGGCAGGTGCTGGGTTTTTGAAGGGATATTGCCGCGCGGGTGAGTCAGGCGAGTATGAACTGCGGCCTGGGCGTGGGAAGTCGTCCGAATGGCCAGCATGTCGGCTTACGACATCGTTTTTCGCTCTGCGGGGTCGTGCGGGCTTAAAGGTTCGGCTAAGAATTGTGTGGCAAACTTCGCGCTTGATCGCAGACGGATCGGTGCGTCCCGTTCGCGCCAGATCGATGCGGTAAGGATTGAGAAGGTGTTGTCATGGCCAGTCCTGGATAGGCAGGCACAGGTTAGACAAAGGCGTTAGGTCGCAAGGTTTCAGCCGTGCGCCGAATGCGCGATGTAAAGATCGAAGAACGTTAGAACGCTGAAAAGGAATCGCTTGAAACTTCCCTACGAATGGCAGATCGGCTGGCGCTATACCCGCGCCGGAAAACGCACCACCGGCAACGGTTTCATCTCGTTTATAGCGCTGGTATCGATGGCCGGTATCGCCCTTGGCGTCGCTGCGCTGATCGTGGTGCTCTCGGTAATGAACGGGTTCCAGAAAGAGGTCCGCGACCGCATGTTGTCGGTGCTCGCACACGTCGAAGTATTCTCGCCGACCGGGTCCATGCCCAACTGGCAACTGACCGCGAAGGAAGCGCGCAAGAATCCGGAAGTGATCGGTGCGGCGCCCTACGTGGACGCGCAGGCGCTACTGACCCGTCAAGGCGCCGTCAGCGGCGTGGCGTTGCGAGGTGTGGAGCCGTCGCTGGAACCGCAAGTGTCCGATATCGGCAAGGAAATGCGGGGCGGCAAGCTCACTGATCTCGTGCCGGGTGGCTTCGGCATTGTGCTGGGCGCGGATCTCGCGACCAATCTCGGTGTGACCACGGGCGACAAGATCACGCTGGTCGCGCCCGAAGGCACGATCACGCCGGCGGGCATGCTGCCGCGGCTCAAGCAGTTCACGGTGGTCGGCGTGTTCGAGTCGGGGCACTACGAATACGACTCCACGCTGGCGCTGATTTCCATCGCCGACGCCCAGGCGCTGTTCCGGCTGCCGGCGCCCACGGGCGTGCGCCTGAAGCTAAAGGACATGCAGCGTGCGCCGGAAGTCGCGCGGCAACTGTCGCGAACGCTCTCCGGCGATCTTTATATTCGCGACTGGACGCAGCAGAACAAGACCTGGTTTTCCGCCGTGCAGATCGAGAAACGCATGATGTTTATCATCTTGACGCTGATTATTGCGGTGGCGGCGTTCAACCTGGTGTCGTCGCTGGTGATGACCGTAACCGACAAACAAGCGGACATCGCCATCCTGCGGACGCTTGGCGCACAGCCCGGCTCGATCATGAAGATCTTCGTGATCCAGGGCGTGACGATCGGCTTTATCGGGACAGCGCTCGGCGTGTCGCTCGGATGTCTGATTGCGTGGAGCATTCCGTGGCTCGTGCCCATGATCGAACATCTGCTGGGCGTGCAGTTCCTGCCGCCATCGGTGTATTTCATCAGCGAATTGCCGTCCGAACTCGTCCCCGCCGACGTCGCGCGGATCGGCCTTATCGCATTCGTATTGTCATCGCTCGCGACGCTCTATCCGAGCTGGCGCGGTGCGAAGGTTCGCCCGGCGGAGGCACTGCGTTATGAGTGATAACAACAGCAACATCGTGCTCGAAGCATCGGCGATTTCAAAGACGTTCGTGCAAGGCGGCTTTAACGTGCAAGTGCTCGACAACGCGGAATTGCAGGTCCGCCGCGGCGAGAAACTGGCGATCGTCGGCGCATCGGGGTCGGGTAAAAGCACGCTGCTGCATGTTCTTGGCGGTCTCGATGAACCCAGCGCGGGCAAGGTTTCACTACTGGGCAAACCGTTCACCGCGTTGCGTGAACGCGAACGCAACGAACTGCGCAATCGTGCGCTCGGTTTCGTGTATCAGTTTCATCATCTGCTGGCGGAATTCAGTGCGCTCGATAACGTCGCGATGCCGCTGCGCATTCGCCGCATGAGCGAAACGGACGCGCGCAAGGAGGCCATGGCCGTGCTCGATCGCGTGGGCATTGGCCATCGGGCTAGACATCGGCCAGGCGAATTGTCGGGTGGCGAGCGTCAGCGTGTGGCGATTGCACGTGCGCTGGTCACGCGTCCGGCATGCGTGCTCGCCGATGAGCCGACCGGCAATCTCGACGGTGCCACGGCGGACACGGTGTTCAATTTGATGCTGGAGTTGTCGCAGACGTTCGAAACAAGCTTTGTGATTGTCACGCACGATCCCGATCTCGCCGCGCGCTGCGACCGCATCATGCGCTTGCGTGACGGCGTATTGTTCGAGGAGCCGGTGGTCCCCGTTTAAATGCTGGAGGCGTTGCATGTGGATCGACACGCATTGCCATCTCGATGCATCCGAATTCGATGCCGATCGCGATGATGTTGCCGCGTCGGCCTCGAAAGAGGGTGTTTCGCGGATCGTGATTCCGGGCGTGGAGCGCCAGAATTTCGACCGTGTGCGTGCGCTTGCGCATCGCATTGAAGGCGGCGCTTACGCGCTCGGCATTCACCCGTTGTTCACGCCGCGGGCGCAGGACGACGATCTGCGCGTGCTGCGCGAGCAAATTGCCGCGAGCATGGACGATCCGCGGTTTGTGGGTATCGGCGAGATCGGGCTGGACTATTTCGTCCCCGGCCTCGACGACGCGCGCCAGACCTTCTTCTATTACGAGCAGCTCAAGCTCGCACGCGAATTTGATTTGCCGGCGATCTGCCATGTGCGCAAATCGCAGGACAAAGTGCTCAAGGGCTTGCGGGTGTTCTCCGTCAAACTCGGTATCGCGCATGCGTTCAACGGCAGTTTTCAGCAGGCCGAAGCGTTTATTTCGCACGGCATGCGGCTGGGTTTTGGCGGCAATCTGACCTTCGAGCGCGCTCGCCAGATTCGACGTCTCGCTGCAGAGTTGCCGCTTGACGCGATCGTGCTCGAAACCGATGCGCCCGATATCGCGCCTTCATGGCTCTACAAGCATCGCAACGCGCCGGATCAGGTGCCCGGCATTGCACGGGTGCTTGCAGAATTGCGCGGTATTGATGAAAAGATGCTTTCTTTAGGCACAACGGCTAACGCGCACGCCGCGTTGCCGCGGCTCGGCCTTATCTCCGCATAATCAGTTCCTCGTCTTCGTTCGATTGCAGGCATTGAAGGGCAGTTCTTTCCTTCGATGCATCTGCGCTCGCGTCGAGTTTTTGAGGAGCGGGCGTGCGGGGTATCTCGATCGGCTTTGCGCTGGGAATCGCGTGCTTGCAGCAGCAAGCTGTATTGCCGGGGCGTCTTGTTTGGTGCGCGCTTTTGCTCCTGCTCGCGCTTACCTGGGCGCTCGCGGTTTGTCGCCCGAGGTTTCGCATTGCATCGCTGATTGCGGCTGCATTGATTGTTGGCTTCGGTTACGCCGCCTGGCGCGCAGACACGCGATTGCAACGCGTCTTGCCCGTTGCGTTCGAGAACCGCAACATCGAGCTGACAGGATTCGTGCGCGGATTGCCATTGCAAGGCGCGGACAGCACACGGTTCCTGTTTGAAGTCGAATCGAACGAAGCTGCGTTGCTAAATTTCCCGCGGGTCGTACAGCTATCGTGGCTGGCCCTGGACGGATCAAAACGCGGTCCCGCCGCCACACCGCCGCCCGCTCTCTGGGCTGGTCAACGATGGACGCTGGTCGCGCGATTAAAACGCCCACATGGCAATGCCAATTTTCGTGGTCGCGATGCCGAAGTGGCGCTGCTCGCCCGCAACATTCGTGCAACGGGCTACGTTTCCATGCCAGGCGCGGCTCGGCGTTTGCCTGCCGATGCCCATGGCTTCGCGCTCACTATCGATCGTTGGCGTTCGCGGTTGCGCGAGCGGGTTTTAAAGGCGCTCGACGGCGCTCCTCATCGGGGAATTGTCGTGGCGTTGGCAACAGGCGCCCAGGACATGGTCAGCGACACCGACTGGACCTTGCTGCGCGCGACCGGCACCAGTCATCTGGTGGCGATCTCCGGGCTGCATATTGGCTTTGTCGCGGGGCTCGCGGCGTTATTGAGCGGCGGGCTATGGCGACGCTTGCGCTGGCGTGGATTGCCCGCGCCGCTAATCGTATCGGCGCAAAAAGCGGCGGCAGCCGGTGCGGCGGTATTTGCGGCCTTGTATGCGGCGCTCGCGGGATTCAACGTCCCGGCGCAACGATCGATGTGGATGCTGTGCTTCGTCGCACTCGCTGTGTTGAGCGGCCGTCGGCCGGCGTCTTCGCTGGTGCTTGCGTGGGCGCTGGCGTTGGTGCTGCTTGCCGATCCTTGGGCTGTAACGGCAGCGGGATTCTGGTTGTCGTTCTGTGCCGTGGCAGCCATCCTGTTCGCGATTGCATCGCGCGGGCGCCAGGCGTCGGTCGGATTCGCGGAGGAGTTCGCGGCGCCTCAGGCAGACGAGCGCCGTTCGTCGGACGAATCCGGCGAATCCGATGATGAACGCGACGAACGCCACGAACGCGACGCCCAGCCACGCCGCCACGTTCGCGACCGGCTTGGTGACCTGATCGGGCGAGTCCGCGTTCGTTTGCTGGCGTGGCTCAGGCCTGCGGCACGGCGGATCGGCCGCGGGATCGCATCGAGTGCGCGCGTGCAATATGCAATCACGCTCGGACTCGCGCCGCTCACCGCGTACTGGTTTTTCCAGATTCCGTTGCTGGGGCCGCTTGCCAACGCATTCGCGATTCCCTGGATCAGCTTTCTCGTTACGCCGACCGTCCTTGTGGCCGTCTTGCTGCCCGCACCGCTTGACGTATTTGCGTACCGTGCGGCGCACAGCTTGTTAGTCCCGATGTTCAGCGCGCTTGCCCACCTGTCTGGCCCCACATGGACGCTCTGGCGGCTGCCGCAACCAGATGGCTTTGCGCTTATAGCAGCGGCCTTCGGCGTGATATGGGCGCTCGCTCCGCGCGGCTGGCCGCTGCGGTTTGCCGCTCCGCTCACCTGGTTGCCGCTTGCGCTTCCTGTTTCTCACGCGCCTCCGAATGGAACGTTTCGTCTGACGGCGCTAGACATTGGCCAGGGATCTTCTGTCGTGATCGAAACCACGCATCACACCCTGTTTTTCGATGCGGGTCCGGGCCCCGAATCCACACACGCGGGCGAGCGGCTTGTCGTGCCATATCTATTCGCGCACGGCCTCTCAACCCTCGATACGCTGATGATCAGCCACTCGGATTCCGATCACTCGGGCGGCGCGCCTGCGGTGCTCGAAAGCATTCAGGTCCGGCAGTTCCTGGCGTCGCTGCGACCGCGCGAAACGTTGTGGACGACGGCACAGGAGCACGGCAGCGCATTGTTGCGCTGCGTCGCGGGACAGCGCTGGCAGTGGGACGGCGTGGTGTTCGACGTGCTGTGGCCACCGGCCGCTCCGCTCGCGACTAAACCGAACGCCACTTCATGCGTGCTGAAAGTGACGAGTGCGGCGGGGCGCTCGGCGCTGCTCGCCGCCGACATTGAAGCCGACGTCGAGCGCCAGCTATTGCAACTCGGGCAAGTCGGGCAACGTGACCCTGCCTGGCTTCGGGCCGACATACTGATCGTGCCGCATCACGGCAGCAAGACGTCGTCTACCGAGCCTTTCCTCGACGCCGTGAGGCCGCGCGTCGCGGTATTTCAGGTAGGCTACCGCAACCGATTTAACCATCCACATCCGACGGTTTTCGAGCGGTATCGCTTACGCAATATCGAGTTGTCACGCAGCGACGAAGACGGTGCGGCGCGGATGGAAGTGTCGGCTGACGTGTCCCTCGAACGTTTCAGGCAGACTCACGCGCGCTACTGGATGGGACGGTGAATCGGCCGTAAAAGACGAGACGCTGGAAAGAGCGTTGTAAAAATAGAGGGCACGCCGCTTGAAAGACATCCTGCATTTTTCGCACGCGAACGGGTTTCCTGCATCGACATATCGGACGATCTTCGCCGAGCTCGCCGACGATTACGACATTCGCGCGGTCGAACGGTTTGGTCATGATCCGCGTTTTCCGGTTACGCGCGACTGGCCGCATCTGGTAGATCAACTGCTCGAAGACATTGACGCCAGGCGTCCAGCCGATGTGAAAGTATGGCTCGTCGGGCATTCGCTGGGCGGTTATCTCTCATTAATGGCGGCGCTCAAGCGGCCGCAATGGATGAAAGGCGTCGTGATGCTGGATTCGCCGGTGATCGCTGGCTGGCGCAGCAGTTTTCTGCGTTTATCGCAATGGACGGGGCTCGACACGCGGCTTTCACCCGCCGCCGCCACTAAAAACCGGCGCACGCACTGGCCGAGCAGGGAGGACGCATGGCGTCACTTTCATGCGAAAGCCGCGTTCGCCCGCTGGGACGAGCGGATGCTGTCGGATTACATCGATTTCGCGATTCCGGCGGAGGCGGGTAACGGAGCTGGCACGGGCAGCGGCGTCGGCGGTATCAGTATCAATGAAGCTGCCGCCGTCCACCGCCAACGCAAGCTTGCATTCGATCGGGAGGTGGAATTTCGCATCTACAAGACATTGCCGGGCACACTGGGTGCTCGGGTCGCGCATGGCGTGCCGGTGCCAGTCGCGTTTATTGCGGGAACGCATTCGAAGGAAGTCCGCCACGTCGGGCTGGATATGACGCAGCGTATTGTGGGCGGGCATTTCGAATGGATCGAGGGCAGTCATCTGTTCCCAATGGAACGTCCGGTGGAAACGGCCCGCGCATTGCAGCGCACACTTAACGGGCTGCGGGCATAGCGCAATCAAGGCGTGCATGTCGCGGCCAGACGCCAGCGAGGCACCATCCAAACCACATTCAGGCCGCCGATAAACGCGTGATCAAAACCGGCGATCAAAGCTCGCCGCTCGCGGTAAATCGGGTCCCTCCCGCTCTGGGTTATGGGACGCCTTTCGGGTATAATCCGTTTTTCCCGCGAGCACCTAGCGATGACCAAATATGTATTCGTCACCGGCGGCGTAGTGTCTTCCCTCGGCAAGGGTATTGCCGCCGCTTCCCTCGCAGCGATCCTCGAATCGCGCGGTCTGAAAGTCACCCTCTTAAAGCTCGATCCCTACATCAACGTCGACCCCGGCACGATGAGCCCGTTTCAGCACGGGGAAGTGTTCGTGACGGAAGACGGGGCGGAAACGGACCTCGACTTAGGCCATTACGAGCGCTTCATCAGCACGAAGATGCGCAAGGCCAATAACTTCACGACCGGTCAGATCTACGAGTCGGTGATCCGCAAGGAACGCCGGGGCGAATATCTCGGCAAGACAGTTCAGGTCATTCCGCATATCACCAACGAAATCCAGGCGTTCCTGCAACGCGGCGCGGCTGCGGCCACGTGTGGCGAGCCCGACGTGGCAATCGTGGAAATCGGCGGAACGGTGGGTGACATCGAATCGCTGCCGTTCCTCGAAGCCGCGCGCCAGATGAGCCTGCGGCTCGGCCGCAACAGCGCGTGTTTCGTGCACCTGACGCTGGTGCCGTACATCGCGACGGCCGGCGAACTCAAGACGAAGCCCACGCAGCATAGCGTGCAGAAACTGCGCGAAATCGGTATCTCGCCGCACGTGCTTCTGTGCCGCGCGGATCGCCCGATTCCCGGCGACGAACGCGCGAAGATTTCGCTGTTCTCCAATGTGCCGGAAGACGCGGTCATTTCGGTGTGGGACGTAGACAGCATCTACAAGATTCCGCAGATGCTGCACGACCAGGGTCTCGACAACATCATTTGCGAAGAACTCAAGCTCACGGCGAAACCCGCTGACCTCAGCATGTGGGCCGGCCTCGTCCAGAAACTTGAGAACCCGCAGAACGAAGTCACCATCGGCATGGTCGGCAAGTATGTGGAACTGACCGAGTCGTACAAGTCGTTGATCGAGGCGCTTAAACACGCGTCCATTCATACGTCGACGAAGGTCAACATCGAATATATCGATTCCGAGCAGATCGAAACGGACGGCGTAGCCGGTCTGAAGCATCTTGACGCCGTGCTCGTGCCGGGTGGTTTTGGCGCGCGTGGAACGGAAGGCAAGATCAAGGCGATCAAATACGCGCGTGAATCGAAGACACCGTACCTTGGCATTTGCCTCGGCATGCAACTGGCGGTGATCGAATTCGCCCGCGACGTTGCCGGCCTGACGGACGCCAACAGCACCGAATTCGATACATCCACGACCAATCCCGTCGTGGCGCTCATTACCGAGTGGTACGACCGTGCGGGCCGCGTTGAAAAGCGCACGGAAGAGTCGGATCTGGGCGGCACGATGCGCCTGGGTTCACAGAAATGTCCGATCAAGCCGGGCACCATGGCCGCACGCATCTACGGTACCGATGTGAACGAGCGCCATCGGCATCGCTATGAAGTGAACAACCGCTTCGTGCCGCAACTCGAAGCAGGCGGACTGGTGATCAGCGCGCGTACGCCGAGCGAAGATCTGCCGGAAATGATGGAGTTGCCGGAATCCATGCACCCATGGTTCGTCGGCGTGCAGTTCCATCCGGAATTCACGTCGTCACCGCGCAATGGCCATCCGCTGTTCAAGGAATTCGTCGAAGCGGCGCGCGCGCATCATCTGGCGCTGAAGGCGAACGGGCTGGCGAGTGCTGCTGCTGAACCCGCACCCGCGCCGGCCGTGGCGGTTTCCGTCGGAGCGCAAGCATGAAGCTGTGTGATTTCGAAGTGGGTCTCGACCAGCCGTTTTTCCTGATCGCGGGCACGTGCGTGGTCGAGTCGGAGCAAATGACGATCGACGTCGCCGGCCGCCTCAAGGAAATTTGCGCGAAAGCGGGTGTCCCGTTCATCTACAAATCGTCGTACGACAAAGCCAATCGCAGTTCCGGCAAGTCGTTCCGCGGTCTTGGCATGGACGAAGGTCTGCGGATTCTGGGCGAAGTGAAAAAGCAACTCGGCTTGCCCGTTCTCACCGATGTCCATTCGGAGCATGAGATCGAGGCGGTTGCATCGGTTGTGGACGTGCTGCAAACGCCCGCGTTCCTGTGCCGCCAGACTGACTTCATCCACGCGTGCGCGCGTTCAGGGAAGCCTGTCAACATCAAGAAGGGCCAGTTTCTCGCGCCGCATGACATGAAGAATGTCATCGACAAAGCCCGCGACGCCGCCCGTGAAGCCGGCTTGTCGGACGATCGTTTCATGGCGTGCGAACGCGGCGTGTCATTTGGTTATAACAATCTGGTTTCCGACATGCGCTCACTTGCGATCATGCGGGAAACCAATGCGCCCGTCGTGTTCGACGCCACGCATTCTGTCCAGTTGCCAGGCGGGCAGGGAACGAGTTCAGGTGGTCAGCGCGAGTTCGTGCCGGTGCTGGCACGCGCGGCCATCGCAGCAGGCGTTGCGGGCGTGTTCATGGAGACGCATCCGGACCCGGCGAACGCGAAATCCGACGGGCCGAACGCTGTACCGCTGCACAGAATGGAAGCACTGCTGGAGACACTCGTCGCGTTGGATCGGGCCGTTAAGCGCGGGCCGTTCCTCGAGAACGATTTCCATTAAAGACGCTGCGGGCGCCTCGTGCATTCAAGCGCGGGCGCTCGCTTAACTCTCTTAAGCATCAACATCCGCAACGTACCGGTGGGGAGTGTTATGAAGGAGGCTACGTCTTCATGAACGCGAGCCATACTGACCCCGATAAATTCACCCCGTATCAGCCGTGAACAATGAAGGCGATTGAAGCATACGGTGGTAAGTTTCTGGTGCGTGGAGGTCGGAGCGAGGCGTTTGAAGGATCAATGCAGCCACCCTCGGTCGCACTCGAATTCGTTGACACCTGTCGTTGACGACGAGACGGCCACAAAATGGGATCACTCCGCTCGATACGAAGCGGCGCGCCACGTGCGAACGGGCGCAGCAGAATTGAACATGATGGTCGTCGAAGGCCTCTGAAGCCAGGCGTGCGCGTACTGGCGAGATGTTAAACACCGACCTGCTGTCTGACCTGATTCACCGTCATTTCTTGAGGAAACCATGAGTGCTATCGTAGATATCATCGGTCGCGAGATTCTCGACTCGCGAGGCAATCCCACCGTCGAATGTGACGTCCTGCTGGAGTCGGGCACGATGGGCCGCGCTGCGGTGCCGTCGGGCGCCTCCACCGGATCGCGCGAAGCGATCGAATTGCGCGACGGCGAAGCCGGCCGCTACGGCGGCAAGGGCGTGCTGAAAGCAGTCGAACACATCAATACCGAAATCTCCGAAGCCATCATGGGCCTCGATGCATCGGAACAAGCCTTCCTCGATAAAACCCTGCTCGAACTCGACGGCACCGACAACAAGTCGCGCCTCGGTGCAAACGCCATGCTCGCTGTCTCCATGGCCGTAGCAAAGGCCGCAGCGGAAGAAGCCGGCTTGCCGCTGTACCGCTACTTCGGCGGCTCGGGCGCGATGCAATTGCCTGTTCCCATGATGAACATCGTGAACGGCGGCGCGCACGCGAACAACAGCCTGGACATCCAGGAATTCATGATCGTCCCGGTCAGCCAGCCGACGTTCCGCGAAGCACTGCGTTGCGGCGCTGAAGTGTTCCACGCGCTGAAGAAGATCCTGAGCGATCGCGGCATGAGCACGGCCGTGGGTGACGAAGGCGGTTTCGCACCGAACTTCGGCAGCAACGACGAG
>DASYLW010000265.1:0-9293 GCA_036009385.1 Caballeronia sp.
CGTGGGTCACCGGATGCCGCTGGCATCGACGGGAATCGGCAAGGCGATGATGCTCGACCTGCCGCCCGAGACGTGGAAGAAGCTGCTGGAGGCATCGCATCGCGTGCTCGCCAAGGTGAGTTTCAAGCCCGATCACCAGCCCGATATCGATACCTTCATCCAGCGCATGACGCGTTACTCGCAAGGCGGTTTCACCTTCGATCTCGAGGAGAACGAAGCATCGATCCGTTGCGTCGCGGCGCCGGTGCGTGATGCGTCGGGTGCGATCGTGGCGGCGCTATCGGTGGCGAGCACGATTCCTTACATGCCGTCCGAGCGCATGGAAGAACTGATTCCGGTCGTGCAGCGCGAAGCGCGCGCGATCTCGCAAGAACTCGGCTGGCGCGTTCCGCAGCCCGCAACACGCAGGATCAAACGATGACGCGGATCGACACATCGGCCGAGACGCAATCAGCCCGGGCTGACGAAGCACCGGCGCTCATTGCGCTCGACTGGGGCACCACGGCGCTCAGGGCCTATCTGCTCGGCGCAAGCGGCGCGATGCTGGATACGCGGACATCGTCGGCGGGCATCATGAATTTGCCGAAGCCCGCAGCGGATGGCGGCTTCGACGAAGTATTCGATACAACCTGCGGCGCCTGGCTCGCCAACGGCGCGGCGCTGCCGGTGATCGCGGCGGGCATGGTCGGCAGCGCGCAAGGCTGGATGGAAGCGCCGTATGTTTCCGCCCCCGCCGATCCGGCCGCGCTGGTCGCAGGCATCGTGCGCGTGAAAACGCTCAAGGGCGTCACGGTTCACATCGTGCCTGGCGTGCTTGAAGACGGCACGTTGCCCAACGTGATGCGCGGTGAAGAAACGCAGATCTTCGGCGCGCTCGCGAGCGACGCCACGCTCGACCAGGAACCGCACGGCGCCCTGATCGGCTTGCCGGGAACGCATGCGAAGTGGGCGGTGGTGTCGAAGGGACGCATTGAACGGTTCTACACGTTCATGACCGGCGAGACCTACGGCGCGCTGCGCGACCACACCATTCTCGGCCGCACGATGCGCGCGACCGTACAGCCAGACCTGGACGCGTTCATTCGCGGTGTCGATACCGCCAAGGACGCCGGCCACGCAGGTTTGCTCGCGACTATCTTCAGCACTCGCACGCTCGGGCTCACCGGGCAATTGCAGCCGGAGCAACAAGCGGATTACCTCTCGGGCCTGTTGATCGGCCACGAATTACGCGGCCTCAACGAAGTGCTGGCGCGTGAGCAAGCGGACCTCGCGGGCAAGACGTTAAGGCTCATCGGTAACGACGCGCTTTGCGAACGTTATCGCCACGCGCTCGCGCGCTTCGGTTGCCACGATGCGCGGACCGTCGCGCACGCGACCGAGCGCGGTTTGCATCGGATCGCGCTGCAAGCCGGCCTGATCCAGTCGACGGCGAGTGCATCTAATTAGGAGCAGGACCATGCAAATCGATATCAACCTCCCCGCGCCTTACGCGCCGCACGCCGGCCTCGCCGCTGCGTTTGGCCTGTGTCCGCTGATCGCCATCCTGCGCGGCGTGACGCCGGCAGACGCCGCTGATCACGGCCTCGCGTTGTACGAAGCAGGTTTCCGGATCATGGAAGTGCCGTTGAATTCGCCGCAGCCGTTCGACAGCATCGCGGCGATCCGTAAGGCGCTGCCTGCCGATGCGATCGTTGGTGCAGGTACGGTCCTTCATCCGGATTACGTCGCGCAAGTGAAACAGGCTGGCGGCGAGTTGATCGTGATGCCGCATAGCGACGGCGACGTGGTGCGCGCCGCGAAGGCTCAAGGTCTTGCGTGTTCGCCGGGTGTCGCAACGCCGAACGAAGCATTCCTCGCGCTGAAAAATGGTGCGGACGTGCTGAAGATGTTCCCCGCCGAGCAGCTTGGCGCACATGTGGTGAAGGCATGGCGCGCGGTGATCGCGGCGCAAGTGCCGCTCGTGCCGGTCGGCGGAATCTCGCCGGACAACATGGGGCCGTTCCTGACGGCGGGCGCGAATGGCTTCGGTCTCGGTTCAGCGCTGTACAAACCAGGTCAGAGCGCAGCAACCACGGCCTCGCACGCGAAGGCGTTCATCAATGGACTGGCTGTCGCGCGAGGCCAGAAGAAATGAACCGGCTCGCAGGCAAGGTCGCGGTCGTAACCGGCGCCGGGCGCGGCATCGGCGCGGCGATTGCCGGCGCGTTCGTTCGCGAAGGCGCGGCCGTGGTGTTGGCGGAACTAGATATTGCGTTAGCGCGTGACACGGCGGCGCGGATCGGATCGGCGGACAACGTGCTCGCGGTGCAAACGGACGTGACGCAAAGCGCGTCGGTGCAAAACGCCGTGAGCAAAGCAGAAGCAAAGTTCGGCCCGGTCGACGTGCTCGTGAACAATGCGGGCATCAACGTGTTCTGCGATCCGCTGACCATGACCGACGACGACTGGCGCCGCTGTTTCGCCGTCGATCTCGACGGCGTCTGGAACGGCTGCCGCGCCGTCTTGCCAGGCATGGTTGAACGGGGGCGCGGCAGCATCGTGAATATCGCTTCTACGCACTCGTTCAAGATAATCCCGGGTTGTTTTCCGTACCCGGTGGCAAAGCATGGGGTGATTGGATTGACGCGGGCGCTGGGTATCGAATACGCGGGGCGGCAGGTGCGCGTGAACGCGATTGCGCCAGGTTACATCGAGACGCAACTCACGCACGACTGGTGGAACGAACAAGCTGATCCAGCCAAAGCGAAACAGGCAACGCTCGATCTTCAACCGATGAAGCGTATCGGCCAGCCGGAGGAAGTGGCGATGACCGCCGTGTTCCTCGCGTCCGACGAAGCGCCGTTTATCAACGCAAGTTGCATCACGGTGGATGGCGGGCGTTCGGCGCTGTACCACGACTAGAACGATTCAGCAGCAAAGGATGACGCACTGGCCGCGGTGCGACGTCACTACAACAAGACGCGGCCAATACCTTCGTACCAACTAGACAGTCAAGTCAGGAGACAGACCATGAAACGCAGAATGTTCCTCACGCTCGTTGCCACGGCCACCGCAGCCAGCGCGACCTTGTTCACGGCGCCGGTGGCGCAAGCCGCCGATGACGTCAAGATCGGCTTCCTGGTGAAGCAGCCGGAAGAACCCTGGTTCCAGGACGAGTGGAAATTCGCCGAAATGGCGGCCAAGGCAAAGGGCTTCACGCTGGTGAAGATCGGCGCGCCGTCGGGTGAAAAGGTGATGAGCGCGATCGACAACCTCGCCGCCCAAAAGGCCCAGGGTTTCGTGATCTGCACGCCTGACGTCAAGCTCGGACCGGGTATTGTCGCCAAAGCGAAAGCTGCCGGGCTGAAGATGATGACGGTGGATGACCGCCTGGTCGATGGCTCGGGCAAGCCGATTGAATCGGTCCCCTACATGGGCATTTCAGCGTTCAACATCGGCAAGCAAGTGGGCGATGGCATTGCTGCGGAGATCAAGAAGCGCGGCTGGAACATGGCCGAAGTCGGTGCTATCGACGTGACGTATGAACAGCTGCCGACGGCGCATGACCGCACCGCGGGCGCAGTGGAAGCGCTGGTCGCTGCGGGCTTTCCGAAGGCCAATATCGTGATGGCGCCGCAAGCCAAGACCGATACCGAAAACGCCTTCAACGCAGCCAACATTGCGTTGACGAAAAACACCCAGTTCAAGCATTGGGTGGCGTTCGGCCTGAACGACGAAGCCGTGCTCGGCGCAGTGCGTGCTGCAGAAGGCCGTGGCTTCAAGGCGGACAACATGATCGGCGTGGGTATCGGCGGCTCGGATTCGGCGTTGAACGAGTTCAAGAAGCCGAACCCGACCGGCTTCTACGGCACGGTGATCATCAGCCCGAAGCGTCATGGCGAGGAAACGTCGGAACTCATGTACACGTGGATCAAGGACGGCAAGGAGCCGCCGCTCGTGACGCTGACGACCGGCATGCTGGCAACGCGTGACAACGTGGGCGAAGTGCGCGAGAAGATGGGCCTGGCATCGGCTAAGTAAGGTCGTTTCGTCTAGAAGAGCAACACGGATCGCAGCGTCTCTTAAGGCGTTGCGGTCCGCACGAATTCCAAGGAGGCGATGTGTCAGCGACGCTGCGTTTTGACAATATCGGTAAGGTTTTTCCAGGCGTGCGCGCGCTCGACGGCGTGTCGTTCGACGTCAACGCCGGTCAAGTGCACGGCTTGATGGGCGAGAACGGCGCGGGCAAATCGACTTTGCTGAAAGTGCTGGGCGGTGAATATCAGCCGGATTCCGGGCGTGTCCTGATCGATGGCAACGAGGTGAAATTCGCAAGCGCGGCTGCATCGATCGGGGCGGGTATCGCGGTGATTCACCAGGAATTGCAGTACGTACCCGATCTCACGGTCGCCGAGAACCTGCTGCTCGGTTCTTTGCCGAATACCTTCGGCTGGGTGCACAAGCGCGAAGGGAAAAAGCATGTGCGCGAGCGGTTGCTGCAAATGGGTGTCGATCTCGACCCGAATGCGAAGCTCAAGAAGCTTTCCATCGCGCAACGGCAAATGGTGGAAATCTGCAAGGCGCTGCTGCGTAACGCCCGCGTGATTGCGCTCGATGAACCCACGTCGTCGCTATCGCATCGCGAGACGGAAGTGCTGTTCAAGCTCGTGCGTGATTTGAAAGCGGACAACCGCGCGCTGATCTACATCTCGCACCGCATGGACGAGATTTACGAGCTGTGCAATACGTGCACGATTTTCCGCGATGGCCGCAAGATTGCGTCGCACGCGAATCTGGCCGAGGTGCCGCGGGATACGCTCGTGCAGGAAATGGTCGGGCGTGAGATTTCGGATATCTACGATTACAAGCCACGCCAGGTCGGCGATGTCCGTTTCGCCGTGACGAACATTGAAGGCCACTCGCTGCGCGAACCGACGAGTTTCGAAGTTCGCCGCGGTGAGATTGTCGGTTTCTTCGGGCTGGTGGGCGCGGGCCGAAGCGAACTGATGCACCTGGTCTATGGTGCGGATCGCAAGAAGGCGGGCACGATCACGCTCGATGGCAAGCCGATCAAAGTCCGCAGCGCGGGCGAAGCGATCAAGCACGGCATCGTGCTGTGTCCGGAGGATCGCAAGGAAGAGGGCATCGTGGCCATGGCGTCGGTGTCGGAGAACATCAATATCTCGTGCCGCCGGCATTACTTGCGCGCCGGGCTGTTCCTGGATCGCAAGAAAGAAGCCGCAACCGCTGAGCGTTTCATCCAGTTGTTGAAGATCAAGACGCCGAGCCGTAAGCAGAAAATTCGCTTCCTCTCTGGCGGCAATCAGCAAAAAACCATTCTGTCGCGCTGGCTCGCGGAGCCGGAGCTGAAAGTCGTGATCCTCGATGAACCCACGCGCGGCATTGACGTGGGCGCGAAGCACGAGATCTATCACGTGATCTATCAACTGGCCGAACGCGGCTGCGCGATCGTGATGATTTCGTCCGAGTTGCCGGAAGTGCTGGGGGTATCGGACAGGATCGTGGTGATGCGGCAGGGGCGGATCGCGGGCGAATTGCCACGTGGCACCGCGAACGAACAATCAGTGCTGAATCTTGCGCTGCCTGTGCAATCGGAACCGGCTGCCAAGGCAGCCTGAAGCAAAAAAGTGGAGATGGAGGACATCATGGAAGTCAGGGAAAACATTACCAACACGCTGGTGCCAGCGAAAAACGACAAGCAGAAATGGTGGCAACAGATCACCGAATACAGCCTGGTCGTGATCTTCATCTTGATGTTCATCACGATGTCGCTCACGGTCGATCACTTCTTCTCGATCGAGAACATGCTCGGCCTGGCGCTGTCGATTTCACAGATCGGCATGGTCGCTTGCACGATGATGTTCTGCCTCGCCTCGCGCGATTTCGACTTGTCAGTCGGATCCACGGTGGCGTTCGCCGGCGTGCTCTGCGCGATGGTGTTGAACGCGACGGGCAACACGTTTATTGCGATTATCGCGGCGGTGGCGGCGGGTTCGGCGATCGGCTTTGTGAACGGCGCAGTGATTGCGTACTTGCGGATCAACGCGCTGATTACTACGCTGGCTACGATGGAAGTCGTGCGCGGGCTTGGGTTTATCGTCTCGCACGGGCAGGCGGTGGGCGTGTCGTCGGATACGTTTATCGCGCTCGGCGGCTTGACCATGTTCGGCGTCTCGCTGCCGATCTGGGTCACGCTGGCGTGTTTTATCGTGTTCGGGGTGCTGCTGAATCAGACGGTGTACGGGCGAAATACGCTCGCGATCGGCGGTAACGCAGAAGCGTCACGATTGGCGGGTATCAATGTGGAACGCACGCGCGTCTGGATTTTCCTGATCCAGGGCGCGGTTGCAGCGCTCGCCGGGGTGATCCTGGCGTCGCGGATTACGTCGGGACAACCGAACGCCGCTGACGGCTTCGAGCTCAACGTGATTTCCGCGTGCGTGCTGGGCGGCGTGTCGCTGCTCGGTGGCCGCGCGACGATTTCCGGCGTGGTGATCGGCGTGCTGATCATGGGTACGGTCGAGAACGTGATGAACCTGATGAACATCGACGCGTTCTACCAGTACCTCGTGCGCGGCGCGATCCTGCTTGCCGCAGTGCTGCTCGACCAGTTGAAGAATCGCGGCTCACGTGATTAAATCCGGCGACTAAATGTGGGGTTGAAACAGATGGCCAGTTCAGTCGATAAAAACCTTGCGCGCTATCCGAGCCTCGCCGGCAAAGTGGTGCTGATCACCGGCGGCGCGACGGGTATTGGCGCGGCGTTCGTCGAGCATTTCTTCGATCAGGGCGCGAAGGTCGCGTTCTTCGATATCGATACGGACGCCGGCGAAGCGCTTGCGGATCAGCTCGGCGCGGATCTGGCCGAAGGGCAGTTCCGGCCCATGTTCCTGCGCGTCGATCTCACGAACATCGACGCATTGCGCAAAGGCATTGCTGACGTTCGCACCACGCTGGGGCTCATCGGCGTGCTGGTGAACAACGCGGCGAACGACAAGCGTCACAAGATCGAGGACGTGACACCCGAGTCCTACGACGCGGGAATCGCGGTGAATCTGCGCCATCAGTTTTTCGCGGCGCAGGCGGTAATCGACGATATGAAGCAGCTCGGCGGCGGGTCGATCGTGAACCTCGGCTCGATTAGCTGGATGCTTAAACAAGGCAATTTTCCTGTCTACACCACGGCCAAGGCGGCCATTCAAGGTATGACGAATGGCCTCGCGCGTGATCTCGGGCCGTTCAATATCCGGGTGAACACGCTCGTGCCGGGCTGGGTGATGACCGACAAGCAACGTCGTCTGTGGCTTGACGACGCCGGCCGTCGCGCGATCAAGGAAGGCCAATGTATTGATGCCGAATTGCTGCCGGTGGATCTCGCGCGCGCCGCTTTGTTCCTGGCATCGGATGACAGCAGCATGATGACCGCGCAGGAAGTGGTCATTGACGGAGGCTGGGCATGAAAGCGGATCTGCTGATCGACAGCCAATGTGCACTGGGTGAAGGCGCAACGTGGTGTGCCGGAACCGGACGTTTTTACTGGACGGATATTGAAGGCGAGCGCCTGTGGCGCTACGATCCACGCGACGCCAGCAGTGTTTCGTTCGCCATGCCGGAACGGCTTGCATGCTTCGCGTTATGCGCCGATGCTGACGTGCTGCTGCTCGGTCTTGCTTCGCGGCTGGCGTTTTTTAGCCTGAAGACCGGCGCGATCGAAACGATCATGCCGGTGGAGGCCGAACTGCCGACGCGCATCAACGACGGTAAATGCGACCGCCAGGGCCGCTTCGTGTTCGGGACGAAACACGACGTGGCGAAGGCGGACAAGATTGGCGGGTTTTATCGGTTGAACCTGGATTTGTCGCTCGAGCGTTTGCCGCTTGGCGAGTGCGCGATTTCGAACAGCATCGCGTTCAGTCCGGACGGATCGCGCATGTATTTCTGCGATTCGCCGGAGCGCGAGATTCGCGTGTGCGATTACGGTTCGTTTGCAAACCAGCGCGTGTTTGTCGAATTGCCGGATGCGAGCGGCGAGCCGGACGGCTCTGCCGTCGATAGCGATGGCGGCCTGTGGAACGCGCAGTGGGGCGGCAGGCGCGTGGTGCGTTATGACGCCGATGGCCGGGAAACAGCGCGTATCGACGTGCCGACAGCGCAGCCAAGCTGCGTCGCGTTCGGCGGAACGCAACTCGGCACGGCGTACATCACGAGTGCGCGGGTCGGATTAGATGCAGGCGCGTTGCAGGACGATCCGCACGCGGGCGCGGTTTTTATTGCGACGCCGTCGGCAACGGGTATCGCCGAGCCGGTGTTTCGCGGACATAGCCGCACGCATTGAGCGGATGGTTGCGCCGGGCGCTCTACGCGTCGCGCCCCAGACCCGCGGCATTACGTTTCTAATATGAGGTGGCGCGCACGACGCGCTGCCCGCAGCTTCCCGTGCATGCTGGAGCCTCAGGCCAGGACCACGGGATCCATCGCCTCTCGTTCGGAGTAGCCACCATGACCGTTGCCCGCCCAGCAGGAAGCTCCACGCCACCACCAGCGTCGTCCCGGCCAGCCGTGCCCAGCCGCCGTTCGAAGCTTGCCGCTGCAACGGAGCCGCCGATTCGCCCGGGGCCCGCCACATCGGTCGTCGCGATGGGCGGCGCAGGCGTCAATGGTTGCATCACGCTCGCCAACCCACAATTACGCCTTGATATTGCGCCGGCGCTTGGCGGCGGCATCACACGCTTCGACTGGCGTAGCGATGGCGCGCTCGTGCCAATCTTCCGGCCGTGCCTCACACCGAGCGCGGCCACCGATCCGAATGAACTCGCGTGTTACCCGTTGCTGCCGTATTCGAATCGTATCGGCGGCGGGCGGTTTCAGTTTCTCGGCCGTGGTGTCGATGTGCCTTGCAACCGGCCCGGCGAGCCCCTGCCGCTGCATGGCGACGGCTGGCTTGGCGCGTGGGACGTGGCCTCCGAGAGCTCGACGCATGTTCGGCTCACGCTCGATCGTCGTCATGGCGCGCCGTATTCGTACACGGCGAGCCAATCATTCATGCTCGAAGCGTCGACGCTGGTGGTGACGCTTTATATCGAGAATACCGGGCGCGATGCGTTGCCGTTCGGGCTCGGATTGCATCCGTTCCTCACGCGCGAAGCCGATACCGAGTTGTCAGCCGCAGCCGATGGCTTGTGGCTCTGCGGCAACGATTTCCTGCCGATCCGTCACGTTCCAGCCCCGCCCGCGTGGCAATTTGGCGTCGCTTACCCCATGCCCGCCGCGATGGTGAACAACGCGTTCACCGG
>DASYLW010000266.1:0-13388 GCA_036009385.1 Caballeronia sp.
GAGCGAGCGCATCGGCAGGTTCTTGAGGGTGAAGTTGGCGCGTTTCATGTTGTTTCGTCTCCTTTATCGTTAGCACGGGCGCTGGTCTTGCGTTGCGTTGCTTGAAGCAGTCGATACTCGGGTAGTACAGGTGTTGCTTTAACTACTTTCGCTAATGATCTTCACTGCGGTGGCCCGGATGGATGCGTTCAACTCATCCAGTTGCCGCCGTCCACGTTCAGTGTTTGTGCCGTGATGTAGTCCGAATCCGCCGAGACGAGGAACAGTGCCGCGCCCGTCAAGTCATTTGGCAAGCCCATGCGGCCGAGCGGCACGGCCTCTCCAACCAGCCGTTTCTTCTCGCCGAGCGGGCGGTTTTCGTACTTGGCGAAGAGCGCATCGACCGTCTCCCACATTGAGGTGTCGACCACGCCTGGTGCGATGCTGTTCACGTTGATGCCATGCTTGGCGAGCCCCAGTGCGGCTGATTGCGTATAGCTGATCACGGCGGCTTTGGTCGCGCAATAGTGGGAAACTAGCGCCTCGCCGCGACGCCCGGCCTGCGACGACATGTTCACGATCTTGCCGCCACGGCCCTGCTCCACCATGCGTTGCGCAACAAGTTGCATCAGGAAGAACATGCCCTTCACGTTGACCGAGAAGAGGCGGTCGAAGATGTCCCAGGATTCGTCGAGGATCGGGCGCATGTCGAAGAGCGCCGCGTTGTTGAAGAGGATGTCGATACCGCCGAATTTATCGACGGTGCTGGAGACAATGCGCTCCAGGTCTTCGCGCTTCGTGACGTCAGCCTTCAAAGCCAGCACGCGTCCCGCGCTCTCAGGGAAACGCTGCGCCAATTCGGTTTCGTCTTTCAGATCGACGACAACGACCTTCGCGCCTTCGTCCAGAAATCGTTTCGTGACCGCTTCGCCAATCCCGCTCGCTGCACCCGTCACGATTGCTACCTTGTCCTGCAGTCTCACGGCTGTCTCCGGTTTGTCTCTATTGCCTGCTTGAATCGCCCACTCGAAACGCGTCACAGTGAGCGAACGCTCTTTGCGTGATCAATTGCTCTCTGTTTGGTCGAATGATCGGTGAGGCGTGAGGCGGTGTCAAGGCACGCCGCCATGTTTCGATGCTGCGACGCGCAAAGCATCTCAAAACTGCGGGAAAACCCCAACCGGCGCGGGTTTGCGGGTTATCCGAGCACGTCGCAGAAGAGTCTCGGACAGGACTTTGTAATACGCCAGAGAATGCAAAATGAAGTGATACGTTATATCATCGCGACCGACTTGAACGATCGCGAGACCTCTGCGGCGGGCATGCAGAACGCGAACGCTACGCACATCGTCAGCCTCTATTCATCCTCATTCCAGGAAACACCATGAGCAAACTTGCCGCTGCCGTCCTGACCTGCGCCGCCCTTTTATCTGCCAGCTTCTGCGGCACAGCCACGGCGCAGGCGGCGACCACGGGCGTGGTCCCCGTGGTCGCCGCCGAGAATTTCTACGGCGATGTCGTGCGTCAGCTCGGCGGCAACCATGTTCAGGTGACGAATATCCTGAGCAACCCCGACGAAGACCCCCATCTGTTCGAAGCCAGCCCGAAGACCGCGCGCGCGTTGCAGAACGCGGCCCTTGTCGTGTATAACGGCGCCGACTACGATCCGTGGATGGACAAGCTGCTGTCGGCATCGAAGGGCAAGGGGCGCACGACGATCATCGCGGCGCAACTGATGGGCAGGAAATCCGGCGATAATCCGCATCTCTGGTACGACCCGGCGACCATGCCGACGGTGGCGAAAGCGGTGAGAGACTATTTGGTCCAGGCGGACCCGGCGCACAAGGCTGACTACGACACGCGCCTGGCGACGTTCCTGGCATCGGTAAAACCTATTGATGACAAGGTCGCCGCGCTTAAAAGCCAGTACAAGGGCGTACCGGTGACAGCAACAGAACCCGTGTTCGGTTATATGTCGGATGCGATCGGGCTCGACATGCGCAACAACCGTTTCCAGCTCGCTGCGATGAACGACACGGAACCGAGCGCAACGGATATCGCCGCGTTCGAAAAGGATCTGCGTGAGCGTCGCGTGCACGTGCTGATCTATAACAGCCAGGCGACGGAAGCACTCACGAAGCGCATGTTGAAAGTGGCCCACGATTCACACGTGCCGAGCATCAGCGTCACCGAGACGCTGCCCGCCGGCAAGACCTTCCAGACATGGATGACGTCGCAGCTCGACGCGTTGTCGGTTGCGCTGCAGGGAAAGACACAATGACGGGACGTGGCAATAGAACAATCACAACGTGCGCGCCTTCGGGCGCGTTGCAATGACGTCTCCGGACGCGGGTTCAGCGCGTGTTAAAGCCGGCGCGCTGGAAGTCGAGCACGTCGCGCTCCAGCTCGGCGGACGGTCGATCTTGAAAGACGCCAGCTTCAGCGTCGCGGCGGGCGAGTTTATCGGCGTGCTGGGTCCGAACGGCGCCGGCAAGACCACGCTGATGCGCGCCATGCTGGGGTTGCTGCCGTTATCGAAGGGAACGATTCGCGTGAACGGCGCGCCGGTTGTACGCGGTAATCCGTCAGTGGGCTACATGCCGCAAACGCGCAGCGGTCTTGCCGGACGGCACGTGCGCGGCCGCGATTTCGTCGCCATGGCCGCCGATGGTCATCGCTGGGGCTTGCCGCGCGCGAGCGCCGCAGCGCGTGCCGATGTCGATCGCGTGCTCGATCTGGTCGGCGGACGCGCGCTCGCCACGCGGCCGTTGTCCGAGTTGTCGGGCGGCGAACGGCAGCGTTTGCTGCTCGCACAATGCCTGCTCGGCGACCCGAAACTGCTGCTCCTCGATGAACCCCTGATCAGCCTCGATCCACGTCATCAAACCGGCGTGGTCGATCTCGTGCGAAGCGTGCAGCGCGAACTCGGCATTACCGTGCTGTTTTCCGCGCACGAACTTAACCCGCTGCTTAATTCCATCGACCGCGTGCTGTATCTAGGCAATGGCCGCGCGGCGCTCGGTACGATCGATGAAGTCATCACGAAACCGGTTTTATCGCAGCTATATGGATCGCCTATCGACGTCATGCGCGTGAACGGCCGCATCTTCGTGATGGCCGGCGACGTGGAAGTCGACAAGCTCGACCACGCGCATGAACACGGTCCCGACGGCCATTCTCATTCCCACGATCATGATCACGGCCACGGTCATAGCCATGGTCATCACCACACCGGAAAGCATTCCCACGATGTTTGAATACGAGTTCATGCAAAACGCCTTTGCGGCGTCGGGGATTGTCGCGGTGCTCGCGGGCGTAGTTGGCTACTTCCTCGTGTTACGCGGCCAGACGTTCGCGGGTCACGCGTTATCGCACGTAGGTTTCACCGGCGCGACCGGCGCCGTGCTGGTCGGCATGTCGCCGCTCTGGGGCATGATCGGCTTCACGCTCGCCGCCGGTATCGGCATGGGCGCGCTAGGCGAAAAGCTGACGGGCCGCGATGTCGCTATCGGCGTGATCCTGACGTTGTCGCTGGGCCTCGGCTTGCTGTTCCTGCACTTCTTTACCGCGTATGCCAGTCAGGCGACTGCGCTGCTGTTCGGCAACGTGCTCGGCGTGAGCCATGAAACGCTGGTGGTACTGGCCGGGCTCGCGGTGGTCAGCCTTGGCGCGCTCGCGATCATCATGCGGCCATTATTGTTCGCGTCGCTGCAACCGGAACTGGCCGAAGCCAAAGGGGTGTCGCTGCGCCTCGTGTCCGTCCTGTTTCTCGCGATCACGGCGCTGGCGGTGGCGGCATCGACACAGATAGTCGGCGTATTGCTCGTCTTCGCGCTGATGGTCGGACCGGCAGCGGCGGCGCAGAATGTGGCGACGCGATTGTCGACCGGCGTGCTGCTCGCGGCAGTTTTCGCGCTGGCGCAGGCGTGGTTGGGATTGACGCTGGCATATTACACCGACTGGCCGACCAGCTTCTGGATCACGATCCTGGCGGCAGGGGTGTATGGGTTGAGTTTGTTGGGGCGTCGGTAGTCATCGGGCTCGGTCAATTTAGTCTATACTATGGTATCTATCAAGTCTGTAAAGGGGTCGCAATGAAGCAAGTAGCGAAACTTTTTATCAACGGGCGCAGCCAGGCCGTACGGTTACCCGCCGCATACCGATTCGACGGTGACGAAGTTTTCGTTCGACGAGACCCCGATACCGGCGATGTCATCTTGTCGCGCAAACCGGAAAATTGGGATGGTTTCGTTGCGGCACTTAAAAGTGCCGCTATACCGGAAGACTTCCTGGACGTTGATGAGCGCAATCAGGGAGCCCATCGCGGTGACCCATTTGAAGGATGGACCGAGTGAAGCGATACATGCTCGACACGAACATGGTGAGTCACCTGATAAAGAAACACGCAGCCGTGATGCCGCGGCTTGAAGCCGTACCCATGTCGAGTATCAGTGTTTCGGCAATCACCGAGGGCGAGTTGCTTTTCGGATTGGCAAAGCGACCCCGCTCAACGCAGCTACGTCGTATCGTTCACGAGTTCCTGCTCCGTGCAACCGTCCTGCCTTGGGACAGCCTTGTGGCGCAAGAGTATGGAAACCTCCGCGCGGAACTAGAGCACCAGGGACAGACGCTCGCCCCAATGGACCTGATGATCGGAGCACATGCCCGGTGCGTCGATGCCGTACTGGTAACAAACGACCGGGTTTTCACTCACGTGCCTGACCTGAAACTCGAAGATTGGACTCGTTAAAGCGTAGTTACTCTCAAGCACACAGCGTCCGCGCATGAAACGCAATATGCTCGCCGATAAACGTCGAGATGAAGTAATACCCGTGGTCATAACCTTCATGCCTGCGCACTGTCACCGTCTGCCCTGCCGCCTTCGCCGCCGCTTCAAATAATTCCGGATGCAACTGCGCCTCGAGGAAGTTATCGGCGAGACCCTGGTCTATCAGGATCCCTTCTGCAAATTTTGACGCCGCCGTCTTCACCAGTTCGCTCGCGTCATACTGCTTCCACGCTTCCCGATCCTCGCCAAGATAGCCAGAAAACGCCTTCACGCCCCAAGGGCACTGCGAAGGCGCAGCGATCGGTGCGAATGCCGATACCGACTTATAAATGTCCGGGTTCTTCAGCGCGAGAACCAGCGCGCCGTGGCCGCCCATCGAGTGCCCGAAAATACCCAGCCGATCCTCACGCACCGGTAATTCAGCAACCACCGCCGCGCGCAGGTCCTGCGTCACATACGAGTACATCCGGTAATTGCGCGCCCACGGTTCCTGCGTTGCATCGACGTAAAATCCCGCACCCACGCCGAAGTCCCACGCCGCGCTTTCGTTCGGTACGCCCGCACCACGTGGGCTCGTATCTGGTGCAATCAACGCGATACCGTGCTCGGCCGCATAACGCTGCGCGCCGGCCTTGATCGGAAAGGTCTCTTCCGTGCAAGTGAGGCCCGCGAGATAAAACAATGCGGGCACTTTCCCAGTCGATGCCTCGGCCGGCAAGAACACCGAGAATCGCATCGGCAAGCCGATTGATCGCGAGTCGTGTTTGTAGGTTCGCTGCACGCCGCCGCAGCACGCATGTTCTTCCACAAGTTCCAGCATTGCTTCACCTCTTCTTTTTTGCCGCGACAGCGCGCCGTCTTTGGCACGCCACCGCAGCTTGCGCGAGCTTCTTAATACAGCACCACCGAGCGGATGGATTCGCCCTTCTTCATCAGGTCGAAACCTTCGTTGATGCGCTCGAGCGGCAGCGTGTGCGTGATCAGGTCATCGATATTGATCTTGCCTTCCATGTACCAGTCGACGATCTTCGGCACATCGGTGCGACCACGTGCACCGCCGAACGCCGAGCCTTTCCACTCACGCCCCGTGACCAGCTGGAACGGCCGCGTGCTGATCTCTTCGCCCGCTGCCGCCACGCCGATGATGAATGACTGGCCCCAGCCCTTGTGCGTGCATTCCAGCGCCTGACGCATCACCTTGGTGTTGCCGATACATTCGAACGAATAGTCCGCGCCGCCATCGGTCAACTGCACGATGTGATCGACGACGTTCGGCACTTCATTCGGGTTGATGAAGTGCGTCATGCCAAACTTCTTCGCCAGTTCGACGCGACCCGGATTCAGGTCGACGCCGATGATCTTGTCGGCCCCGACCATCTTCGCGCCCTGGATCACGTTCAAGCCAATGCCGCCCAGCCCGAACACCACCACGTTCGCGCCGGCCTCGACCTTCGCCGAATACACGACCGCGCCCACGCCCGTCGTCACGCCGCAGCCGATGTAGCAAATCTTGTCGAAAGGCGCATCTTCACGCACCTTCGCCACCGCGATTTCCGGCACCACGATGTAGTTCGAAAACGTCGATGTACCCATGTAATGGAACAACGGCTTCCCGCCGATGGAAAAGCGCGACGTGGCATCCGGCATCAGGCCGCGGCCTTGCGTCGAACGGATGGCCTGGCACAGATTAGTCTTGCGCGACAGGCAGAACTTGCACTGGCGGCACTCGGGCGTATAGAGCGGAATGACGTGATCGCCCTTCCTCAAGGTACCCACGCCCGGGCCGACATCGACCACGATACCCGCGCCTTCATGCCCAAGAATAGCCGGGAAGATGCCTTCCGGGTCCGCGCCCGAGAGCGTGTAGTAATCGGTGTGGCAAATGCCGGTCGCCTTCACTTCGATCAGCACTTCACCGGCGCGCGGCCCTTCGAGATCCACTTCCTCGATGGTGAGCGGCTTTCCGGCTTCCCATGCAATGGCGGCTTTGGTTTTCATATCTGGTTCCTTTCGTTAATCGTTGATTCAGAGTGACTGGCGGACGATGCATCGTACCTTGTCAGGCAACGACGTTTAGTACTTCATAGCATGCGCCCATGGTGTGATAGTCGACCTTCCCGGCCGGACTTTTTTCGTTGCTGTATTTCGTGTTGTCGCGGGCGAGTATCCGGTACCACGCGCCCCATTTGTGATCGACGAAGTGGTTCCAGCTATACATCCACAGACGATCGTAATCGTTCCAGTATCGTGCGGCCGCGGCCGTGTCGCCGGCTTTCGCGGCCTGATCGGCAAGCAACGCGGCGGCGGCCAATGACTCAGCCTGGACCCAGAAGTACTTGTCCTCGTCGTAGAAGTCGCCTTTGATATCGAAGCCGTAAACCATCCCGCCGTGCTCGTGGTCCCACGAAAGATCCAGCGCACGGTCAAACAGTTCTCGCGCGCGCGTGACGTGCCACGGATCAGGGCGATGCCGGTCCAGAATCAGCAGCAGCTTTGCCCATTCCGTCTGATGGCCGGGCTGGAATCCCCATGGACGAAAGATGTTGGTCTTGTCGCCCTTGTTATATTCCCAATCGACCGACCAGTCCGGCTTGTAGTGCTCCCAGACCAGGCCGCCCGCGAGCGTAGCCTGACGATTCACCATGTTGTCCGCGAGCAGCGCGGCGCGGTCCAGATAACGCCCATCCTGCGACGCTTCGAACGCGGCGAGCATCGCTTCGCAGGCATGCATGTTGGCGTTTTGTCCGCGATAGTCCGACACGGTCCAGTCCGCGCTTGCTTCATCTTTGTACAGGCCGTGAGCCGCATCCCAGAAGTGCGTTTCCATCAGGTCCCAGGTTTCTTCCAGGTACCCGCGCGCTTCTTCGAAGCCTGCTTCCAGCGCCTTCGCGTAAGCCAGCACGACGAACGCAAGGCCGTAGCAATGATTGGTAGCGTCGGTGACGTCGCGGCCGTTGAGCGTCCACGCATAACCGCCGGTCTGCGGATTCCGATGAAACTCGCGCAAGTACTCAATGCCATGCAGGACGCCGCCGCGATATTCATCGAGGCCGAAGTACTTGTAGGCCATTGCATAGTTAAAAACGAAGCGCGTGCTCGACACCAGATGCCGCGACTTGCGGTCATAGATCGTGCCGTCGTCCTCGTAGAAATGATAGAAACCGCCCGCCGGGTCCATGCAGTGCGGGTGATAAAACGTCATGGTCCGCAACGCGTGATCGAGCAGGAACTCACGCGAGCGAAAGTCGGGATGGTCGGGATGTGAAGTCGGGGACGTGGTAGGTTCGGACATATTTCGTATGAAGCTCGTCGTGCTGTCTCGTGGATTCTCGCGGATTCGCTTGGGGCGAGCGTTAGTGTAAGCGGAGGTCGAAAGCTGCGTTAAAACCAGCTCGCGTTACGCTGGTATAAATCGATGAAACGTGTATGACGAAACGCCAGATCCGCGTCGCTACCTGCGTCGCTACCTGCGTCGCTACCTGCACCACCCGGCGATGCAACCAGCGTCGCCGATGGCGCCAGCGCCGCCAGATCCGACGCGTGCCAGGACCCGAGCGCGATACCGCTCAGAATTGCCGCGCCGCGGGTCGCCGCGTTCGGGCAATCGAGCGCGTGCAGTTCGGCGTTGAGTACGTCGGCCAGAAGTTGCCGCCAACGTGGATCGATCGAGCCGCCGCCGGCAAGCCGCAGGGTTCGTACCAAGGCCGAGGGTCCGGCGTTCAGACGAATGGCATCGAGGCCGGCGCGCAGCGCGAACGCCACGCCTTCGAAGGCCGCGCGCATCATCGCGCCACGTGTATCGCCGAGACCGAGGCCGAGCCATCCGCCCTTCGCCGATGGATTCATCCACGGCGAACGTTCACCGCTTACGTACGGCAAGAACGTCAGGCGCGCAGACGCCGGCGTACTGAACGCGTCGTCATAAGCGCTCGGCCAGTTCGTGTAGCCGAGCCAGCCGCGCACCGCTTCAAGCGCCACGCCCACGTTCTGCATCGCAGCCATCCGATACCACTGGTCCGTCGCCGCACGATACGCGTGCAGGCCAACGACCGAAGCAGGTGCATCCGTCGACATCACCACGATCTGCCCACCGCTGCCGGTGGTCAGCAACGCGTCGCCATCGGCCGAGAGACCGCTGCCGAGCGCGGCGCAAGCGGTATCGCCCGCGCCCACAGCCAGGACGATGCCCGCGCGCAGGCCGAGCAGTTTCGCGCCTTCGGCGTTCAACGTGCCAGCCGCTGCATACGATGGCGCAAGCGGCGCGAACCACTCGCGCCGCAGCCCGATTTCCGCGATGAGCGCGTCGTCCCACACGCCCGAAGGTTCAGCAAGCGCGGTGGCGCAGGCGTCCGACGGATCGGTGCAGACTTCGCCGCCCAACGCCGTGCGCAGCCAGTCCTTGGGCTGCAAAGCCCAGCGCATCTTGCTCATCACCGCGGGTTCGTTCACCGCAAGCCAGCGCAGCAACGGCCCCGCCATGCCGGGCGCGACAGGATTCGCTTGCGGCGCCGGCCACGCGTCAAGCAAATCGAGCGCGCGGGTATCGGGCCATAACATCGCGGGACGCAGCGCCTGGTTGTTTTCATCAGTGACTACGACGCCGTGCATCTGCCCTGAGAAACCGATCGCATTCACCAGCGCGCGCTCGTGGGCGGGCAAGCGTGCGGCTGCCTCGCGCAGCGCATTCCACCAGGATTCCACGGGCGTTTCCGCCCAGCCGGGAAACGGCGAGGTGACCGCGTACGCGACGGCGGCGACAGCACGCTCGTGACCGTTTTCATCGACGATAGCGAGTTTCAGCGATGCCGTGCCCAGATCGATGCCAAGAAATCGCATGGAGATTCGCAGAAAAAGTAAGCGGTAAAAACGGCTTGCGACGGGTTTACCCGTTGCCCGCGCCGCGCTTCTGAAAAAGAGACTATGCGGCACGGCAGATAACCATCATAACCACGCCTGGTATCCGCACGCCTTGCCAGGCGCGACGCAAATCGTCGTTCGCCCGCCAGCCGTGGCTTGACGGCGCCACACGCGATCTTAAGGCACTTGCGGCATATCAACATGGCTAAGGGGG
Source organism: Caballeronia sp. (assembly GCA_036009385.1). Lineage (GTDB taxonomy): Bacteria > Pseudomonadota > Gammaproteobacteria > Burkholderiales > Burkholderiaceae > Caballeronia. The sequence goes on from DASYLW010000266.1 coordinate 9,840, forward strand.
CCATACGCCAACGTCGACTTGTTCTCGCTTTTTACGCCACGTACCTTGAATGACCAATTCGAGGGACACACTCGGATCAACGCAAACAACTTGCATGGGACCGGAGTAGCGCTAAATCCGGTCAACATTGGAGACAGACACCGCATGGCATCCACCCAGGTTCACCCGTGCGACGAGCGGTTACCCACCGCTCAGTTGCTTACACTCGGCATTCAACACGTACTCGTGATGTACGCCGGCGCCGTCGCGGTCCCGCTGATTCTCGGCGCCGCGCTCAAGCTGCCGAAAGACCAGATCGCGTTCCTCATCAGCGCCGACCTTTTCTCGTGCGGCGTCGCGACGCTGATCCAGACGCTAGGCCTCTGGATTTTCGGCATTCGCCTGCCGGTCATCATGGGCTGCACATTCGCCGCCGTCGGTCCAATGGTCGCCATCGGCACGAATCCGGGGCTCGGCCTCCTCGACGTATTCGGTGCGACTATCGCAGCGGGCATTGTGGGGATTTTCATCGCGCCGATGATCGGAAAGTTGCTGCGATTCTTTCCGCCCGTAGTGGTCGGCACGGTGATCGCGGTGATCGGCTTGTCGCTGATGGAGGTGGGCATCAACTGGGCGGCCGGCGGCGTCGGGAATCCCGAGTATGGCAATCCGGTTTATCTGCTGCTGGCGCTTGTCGTGCTCACACTGATCCTGATGATCAACAAGTTTGCACGCGGGTTTATCGCGAACATTTCGGTGTTGCTCGGCATCGTGGCCGGGTTCGGGATTGCCATGTCGCTTGGGCGCGTCGATCTCAACGGCGTGACGAGCGCGCCCTGGGTCGGCATCGTGCTGCCGTTTCACTTCGGCCTGCCGCACTTCGACCCGCTTTCCATCGCAACCATGATCATCGTCATGTTCGTGACGTTCATTGAATCGACGGGCATGTTCCTGGCCGTCGGCGACATGGTCGAGCGTCCCGTCGATCAGGATGCGCTGGTGCGCGGACTGCGAGTGGATGGACTAGGGACGCTGATTGGCGGGATCTTCAACTCGTTTCCGCATACGTCGTTCTCGCAGAACGTCGGGCTGATCGGTGTAACGGGCGTGAAGAGCCGCTTCGTGTGTGCGACCGGCGGCGTGATCCTCGTCGCGCTCGGGCTGTTTCCGAAGATGGCGCAGGTGGTGGCATCGGTGCCGCCGTTCGTACTTGGCGGCGCCGGCATTGTCATGTTCGGCATGGTCGCGGCGAACGGGATCAAGGTGCTGTCGAAGGTGGACTTCGTGAAGAATCACCACAACCTGTTTATCGTCGCGGTGAGTATTGGCCTGGGACTCGTGCCGGTCGTCGCGCCGAAGTTCTTTTCGCAGTTACCGCATGCGCTGGAACCCATTCTTCATAGCGGGATCTTGCTCGCGTCGGTGTCCGCGGTGCTGCTGAATATTGTGTTCAACGGGGTGAAGAAAGAACGCGATGCGACCTGCGCAATCCGTCATGTCGGAAGGGATTTTGATGGAACGGCAAAGGTGAAGCGCTGAGGGAATCCGCGCAGGACTAACAGAGACAAAAGAGCCGCAATAAAAAACCGCAGCCCCAAAAGGCTGCGGTTTTTCAACATCTGAACTGCGTAAAACTTTATCCCGCCGAACCCACTGTCTTGCCGTCGGCATCAACCTGCGGCTTTGCCGCCGGCACCAGATGCTGCACCGGCACCAGCTTCGCATGACCCGCCGAAACCGAAACCGAAGCCGAAGCCGAAGCCGGGCTGATGGTCGTAACAGAAGCGGCAGGAGCAGCAGCCGTCGGCGTACCGATATCGCGGTAATCCGGCATGGCATCGGAAGGACGTGGCTGATCGCCTGCATGCTCGATCCAGCCGCCACCCAGCTCACGATACAAATCGACGAGATTCGCCGCCCGGTTCAGCCGCGCCGTAATCAGCAACTGCTGCGCGGTGTACAGGTTCGTCTGGGCCGTCAGCACGGAGAGATAGTTGTCCACGCCGTTGCGATATCGCATATCCGACAGCTCCAGCCCACGAGCCTGCGACTTCACATACAACTCGAGCGCGTTGATCTGCTCGTCGTAAGTGCCGCGCGCGGCCAGCCCATCCGCCACTTCGCGGAACGCAGTCTGGATCGCCTTCTCGTAGTTCGCGATCTCGATTCGCTTCTGGATCTGAGCCAGATCCAGGTTGGCCAGGTTTGTGCCGCCCTCGAAGATCGGAATCGAGATTTGCGGTGCGAATGACCACGCCACCGAGCCCGGCTTGAACAACGTGCCGAGCGAAGGCGCCAACGTTCCAAAACTGCCCGTCAACGAAATCTTCGGGAAAAACGCCGCACGCGCCGCACCGATATTCGCGTTCGCCGCGAGTAGCGAATGCTCCGCCGACACGATATCCGGACGCCGCGTGAGCAGGTCGGAAGGCAGTCCGGCGGGGATATCGGCGAGCAGGTTCTGACTGTCGAGCGGCATGCCCGGCGGCAGATCTGCCGGCAACGGCTCACCAATCAACAGCACCAGCGCATTCTCGTCCTGCGCCCGCAGGCGCAATTGCGACTGCAGGTTGGCAGCGGCCTGTTGCAGGATGCCCTCGGACTGACGCACGGCGAGTTCGGTACCCACGCCGTTATCGAATTGCAGCTTCGTGATCCGATACGACTCTTCCGCCGTCTTCAACGTATTGCGCGTGACGGTGAGTTGATCGTCATCCGAAAGCATGGTCAGGTACTGGTCCGCGACTTGCGACACCAGCGAGATTTCTGCTGCCTTGCGCGTTTCCGCAAGCGCGAAATACTGCTCGAGCGCCTGGTCCTTCAGGCTCTGGATCCGCCCGAAGAAATCAATTTCCCAGGACGCATTCACCCCGACCGAATACTGATTCGAGATGGTCTGGTTAAAGAACGACAGATCCTTCGGAGTGCGCTGCTTCGTCTGCGAGGCGACAGCATCGAGCGTGGGCATCAGGCTCGCACGCGTGATCTGATACTGCGAGCGCGCCGCTGCCACATTGAGCATGGACACACGCAGATCGCGGTTGTTCTTCAGCGCGATCGCAACGATCCGCTGCAAGCGTGCATCGACGAAGAAATCGCGCCAGCCGATGTCCACCGCCGGCTTCGGCTGCGCCGGGCCACCCGACGCCGCCTCCGGTTGCCTGTCATAGACGCCACCCGTCGGGAACGTCTGATCGACGGGCGCCGCCGGGCGCTGGTACTTCGGAGCCATCGTGCAGCCAGCCGCAAAAAGCGCGACGGCTGCCGCCATCAAGGAGTGTTTTAGCATCTCAATGTCCTTCGTTGGCAGGAGCAGCCGTGCCGTCCTGGCCACCGTTGCCGCCGTTGCTGTCGCCGTCATGGCTGTGCTGCGGCGTACCCTTGTCGTGGCTGATTTTGCTGATCACCACAAAGAACATCGGGATCATGAAAATTGCCAGGAAGGTCGCGGTCAACATCCCGCCGATCACGCCCGTACCAATGGCGTGCTGGCTGGCTGAACCCGCGCCGTTACTGACCGCAAGCGGCAACACGCCGAGAATGAACGCCAGCGACGTCATCAGAATCGGG
>DASYLW010000267.1:0-5418 GCA_036009385.1 Caballeronia sp.
CATGTCGCTACCCCGTCTTTCCAGCCTTGAATATTAGCGCGTTCCACCGCTTCCATCACATAGCGCCGCTCGGCGAGATCGCGTAGTGCCAGCGACATGGCGACGCGAATGCGCAGTTCGACCTGCTCGAACGGCAACACCCTGCCCGGCGATTTCTCGTGAACCCGGACAATATGGAAGCCGAACTCTGTTTCCACAAGTACAGGGCAGAGGGTACCAGCAGGCGCGGCAAACACCGCGCGTTCGAACGCCGCCACGGTGTCGCCGCGGCCGATCTCACCGAGTGCGCCGCCATCGACGCCCGAGGGGCAATTCGACACGGTACGCGCAAGGTCAGCAAAGCGCAGGTCGAGATCGTCGGCGTCCAGCAGTTCATCGAGCGTCTGTTGAGCGCGTTGACGCAGCGCCTCCAGATGCACTTTCGCCGTCACCTGGAACAGGATATGGCTGACCCGCGCGCGCTCGTTCACTCGCCAGCGCTCCAGGTCAGCCAGGTAGTGGCGCTCGCACTCTTCATGCGTGGGTGCGGCGGCTTCGGCGAGTTGATGATCGAGTAACGCTTCGATCATGGCCTCGTCGTCCTGCCCGGAGGCAACGATGTGCAACTGAGCCGCTTCATCGAGCAGGACGCGGCGCAGTACAGCCGCCGTCAGCGCCGCTTGGTGCGAGTCCGGCGTGTCTGCATGAATCGGCATTTCGCGCTCGAGGTCTGCATCGGCGAGTTCCACGCCGTTGACGATTATTGCCATGATGTTCTCCTCCGAACGGATTAGCGCGGCCGCACGAGCTGCCATGCGCGGTTCAGGTATGTGACGGAAGCGAAGCCGCTCCAGACGTGCACGAGCCGGGTGAACGGGAAGATCACGAACAATGACATGCCCATGAACAGATGCATCCGGAACACAAACGGTGCGGCCGCCACGTACTGCGCTGCGTCGCCGCGGAAGGTGACAACATGTTGCGCCCAGGTCATGAGCTGGACCATCATGTGGCCGTCCACGTGATTCGCTGATTCGCGGATCGTCGACAAGCCGAGCAGCAGCGTGACGAGAATCCACAGCAGCAGCACCTTGTCGCCGGTACGGGTCACGGCGGATATACGCGCGTTGCTGAGGCGGCGGTGAATCAGGATGACGAGACCGACCAGACATAGGGACCCCATCACGCCGCCGGCGATCATCGCCACGGATTGTTTCGTGCCGTGGCCGATTCCAAGCCAGTCCCAAACGGCAACCGGCGTGAGCAGGCCGGCAAGATGTCCGAAGAAGAGCCCGAGAATACCGACGTGAAACAGGATGCTGCCAAGCCGCAGATTGCCGCGATGAAGCAGCTGCGAGCTGTCGGCTTTCCATGTGTATTGTTCGCGCTCGAAGCGCGCGAAGCTGCCGAACAGGAAGACGGCCGCCGCAATGTACGGATAAATACCGAACAGAAATTGATTGAGCATGAACGTAGTCCCTGGAACTTAGTTGGCCGCAGCAGGCGATCGCGGATGAAAGTGCATCGGCTGGGCGAGCGGCGTGGGCATGGAGGGCGCGAGCAGCGGTTCGACGCCATCGGCGCCGGGGCCAAAACGTTCGAGCGCTTCGTCCATATCGCGGATCGGCGGTGTCTCGGCGGCTTGCGGCACGACATCCGTCAAAGACCTGAGCACCGTGAATACGCCCGCGTACGGACTCTCGTCGCGTGCCAGACGGTTCCCCAGCGCTGCCAGGACGTGGATGGCTTCATCCAGCAGCGCGCGCGCTTCCACCGGGTCGATGTTCCCCAGCACTTCGAGAAACAGCGGCACATGGTCGGGTAATTCATTGGTCGCTATCTCAAGACCCAGCCGTCGATATTCATCCAGAAGATCGACCATTGCTTGGCCGCGATCGCGGCTCTCGCCGTGAACGTGTTCGAACAGATGCAGCGAGTGCGCGGGATTGCGGTCGAACGTGGCGACGTAGTTCTCCTGCAACTCGATTAGCGGATGCTCGTTGAGCAGGGCGAGCAACGGTTGCAATGCGACTTGAGCGGCCTGAGGGCAGGCACTGAGTTCGTGGTTGATCTGTTGCAAGGTATCAAGCAACTCGGCCTCCGGATAGTCGAGCAAGGTCGAGAGCAACGTGTAAACAGATGTTGCGCTCACGATGCCACCTCCGTTTTCTTGCGTGACTTCGGCATGTCAGCGAACACCACGCTGCCTTGCTGTTTCTTGCCGAACAACGATCCCTCCGATACCCCGCCCGAGCAGCCATTGCCGAAGGTGAAACCGCAGCTGCTTTTGTCGTTGAAGCTGTCTTCGGCTTGTTCCTTATGCGATGAGGGGACCACGAACCGGTCCTCGTAGTTGGCGATTGCCATCGTCTGGTACATGTCTTCCACTTGCGCGGGCGTGAGGTTCAGGCCGTCGAGCAACTCGGGTTCCGCGCGGCCATGCACGACCTCGGCGCGTTTGAATGCACGCATGGCGAGCATGCGTTCCAGCGCGGACGTGACCGGCGCTTCGTCGCCGGCGGTCAGCAGGTTCGCGAGGTACTTCACTGGAATGCGCAAGCTCTTCACATCCGGAATGATGCCGTCCATGCCGATATGTCCTGCGTCCGCTGCGGACTGGATCGGAGAAAGTGGGGGGATGTACCACACCATCGGCAAAGTCCGGTACTCCGGATGCAGCGGAAACGCGACCTTCCATTCCACCGCCATCTTGTAGACGGGCGACTTGACCGCCGCGTCGAGCCAGCTTTGCGAAATACCCTGTGCGAGCGCTTCGGCCTGCACAGCGGGATCATGCGGATCGAGGAACACGTCCAGCTGCGACTGGTACAAACCCTGTTCATGTTCGACCGACGCAGCGTCACCAATCTTGTCCGCGTCGTACAGCAGCACGCCAAGATAGCGAATACGCCCGACGCACGTTTGCGCACACACGGTCGGCTGACCGGCTTCAAGACGCGGATAACAGAAGATGCACTTCTCCGCCTTGCCGCTCTTCCAGTTGAAATAGATCTTCTTGTACGGGCAACCCGAGATGCACATGCGCCAGCCGCGGCACTTGTCCTGGTCGACGAGCACGATGCCGTCGTCCTCGCGTTTGTACACCGAGCCCGACGGGCACGACGCCACGCATGCCGGGTTCAGGCAGTGCTCGCAAAGGCGCGGCAAGTACATCATGAAGGTGTTCTCGAAGGTCGAGTACATCTCCTTTTGCACGTTCTCGAACAGCGCATCGCGGCCGCGCGACGAGAACTCTCCGCCGAGGTCGTCTTCCCAGTTCGGGCCCCATTCGATCTTCTCCATCTTCTTGCCCGTGATGACGGACACCGGCCTTGCGGTCGGCGGCGTCTCGGACAGACGCGCCTTTTGCAGATGCTCGTAGTCGAACGTGAAAGGCTCGTAGTAGTCGTCAATGGCCGGCAGGTTTGGATTCGCGAACAGGTTCGCGAGGACCTTCAGCTTGCCGCCCTGACGCGGATGAAGCTTGCCGCTCGCGTCGCGGGTCCAGCCGCCTCGCCACTTCTTCTGGTTCTGCCATTCCTTTGGATAACCGATACCCGGTTTGGTTTCCACATTGTTGAACCACGCGTACTCCACGCCATCGCGCGAGGTCCATACGTTCTTGCATGTCACGGAGCAGGTATGGCAACCGATGCATTTGTCCAGGTTCAACACCATTGCAACTTGTGCGCGGATCTTCATGATGCTGCTCCTTCGCCTTCGTTGAGTGGGCCTTCGAGCCACGCGATTTTTTTCATCTTGCGCACGATCACATACTCGTCGCGATTCGAGCCGACGGTGCCGTAGTAGTTGAAGCCGTAGGCCTGCTGCGCGTAGCCGCCAATCATGTGGGTAGGTTTGAGCACCGTGCGCGTGACCGAGTTATGGATACCGCCGCGCATGCCGCTCGTTTCCGCGCCGGGCACGTTGACGATTTTTTCCTGCGCGTGATACATCAGGCACATGCCGCGCGGGACGCGCTGGCTGACCACCACGCGGGCAGTCAGCGTGCCGTTGAGATTGAACACTTCCACCCAGTCGTTATCGACGAGAGCGGCTTCCTTTGCTTCCGCTTCCGAGACCCACACATGCGGCCCGCCGCGAGACAGCGTCAGCATGCGCAGGTTGTCGGAATATGTGGAGTGGATGCCCCATTTCTGGTGCGGCGTGATCCAGTTGAGCACGAGTTCGTGCTCACCGTTCGACTTCGCGCCGAGCATCGCGGTAACGGTCTTCGTATCGATAGCCGGCCGATACACGCACGAGCCCTCGCCGAAGTCCAGCATCCAGCGATGGTCCTGGTAGAACTGCTGGCGGCCCGTCAGCGTGCGCCATGGGATCAGTTCGTGCACATTGGTATAGCCGGCGTTGTAGCTGACTTCTTCTGACTCGAGCCCGGACCAGGTTGGCGCGGAGATGATCTTGCGCGGCTGCGCCTGGACATCGCGGAAACGGATCTTGTCGTACTCGCGGCCTGTGGCGAGGTGCGCGTGTTCGCGTCCCGTGATCTTCGACAACGCTTCCCATGCCTTGACAGCAACGCGGCCGTTGGTCTCAGGGGCGAACGTCAGGATCATTTCGGCTGCGTCGATAGCGCTGTCAAGTCGCGGCCGGCCGTGACTCACGCCGGCTTCGGTGACCGTGCGCGTGATGTTCGCGAGTTCGCCTACTTCGTGCGCGCTGTTCCAGTTGATGCCCTTGCCGCCGTTGCCTTGTGTATCGAGCAAGGGTCCGACTGACGTGAACTTGCGATACACGTCCTTGTAGTTGCGCTCAACGACCGTCATGGAAGGCGCGGTCTTGCCGGGAATCAAGTCGCATTCGCCTGCGCGCCAGTCCTTCGGTTCGAACGGCTGGCCAAGCTCCCCCGGGGTATCGTGCATGAGCGGCGTGCAGACCAGGTCTGTGCGCGTGCCCAGATGTTCACCGCCGATCTCCGCGAATTTTTCTGCGATGCCCTTATAGATCTCCCAGTCGCTCTTGCTTTCCCACAACGGTTGCACGGCTTCAGACAACGGATGAATGAACGGATGCATGTCCGACGTATTCAAGTCGTCTTTCTCGTACCATGTGGCGGTGGGCAGCACGATATCGCCGTAAAGGCAGGTCGTGCTCATGCGGAAGTCGAGCACCGTCAGCAAGTCGAGCTTGCCTTCCGCCGCTTCGCGCACATGAACCTGGCCGGGCATGATGGCTTCGTTTTCGTCGGAGAAGAGGGCGTTCTGCGTGCCGAGCAAATACTTCAGGAAGTACTCGTGGCCCTTGCCCGAGCTGCCCAGAATATTCGAGCGCCAGACGAACATGTTGCGCGGGAAGTTGACAGGGTTATCGGGGTCATCGCAGGAGAACTGCAACGCGCCCGACTTCAGGCGGTCGACAACATAGTCAATCGGTTTCAATCCTGCACGTGCCGCTTCGTCCGTCAGGTCGAGCGGATTC
>DASYLW010000268.1:0-5181 GCA_036009385.1 Caballeronia sp.
ACAAACCGGTCGCGCTGCGCGTGGTGCCGCAACCGTCCGATGCCAACGTCCACGGCGATGTCTTCGGCGGCTGGATCATGGCGCAGGTGGACATCGCCGGATCGATTCCGGCCAGCCGGCGTGCGAATGGCCGCGTGGCGACCATCTCGGTGAATTCGTTCGTGTTCAAGCAACCGGTGTTTGTCGGCGATTTGCTGAGCTTTTATACGGATATCGTGAAGACCGGCAACACGTCGGTGACGGTATCAGTCGAGGTCTATGCGCAGCGCATGAGCCTGGCGGAAGACGTGGTGAAGGTGACGGAAGCCACGCTGACCTACGTTGCCACCGACAGCGACCGCCGTCCGCGCGCGCTGCCCGCGCTCGATTGACCGGCTGGACTCTCGCGCGTACTGAGCGGCAGGGTAGTCCGGCTGTTCAGCAACAGCGCGGGAATCTCGCTGGCCGGCAGCGGCTGCGAGAAGAAAAATCCCTGCATCTCGTCGCAATCGCGAGCAATGAGGAAGTCCAGTTGCGCCGCCGTCTCCACGCCCTCCGCGATCACTCGCAACTCGAGCGAGTGAGCGAGCGCGATGATCGCTGAAGTAATCGTTTCATTGCCGCCCGGCGAGCCGATATCCGCAACAAACGAGCGGTCGATCTTCAACCGGTCCACCGGGAAGCGCTTCAGATAGCTGAGGCTTGAATACCCGGTCCCGAAATCGTCGATGGCAATGCTGATGCCGAGCGCCGCCAGCTCCGACAGCGTGGTAACGGTGTCTTCCCCGTTATGCATGATCGCGCTCTCGGTGAGCTCGATTTCCAGGTAGTGGGGTGCCAGCCCCGTTTCCGCCAGCACGGACGTCACGAGTACACGGATATCGCGTTGCTGGAATTGCCGCGCCGACAGATTCACCGACATCCGCGCCGGCGGCAATCCCTCATCCTGCCACGCCTTGTTTTGCCGGCATGCCTCGCGCAGCACCCACTCCGACAAAGGTCCAATCAGCCCGCATTCCTCGGCTACCGGAATAAACGCGCCCGGCGAAACCAGCCCGAACTCCGGATCCATCCAGCGCACGAGTGCTTCCATGCCGACAATCTCGCCGGTGCTCAGATCGACTTGCGGCTGGTAGTGCAGCAGGAATTCGCCGTCGCGCAAAGCCCGCCGCAAACGCCGTTCGACGTCCATCCGCGCCCCCACGCTCGCATTCATTTCGGGCTGATAGAACTGGTACGTGTTGCGCCCCATGTCCTTCGCGCGATACATCGCGATATCGGCTTTCTTGAGCACGGTTTCGGCGTCATCGCCATCTTGCGGGAAGAGGCTCGCGCCCATGCTGCAGCCGACGTACATCTCCGTACCATCGAGCCATACCGGATCCGAAATGGCGGTCCGCACACGCTCCATCCAGGCAATCAGCGCGCTTTCACCGGTCATATTGGGGAGCACGATCACGAACTCGTCGCCACCGTGGCGCGCGACCGTATCGCCCGTACGGCCGCAACGCGCCAGCCGCTCGGCGACCACCGCGAGCAACCGGTCACCTACGCTATGGCCAAGGCTGTCATTGACGTTCTTGAAGCCGTCGAGATCGACGAAAACCACCGCCAGCGTAGTCCTCTCCTGGCGTGCCCGGTCAATTGCGTCTTGTAGCCGGTTACGCAGCAGATTGCGGTTGGGCAGCCGCGTCAGCATGTCGTAGTTCGCCTGATATTCGAGCTGCTCCTGATAGCGGACAACTTCGGTGACGTCGTTGATCACGCCAACGTGATGCGTCGTGTGCCCCTGAGCGTCCGGTACGGGCGCGATGAACAACTGATTCCAGAACAGCACGCCATCCTTACGATAATTGCGCAGCACCGCACTCGCTTCGCGGTTCGCGGCCAGACCCGTGCGGATCGCCTCGAGGCCTTCCTGGTCGAGATCGTCGCGCTGGAGGAAACGGCAATCGCGGCCCACGATATCCGCCGGCTCGTAACCCGTAATGCGTTTGAATGCCGGATTTGCGTATTCGATCACGTTACCCGTGGCGCTCGTGCCGGTGATCAGCACGGCGTTCACGCAGGCGTCGAGCGCGCGGCTTTGCAGGCGCAGCGCCAGTTCGGCGCGCTTGCGCTCGGTCGTGTCGTCGTACGAACCCAGCACGCCGATAATGCGCCCCGCCCCGTCGAGCAGCGGCATCTTGCTGGTGATCGACGCACGCACTTCGCTGTCGCGCTCAACGTCGCATTCCAGGTTCATCAACGGCTCGCCGGTCGCGATAACCCGGCAGTCATCCTCACGAAGTTGCGCGGCCGAGCGCCACCAAGGCAGATCGGCGTCGGTCATGCCGACGACCTGTTCTTTACTGGCGAGATCGGCATCGCGGGCAAACGCGGAATTGCAGCCCAGATAACGCGAGTCCCGGTCCTTCCAGAAGATGCGCTGCGGAATATTGTCGATCAGCGATTCCAGCATCTGCTTCGAACGGCGTGCCTCGGTCTCGGCATTGATACGGTCGGTGACATCGTTAGCGAGCATGAAAATGCCCGGATGCCCCGAATAGGTCAGCGCGTGGGAGGAGACGTCAGCGCTTACCTGCGTACCGTCGCGACGCTTGTGCCGCCAGACGCCCGCTGGCCGTTGTGCGCCCGTCTGGCGTGGCTGATTGCCCGTGTGGCGTGCGAGAAGTATGGCGAACCGGTCGAAGTCGGCGTCGGCGTGCAGGTCGCGCACGCTCATCGACAGGAATTCGAGTTCGTTGTAGCCGTAATGCGCGAGCGCTGCCGGATTCACCGCAACAAAGCGATACGTAGCCGTGTCGACGATCCACATGGGCACCGGATGCGCGTCGAACAGATCGCGAAAACGCTCGTTGCTGCGTTGCATCGCCCGGGCAATCCGAAGCTTTTCGCGCGCCGATTTCTCGTGGCGCGCGAAGGTGTAGATCAGCGCGGCACCGCCGGCGAGCATTGTGAGGATCAACAGGATCACCGCGCGGCTGGACGCCAGCGCGGATTCATTGAGCGCCACCGCGAGCGAATCGGCTTCCTTCGCGCGCAGGACCGCCAATTCGATATCGAGAGATTGCTGATCTTCCGTGAGCCGGCGGACCGCTTGCCTCGTCCAGTCGCGGGACACGCCAGGCGCGTCTATGGCGGCTCGTTCAAACGCCGATTGAGCGTCGCGTTTTGCGATGCGTGCGCTTTCGCCAAGCAGGTAGAACGCGCCTTTCATGTCGGGTTCGTAATCGATCTGGGCGCGCAGCCCGCTTTCCAGGGCATTAATATGCGCTGCACGCGCCTCGCGCACGTCGGCCGGCGTGAGTACGCCGCTCGCCTCGTACCAGCTGATCTCCGGGAGGATTTCACCCAGAGCGCTGCGATACGCGTCGAGGTCGCGCATCAGGCTGAGCGAACGCCGCGTGCGCGCGTCGGCATCGCTTTGGCGGTCGATTTGCTGGCACGCGACGAACGCGTTCGCCCCCATGGCGATCAATACGACAGCCAGGTTCACCAGCAGACGGCGGGAAAAGAATGAGTTCATGTAGGTTCGATCGCCGTCCGGGAGGCGGGGCTGGGAAGACTGGTCGCGTCTTCGCATCGATTTCCGTGCATCGATAGCTAATTATCGGCAGGCGTTCGGGGGAGTTTAGGGTAGGCGCTTAAAAGACGCCTTTTGAGGGACTTCCCGTGCGTGGGCAAGCGAAACATGGCTGCCGGGGTGCCGTGCTTTTGACAGGTGTGCTCGCCCCAGCTTGTCAGATTTTTCAGGTTTGAGTTGCAGTACAAGCCGATTCTGACCCCGGCCGATTCTGACCGGCTTCCGGCGGTTTTCGCCTGAGCCGGTTTCCCCTGGTATCCGGGTTGGCGCAAAGGGCATCTGCCAGTCGCCCTTCACCACTGGCAGCTCCTCATGCTCAACGAACTCGTACTCTAGTCGGCCAGACCGAATTCCCGCATTGCCGGAACGAAGTCGTGGTTGACATCGGCCTTGCGCGATAACTTTGCCAGCGCATACCGCTGGAACCGGGAAAGCTCCGACCACCGGCCAAGACTCGGCGAGCCGATCCCGCACAAACTACTCTGGCGAATCACGGTTTCAGGTACTACGTCGGTGTGCGCCCAGATCGGATCGTTATCGGGTGCGAATGTCTCCGGCGCGGCATCAGTGTGCGTTCGTAGCATCTCGGCGAGTGCCTGGTCGAAATTGGTTTCGATCGCGGCGTCGTCTTCAACAGGAAAGCGCGCGAGCAGTTCCCGGTCGCTGTGCGGCAGTCTTCTCCACTGATCGAGTGAAATGCGCTGGCCAAAGCGGTCCAGGTTAAAGCGCACGACGAGCGGAATGAAGCTCAGATTCTCAGTCGACTCCAGTTCGAATCCGAACAGGCGCGGAGCGTCGTAAAGTGCCATGAGGTGCCTCGTTGGCGTGATGGGACAAGGAAAGCGGGTGAGGCCGCGGTAGGTTATCGTAGGGCCTTGAACGGCTTGTAGTGTGTCTGCTGCCCCATAAAGGAGCAAGCGTTATGCCCGAATTTATCTCGACAATACGCATGAGCGGCGGCTAAAACGCGACATCGAAAGCAATCAGCAAGTGAGCCATACAATGAATGACACAGACATCGACGATCAACCCGGTTACGTACAACGCCCCGTACGGCGGCACCGGCTGGGCGAAACACGCGACGCCGCCGACGACGTTGGCCAGGAATGGCCGGTCGCGCTCGTGTACAACGGCATTTCGCACGCGGTCATGATGTGCACGCCGCGCGACCTGGAAGCGTTCGCGGTGGGCTTTTCGCTGACCGAAGGCATTGTGGAGCGAGGCAGTGACATTCACGACATCGAGGTATTTTTCCACGATACCCCCGCCGGCGACACCTTGCCACACGCTGAAGTGCATCTGCAGGTGGTTCAGCAGGCGTTTGTCGCGTTGAAGCAGAAGCGCCGGGCGTTAGCCGGACGCACGGGCTGCGGCGTGTGCGGGATCGAAAGTATCGACTTGCTGGATCTGCAGCCCGAGCGCGTGCCCGATACCGGCTTTCTGAGCCGACTCGCGAGTGACGCCATTGCTCACGCCGCGCATGAATTGCCCGCGCATCAGCAGTTATCGAAGCTGACGGGCGGATTGCACGCAGCCGCCTGGTGCGACGAAAGCGGCGCGGTCAAATACGCGTTCGAAGACGTGGGCCGCCATAACGCGCTCGACAAACTCATCGG
>DASYLW010000269.1:0-9715 GCA_036009385.1 Caballeronia sp.
CGGACCCCCAGCTCCCGCAAGCGCGCGATCACCGCTTGCGCCAGTACTTCCGGCGCCGACGCACCCGCCGTCACGCCAATGCGCTTTTTACCTTCCACCCATTTCGGATCGATTTGCGTGGGCGAATCGACCATATAGGCGGGGATGCCGCGCTTTTCAGCGACTTCGCGCAGCCGGCTTGAATTCGAACTGTTCGGGCTGCCCACTACGATCACTACATCGCATTGAGGCGCGAGAAACTTCACCGCGTCCTGACGATTTTGCGTGGCGTAGCAAATATCCTGCTTCTTCGGCTCTTTCACCGACGGATATTTCAACTTCAATGCACCGATGATCGCGGAGGCGTCGTCGACTGACAGCGTGGTTTGCGTGACATAGGCAATCCGGTCGGGGTCTGCGAGCGCGAGCGCTTCCACGTCCTCGATATCTTCCACCAGATGCATGCCTTCGCCGCTCTGCCCCATCGTGCCTTCCACTTCGGGATGGCCCTTGTGGCCAATCATCACGATGTCGAAGCCTTCCTGACGCATCTTCGCGACTTCCATATGCACCTTGGTCACCAGCGGGCAGGTGGCGTCGAACACGCGCAATTTGCGGGTTTCCGCTTCCGAGCGCACCGCCTTCGACACGCCGTGCGCACTGAAAATCAGCGTACTGCCTTCAGGCGCGTCTGCCAGGTCTTCAATGAATACGGCGCCTTTCTTGCGCAAATCCTCGACCACATAGGCGTTGTGCACGATCTCGTGGCGCACGTAGATAGGCGCACCGAACAGCGCGATGGCCCGCTCCACGATTTCGATTGCACGATCGACACCGGCACAGAAGCCGCGTGGCTGAGCGAGGAGAATTTCGACATCGAGAAGGGTGTCAGTGGAGCTCATGGCTACAGAATTCCGATGATTTTCACTTCGAACGCCAGCGCCTGGCCGGCAAGCGGATGATTGAAATCGAACAGCGCGGAGGTCTCGCCGACCTCCTTGAGCACGCCCGCGTAACGGCCACCGCCCGGCGCATTGAATTCGACAAGGTCACCGGGAGAAAAATTCTCGCCGATCATCGCGTTCTGACGCAACGTGGCAAGCGACACCCATTGCAGCATTTCGGGATTGCGCGGACCGAACGCCTGTCCAGGCATCAGCCGAAAGGTCGAGTGGTGACCCACCTTCAGACCCAGCAGAATGTCTTCTAGCGGCGGCGCGAGATGGCCGGCGCCTAACAACAGCGTAGCGGGCTTGTCGGCGAACGTGCTGACAATGTCCGATCCATTCTCAAGCGCAAGCCGGTAATGAAGCGTGACATGCGAACCGGGTTTCACCTCGGAAATATCAATGATGCTCATGTTTGATCGTGGTAGCCGTAAAAGCCTGAATTACCTTCTCAGCCGGTTCCGCCGTCCGATAAAAGGCCGGGCGTCCAAACGGGACGCAGTCATGGCGAAAGCTTGGCCAGCAAACGGGCGCCGCATCGCCGAAACCAGCGGCCTCGGGGGGCAAACCGCCAAACGGCCGCTCAGGGAGGTGCCAAACCGCTATTGTAAGCCACAGTGCGACCGCGTCGAGTCCCTCCCGGCAATGCCCCGGCATGACAGGGCACGGGGCACCCAGCCGCCGATTGCGACGTTACTTCCGACGTTACTTCCGACATTCTTCGCGACAATGCACGCGGGCGGGAGCGTGACATGAACGCCCGGCTCGAACTGGTGCAAAACAACGCACCCTATCCCGCCGATGCTCTCCTCGCCGCGAAGCCGCCCGCACAAATCGCGCCTGCCGTCACGCGCATGCTCGACTGGCCTGCGCGTGATCGTCCGCGGGAGCGACTGTTAAAACTGGGCGCGCAGACGTTATCGGACGCCGAGTTGCTGGCGCTATTCCTGAATACGGGCCGCCCCGGCATGACATCCGTCGACGTGGCGCGCGATCTCCTGATCCGGTTCGAATCTATTAGAGGCGTGCTGGGCACGACCGCAACGGAATTACGCAGGTTCGGCGGTATCGGCCCGGCCAAGGCGGCGCTGTTGCTCGCTGTCTCTGAGCTATGCCAGCGTTCGCTCGCGGAAAAAACCCGCGACCGGCCCTTGCTGGATGCTCCGCAGGCGGTGGAAGACTATTTGAAATGGCTGATCGGCACGCGGCCCAACGAAGTGTTTGTCACGCTCTTCCTCGATATCAAACATTGCCTGATTACCGTAGACGAATCGGCGAAAGGGTCCATCTCTCGTGTTGCCGTCTATCCTCGGGAAATAGTGCGGAGGGCGCTCACATTAAATGCGGCCAGCCTGATCGTCGCGCATAATCACCCCTCCGGCGGCGTCGAGCCGAGCGCAAACGACCGCAGGCTGACGCGTGTACTGCAGGACTCGCTCGCGCTGATCGACGTCCGGCTGCTGGATCATCTGGTGGTCGCATCGAACGAGGTTTTCTCTTTTTCGCGACAGGGATGGATGCCTGCCTGAGTTGAATCCCGGCGCTGGCGAAGTAACTGCCCAACGCTGATTTCACTGAATTAATAGCCAGCCGGCAGCAAAAGGCGGTAAACGGGCGGCGAATGGGGCTTCGAAAGCGTAAAACCGCATGAAACCCGCCACTGACCGGACAGCCGGATACCTTGTCCGGTGCCAAAAAGAGTTGATTTTGCTGGTTTTTTGCGGTTAGAATGTCGGTTTGCTTCTTTCAACCAACCTGTTCCGAGCGTACGCGGTCATCATTTCGGGCAAACCTCTCCGGTAGCCCGAAGCGGTCCCAAATGTATCTGGCGTTCGAACTCAGAATTAAAGCGTATTAGGAGTGCTCTCATGGCACGTGTATGCCAAGTAACCGGGAAGGGGCCGATGAGCGGCAACAACGTTTCCCATGCGAACAACCGCACCAAGCGTCGTTTCCTGCCCAATCTGCAAAACCGCCGCTTTTTCGTTGAAAGCGAAAACCGCTGGGTTCGTCTGCGTCTCTCGAACGCCGGCCTTCGCCTGATCGACAAAAACGGCATCGACTCCGTGCTCGCAGATTTGCGCGCACGTGGCGAAGTCTAAGGAGCACGAACATGGCCAAGGGCGCACGCGACAAGATCAAGTTGGAATCGACCGCAGGAACGGGTCACTTCTACACGACCACGAAGAACAAGCGCAACATGCCGGAAAAAATGGCGATCAAGAAGTTTGATCCCGTTGTCCGCAAGCACGTTGAATACAAAGAAACCAAGATCAAATAAGATCCGGTCTCTTTCGCTCAAGCATCACGAAAAGCCTCGCTCACGCGAGGCTTTTTGCTTTGATGCCGTCGTTCTTTGGTGCCGTCGTTGTTTGGTGCCGTCGTTCTTTGGGCACCTCGTTTGCCCCAGGCTCGGGCTCGCCCTGTTCGCCCTACTGGCCAAACGGCCAAGTGAGCGCGTAACGTTACACGCGTTATCCTTACCACCCGGACTTTCCCCATGCCACCGGCGTGAATCCCGAAAGTCGCAGCGGACAACACCAGACGGAGACGTGGCGGGATGAATTTCGACGTTGCAATCATCGGTAGCGGGCTGGCAGGCTTGAGCGTGGCGCTGAATCTTGCCGACACACGGCGCGTTGCCATCCTCGCCAAGCGCAGCGTAAGCGAAGGCGCCAGCGACTGGGCCCAGGGTGGAATCGCGGCGGTACTCGACTCGGCTGACAGCACCGACAACCACGTTCGCGACACGTTGATTGCCGGTGGTGGCCTGTGCGACGAAGCGGCTACGCGGTTTATCGTGGAAAACGGGCGTGCGGCCATTGAATGGCTGATCGGGGAAGGCGTGCCGTTCACCAAAGATCTGTCCGCCGAGCTCGGCTTTCATTTGACGCGCGAGGGTGGCCACAGCCATCGGCGGATTATTCATGCCGCCGATGCAACCGGTCACGCCGTGGTCACCACGCTCAACGAGCGCGTGCGCAATCATCCGAACATCACGGTACTCGAAGAGCATTACGCGATCGACCTGATCACGTCCGAGCGGCTCGGCTTGCCCGGGCATCGCTGTCACGGGCTGTATGCGCTCGACCTGGCGAGGGGACGTACCGTCACCATCGAGGCGCCGCATACCGTGCTCGCGACCGGCGGCGCAGGCAAGGTTTATTTGTACACCACTAATCCGGATACGGCGACAGGCGATGGCATCGCAATGGCATGGCGGGCCGGCTGCAGGGTATCGAACATGGAGTTCATCCAGTTCCATCCGACTTGCCTGTTCCATCCGTACGCGAAGTCGTTCCTGATCTCGGAAGCAGTACGTGGTGAGGGCGGCATCCTGCGCCTGCCCGACGGAACGCGTTTCATGCCCGCCCACGACGAGCGCGCGGAACTCGCACCGCGCGATATCGTCGCCCGGGCGATCGACTTCGAGATCAAGAAACGCGGTATTGACTGTGTGTATCTCGACATCAGCCATCAGCCGGAAGCGTTCCTTCAGGAGCACTTCCCCACTATCCTCGCGCGCTGCCGCGAGTTCGGTATCGATATCACGAAACAGCCCATTCCCGTGGTGCCGGCCGCGCATTACACGTGCGGAGGCGTGGTCACTGATCTGGCCGGCCGCACGGATCGCGCGGGCCTTTATGCGGTGGGTGAAACATCCTGCACGGGGCTGCACGGTGCGAACCGGCTGGCAAGCAACTCTCTGCTCGAATGCCTGGTGGTCGGGCGTGCAGCGGCGCAAGCCATGGAAGAGGACGGCTTCGCGGCAAGCGGCCACGCGCCGTTGCCCGCCTGGGACGAAAGCCGCGTCTCCGATCCGGACGAGGAAGTCGTGGTCGCGCACAACTGGGACGAATTGCGGCGGCTGATGTGGAATTACGTCGGCATTGTGCGTACCGACAAACGGCTCGCACGCGCCCAGCATCGGATAGCGCTGCTTCGTGACGAGATCCACGAGTACTACGCTAACTTCAAGGTAAGCCGCGACTTGCTGGAATTGCGCAATCTTGTTGATGTCGCTTCGATGATTGTGGAAAGCGCGTGCTCACGGCGCGAGAGCCGCGGTTTGCACTTCAGCCGTGACTGGCCGGAGACGTTGCCGAAGGCATTGCCGACTGTATTAACGCCCCCGGCAGTGAGGCGGCGAGAGACTTAAACCGCGCAAAATCAGATCAGGCGCGCTCTGAGCGTGCTGGAGCCTTGCAGCAACAGCACGTCAGCTAAAGCGAAAAAGCCAGTCCAACGAAGCTGGAATGGCTTTTTCGTTTCAGACAACGCCCGGTCACGCCAAACGCACCGTACCCAACGCGCATTGCACCAGATCCCGCATCAACGGCGTAACACGTGCGGCGCGGGCTTCGTCGTACGCATAGGGCCTACTCTCCTCCATGTAGGTCACCTGCGACAACTCCAGTTGCACCGCGTGAATGCCGTCCTGCGGCGCGCCGTAGTGTCGCGTGATGTAACCGCCCTTGAAGCGGCCGTTCGCCACCGCCGTGTAAGCGCCCTGCTTGACCACCATCGCTTCGAGCTTTTCCGCGAGACCCGCAGCAGCGCTTTCCCCACTTGCCGTGCCAAAGTTGAAGTCGGTAAGCTTGCCATCGAAGAAACGCGGCACGTGCGAACGGATGGAATGCGCTTCCCACAGCAGCGCTTTGCCATGCACCGCTTTCAAACGCGCCAGTTCTCCCGCCAACGCATCGTGGTACGGTCGCCAATACGTCTCGCGACGCTCGGCGATCTGCAGTTCCGAAGGCGCAGCGCCTGTGAGATATAACGGCTCGCTATTGAAAGTATCGACGGGGCACAGGCCGGTCGTGTCGCGTCCCGGATAGAGACTCGCGCCGTCGGGCGGACGGTTCAAGTCGATCACATAACGTGAGTTCGCGGGCACGAGGATCGATGCGCCCATCTCCTCCGCGAACGCATAGAGACGTTCGAGATGCCAGTCGGTGTCATCGACTTCACGGGCGATCGGCGTCATGGAGGCGGCTATGGCGGCGGGAATCTGAGTGCCGGCATGGGGAATCGAAATCAGCAGCGGCGCGCTGCCGCGCCTCAACGTAAAAACTTGATCGGTCACAGGATCGGTCACAAGCGGTGTCCTTTATTCAAGCAATCCGGCCAGCGTGTTTCGATACCGCCCGAACGACTCTCCTTCATCACGATGCCGGCGCGCCTCAACCACGACCTTCCCGCCGACGCTCACATTGAGCACCGGCGTCTCGCCGTGTTCGCAAAACACCACGCCCGATAACCACGCGTCCGGCGCATGCCCCGCAATAGCCGGATGATCGGGATCGAGCACGATGAAATCCGCCCGCCGCCCCGCCTCCAGCATGCCGGCCGGGCGGCCGGTGGCGCTAGCGCCGCCTCCTGCGGCGGCATCGAAGAGACGATCCGCGACGTGCGCCCGTTCATTCGATGCCAACACGTTGCGCTGGCGCCTCGTCAACCGTTGTCCGTATTCCAGCAACCGCAGTTCGGAGCGCCAATCGACTGCTATGTGGCTGTCCGAGCCGAGCCCAAAGCGCCCGCCATCGTCCAGAAACGCATGCGCGGGGAAAATGCCATCGCCGAGATTCGCTTCGGTTGTCAGGCACAGGCCCGCGACGGCGCGACTCGCTGCCATTGCGCGGACTTCGTCCTCGTCAACATGCGTGGCATGCACGAGGCACCAGCGTTCGTTCACATCGAAGTTATCGAGCAGCCAGCGCACGGGCCGCGCGTTCAGCGTGTCGAGACAAGCGTCGACTTCAGCGGTCTGCTCGGCTATGTGAATGTGCACCGGCGCGCCCGGAAAAGCGCTGTCGAGTCCGCTGAGCAAACGGCCCAGCGATTCCTTCGACACCGCCCGCAGCGAATGCGGCGCAACGCCGTATCGCAGGTTGCCGTTTTCGGGTTGCGTCGAGCGTAATGAAACGAGGGCGTCGAGCAGGCTTTCCGGCGTGTGGACAAAACGCGCCTGACCCGATGTTGGCTCGCGCTCGCCGAAGCCGCTGTACTGGTAAAGCACGGGCAACATCGTCATGCCGATGCCGGTTTGTGCTGCGGCATCCACCACGCGAACGGCCATTTCAGCAGGATTTGCGTAGTGCTGGCCATTCGGCGCGTGATGCACGTAATGAAACTCGCAAACCGACGTGTACCCCGCCTTCAGCATTTCGATGTAAAGCCAGCGCGCAATATCGCCAATGCTGTCCGGGGAAATGCGCGCGGCAAACCGGTACATCAAGTCGCGCCAACTCCAGAAGCTGTCAGTCGGATTTGCGCGATATTCAGTGAGCCCCGCCATCGCGCGCTGGAACGCGTGCGAGTGAAGATTCGGCATGCCGGCGAGCACCGGGCCTTTGGCTTTATCTACGCCAGCCGGTTGGGTGCTATCCGGCGTGACGGCAACCAGCGTTCCCTGATCGTCCCATTCCAGCAGCACATCGCGGCGCCAGCCACTTTGCAAACGCGCGTGCTCGGCGAACAAGCTATTTTGTGTCATCGGTTAGTCCGTTTATCGATGGCCACAGCCCCGTGGCGCACGACCAGCGCGCAACGATCAAGGCCGGTCCAGTACGCCAGCTCCGCCAGCGAGTCGATATCCCACGCAACGAAATCCGCCTTCGCGCCGATGCTGACCTCGCCGTTCACATCGGCATGACCGAGCGCCTTTGCGCCATGACGCGTCACGCCCGCGAGCACTTCAGCCACCGACAAGCGGAACAACGTGCAGCCCATGTTGAGCATCAACAGCAGCGATGTACTCGGCGATGTCCCCGGATTGCTGTCGGTGGCGAGCGCTATAGGTACGCCGTGGCGACGCAGCAAGTCGATCGGCGGAAGTTGCTTTTCGCGAATGAAATAGAACGCGCCGGGCAACAATACAGCGACGGTGCCGGCTTCACGCATCGCGATTGCACCGGCTTCGTCGAGGAATTCGAGGTGATCGGCGGATAAGGCGCGGTGCTTCGCCGCGAGCACCGCGCCGCCCATCAGCGACAGCTGCTCCGCGTGCATTTTCACCGGCAGATTCAGTTTCGATGCTGCGTTGAACACGCGCTCGGCTTGCTCTACCGTGAACGCAATGCGCTCGCAGAAGACATCGACTGCATCGACCAATCCTTCCGACGCCAGCGTCGGCAGCATCTGGTCGCAGACATGCGCGATGTAGTCATCGGCGCGGCCTGTGTATTCCGGCGGCAACGCGTGCGCGCCGAGGAACGTCGTGACAATGGTCACCGGCCGCGCCGCCGCGAGTCGCCGTGCGACGCGCAGCATCTTGCGTTCGGTCGCAAGATCCAGCCCGTAACCCGATTTGATTTCCAGCGCGGTCACGCCTTCGGCGAGCAACGCGTCCAGACGGCGCAGCGATTGAGCGAACAAATCGTCTTCGCTCGCGGTGCGTGTATTACGCACTGTCGAGACAATACCGCCGCCGGCCTTCGCGATGTCTTCGTAACTCGCGCCTTCGAGCCGCATCGCGAATTCTTTTGAGCGGTTTCCCGCGTAGACAAGATGCGTGTGGCAATCGACGAGACCCGGCGTCACGATTCGCCCTTCAAGATCGTGGCTTGCTGCTCCGGCAAACGCAGAAGGTATGTCAGCCTCAGCGCCGAACCATTCGATACGCCCATCGCGCACAACAATCGCCGCGTTTTCCAGGACATCCGCCGGATCGGCACGCGCGGCAAGACGTGCATTGCGCCAGATTTGCGCGCTGTTATCAGTCATGTCAGCGATCCTTTGAAACAATACGAGCGTCGATAAGAACCGCGCCTTTAGACAACGGTTCGACGTTCAACAACGCAAACTCGCCAGCCTCAAAAACAAGCGCATCACCTTGAGACAGACGCTCGTCATCCACTGCAAACTCGCCAAGCGCGCAGACCAGCACAACGCTTCCCTGCTCCACGCTCAACGTTTCAGCATCACGCCGCACAGTCACATTCCCCGACACACGATCGCGCCTCAGCATCAGGTTGAAATCGCGTGTCGGACCGTGCGGCAACTCCGCCGCTATTTTCGTTTCGCCCGCGAACGCGAGCGAATCCCAGCGGGCAAGAACATGCCGAGGACCGTCTGCATCGACGAGCACCATCTCCGTGCCCTCGATCAACGCCAGCACGCGATCAATGCCCTCGAACACCGAGAACGCCCCCGCCTCCGATACATCCGCCACGCTCACGCGCCAGTCGAAGGCATCGAAGGAAGAATTTGGCGGCGACGCGGCGATCTCGCGCGTCGCGCCACCGCCGTTCTTCCACGGCACGGCCTGCAAGTCGGCCGCGCGAATAATCCTGAAGGCCGCCGCCATGATCAGGTCGTGATGAACGGCAGATCGAGGCCGAAACGCTTCGCGCATTCGATGGCTTGCTCGTAACCGGCATCGCCATGACGCATTACGCCCGATGCGCAGTCGTTCACCAGCACGCGTGCAAGACGCTTTTGGGCTGCGTCGGTACCGTCGGCAACAATCACCATGCCCGCGTGTTGCGAGTAGCCCATGCCAACGCCGCCGCCATGATGCAAGCTGACCCACGTCGCGCCGCCAGCGGTGTTCAACAGCGCGTTGAGCAATGGCCAGTCCGAGACAGCATCCGTGCCGTCCTTCATGCTTTCCGTTTCGCGGTTCGGGCTGGCAACAGAACCCGTGTCCAGATGATCGCGGCCGATGACGATCGGCGCTTTCAGCTCGCCGCTCTTCACCATTTCATTGAACGCAAGGCCCGCCACATGACGCTCGCCCAGGCCCAGCCAGCAAATCCGCGCCGGCAGACCCTGGAACGCGATGCGCT
>DASYLW010000270.1:0-3514 GCA_036009385.1 Caballeronia sp.
ATTGTCGATACTCCGCATGACGCGTGTTTGCAGGCGAAGCAACAAGCGGCGATTGCCATCGACGAATGCGTGACCGGGAATTATCACTTGAGCGGGCTGGAAGCGTTGTCGCAGGGGAAACCCACGTTAGGTCATCTGGACAATCGCGTTCAGTCGCAACTCAGGGCCATGACGGGCGCGCTTGAACTGCCCTGGATCGACGTACGGCTGGAAGAGGCCGAAGGTCCGCTTCGTGAACTGCTGTGGGATCGGGCGCTGCGCGCGGAGCTGGGCGCGGCCTCGCGGCAGTGGATGGAGACCTACTATCAGGAAGCGGCGATGGTCGAACATTATCGACGCGCGTATCTTGATCTCTTTGAGGCGCCGCATGGATTCCATGTTCGACGCTTCGTCGGGCACAGCGAACCCTGGCTTGCCGTAGCTTTGCCGAATCATCGCTGGACCGCGCGCAAGCGAGCCAACAGCCCGTGGAGAACCCTGGTTGAGACGGTACGCGGGCGGTGAGGCCGTTATCGCGGAGATCAGGGTCACCGTCTACTTTGGCGCGATATCGCGTTCCACACGCTTGATATGCTGTTCAACGTAGAACGCCGCGGCATCTCCATCGCCCTGAACCACTGCCTCATAAATCAACCGATGTTCAGCCACGTAAAGGCGTATCCGGCCCGCGTCGTAAATCCCTTCGTCTTTCAGACGCTTCCACAATGGCTGGTCCATCGAACTGGCTACTTCGTCTGCAATCTTGACCATCAACGCATCACCCGTCATCACCGCCAGCTGCCGATGAAACAAGCGGTCGCTGCTATTCCATAACGCGCGCTGCGCCGGGTCGTCGATGTCATAGATATTTTCCATCTGACTGAGATATTGCTCGGCCAGCGGGTCGCGCTGTGCGTGCGCCGCCGCGCGCCGGGCTACGGCCGGTTCCAGGACCATTCGCACATCGAGCGTCGAACTGGGACTGAAATCGGCCGTTCCGGTATCCGCGGCCCGATGCGACAAGCGATAGATGGCGTCAGCGCAGACGAACGTCCCCGAATTGCGCTTCGTGACGACAAGCCCTTCGTTCTGCAGCGCGCCGATCGCCTCGCGAACTGCCGGGCGTCCGACACCAAACAACGCCGCGAGATCCCGCTCCGACGGCAGCCGCGAGTCCGGCAGGAATCGGCCCGCAGCAATCTCGTCGCGGATTCGCTCGGACACTTGTTCGTAGATTTGCCGCGGGCGGAACGAGCCGTCGAGCTCTGCGTGAGTGGCTGCCATCTTGAATCTCACCAAACGTGGTCACGGGAAGACCAAAACCAGCGCAAATATTTTGAATGGTTGCGTAAAGAACCAATTTTGGTCTACATTTGGGACCAGTATAGTCGACCCCGGAGATTACCCAATGAAAAAAACTATCGCAAGTTTCCTGGTCGCTTCGGCGGCTTTTGCCCATGCTGGCGTCCAGGCGCAAGAAGTCGTGACGATCGGACATTCGGCGCCACTAACTGGCCCACAGGCTGTTAACGGGAAGGATAACGAAAACGGCGCGCGGCTCGCAGTGGATGATCTGAACAAGAAAGGCGTTGTAGTCGCGGGGAAAAAAGTGACGTTCAAACTGGACTCGGAAGATGACCAGGCCGATCCCAAGATTGGCGTCCAGATCGCCCAAAAGCTCGCCGATAGCGGTGTGGTTGCCGCCCTTGGACCGTATAACTCGGGCGTCGCAATTCCGGCGTCGCAAATCTACCATTCCGCCGGCATTCCGATGCTCCCGGTCGCATCGAACCCTGCCCTGACTACACAGGGCTTCAATAACATCTTTCGCATTGGCGCGAGCGACGAACAGCTCGGTGGCACCATGGGCGAGTTCGCTGCCAAAACACTGAAAGCGAAGACCGCCGCAATCGTCGACGACCGCACGGCTTACGGTCAAGGCGTCGCGGAACAGTTTGCAAGCGTGGCGAAGGCGCACGGCATCAAGATCGTCGGCAACGAGTACACCAACTCCAGCGCGACCGATTTTCTCGGCATCCTGACCACCATCAAGGCCAAGAATCCTGACGTGATCTTTTTCGGTGGATACGCCGCACAAGGCGCGCCGATGGCCAAGCAGATGCGCCAGCGCGGACTCCGGGCGAAGCTGCTCGGCGGCGACGGCATCTGCTCCGCCGATATGGGCAAGGTGGCAGGTGAAGATGCATCGATCGTGTATTGCGCGCAAGGCGGCACGTCGCTTGAGAAGACGGCGGCGGGCCGAGACTTCCTCAAGCGCTATAAAGACGCGTATCACACCGATACGCAAGTCTACGCTGTCAGCTACTACGACGGCATGATGCTGCTTGCCGACGCAATGGTGAAGGCCGGCACGACCACGGACAAAGCAAAGCTGATCGCGCAACTGGCGAAGACGGACTACAAGGGCATCGCGGGAACCTATTCCTTCGACGCGAAAGGCGATCTGAAGGGTGCGCCCACGACCGTGTATGTCATCAAGAACGGCTTGCCGGTTGCCTACGGCCAGTGATCCACCTGGAATTGAATGAGCAATTGAGATGAAAATCACGAAATCAATCAGCACGGTTGAGGTTCACACCGGAGGCGAGGCGTTTCGCATCGTCACGAGCGGTCTGCCGAAGATGCCGGGAAAGACCATCGTCGCGCGTCGCGCCTGGCTTAAGGAGCACGCTGACCACATTCGCCGCGCGCTCATGTTCGAGCCGCGCGGTCACGCCGACATGTACGGCGGCTACCTCACGGAACCCGTCAGCGAAGGCGCCGATTTTGGCGTGATCTTCGTGCACAACGAGGGCTACAGCGATCATTGCGGCCATGGCGTGATCGGCCTCGCGACAGCGGCGGTGGAACTGGGCTGGATCGAACGGACTTCGCCGGAAACACGCGTGGGAATCGATGCGCCGTGTGGTTTCATCGAGGCGTTCGTGCAATGGGATGGAAATCATGCCGGCAACGTGCGCTTCGTGAACGTGCCCTCGTTCATCTGGCAGCGTGACGTCACCGTGGAGACACCCTCGTTCGGGAGCGTTACTGGCGACATCGCCTTCGGCGGGGCGTTCTATTTCTACACCGACGGCGCGCCTTTCGACTTGCCCATTCGCGAATCGGCCATCGACAAACTGATTCAATTCGGCGCCGAAGTAAAAGCCGCGGCCAATGCAGCGGTCAAGGTGGCGCATCCCGAGATTCCGGAACTGAACCACATCTACGGCACGATCATTGCCAATCAACCGCGGCACGCGGGCTCCACGCAGGCGAACTGCTGCGTCTTCGCCGACCGTGAAGTCGATCGCTCGCCGACCGGCTCGGGCACGGCTGGCAGGGTCGCACAACTGTACTTTCGCGGCCTGCTGGGCAAAGACGAAACGCTGATCAACGAGTCGGTGATCGGCACGATATTCAAGGGGCGCGTGCTGAGCGAAACAAAACTCGGACCGTTCGATGCAGTCATCCCGGAAGTCGAGGGCAATGCCTACATTTGCGGCTTCGCCAACTGGATCATCGACGACCGCGA
>DASYLW010000271.1:0-16236 GCA_036009385.1 Caballeronia sp.
TGCTGCGGCCGGCGATCCTCTGGAACGACATGCGCAGCGACAAGGAATGCGACGAGTTGACCGAGCGCGCGTCGGAGTTGCACCAGATCGCCGGGAATCTCGCGATGCCCGGTTTCACCGCGCCCAAGCTGCTGTGGGTGCGGCACAACGAGCCGGATATTTTCAATCGGACGGCGTGCGTGTTGTTGCCGAAGGATTATTTGCGGCTGCATCTGACCGGGACGAAGGTTTCCGATCCGTCGGACGCCGCCGGCACTTTGTGGCTCGATGTCGCGCGCCGCGACTGGTCGGACGAACTGCTGGCGGCGTGCAACATGACGCGCGCGCAGATGCCGGCGCTGGCTGAAGGCAGCGAGCCGTCAGGAACATTGCTGCCGGCGCTCGCCCGCGAACTCGGATTGCGCGAGGGCGTGATCGTCGCGGCCGGTGGCGGCGACAACGCCGCAAGCGCGGTGGGTATCGGCGCGACGGAACCGGGCGATGGCTTCCTGTCGCTCGGAACCTCGGGCGTGCTGTGCGTGGTCGGCGACCGCTTCCGGCCGAATCCATCGTCGGCGGTGCATGCGTTCTGTCACGCCATTCCTGATCGCTGGCATCAAATGAGCGTGGTGTTGTCGGCCGCCAGTTGCCTGCGCTGGGTCTGCAAGCTCACGTCCACCGATGAACCCACGCTGCTTGCTGAAATCGCTGCGCTTGATCCCGCTGCATTAGAGATCGCGCCGCTCTTCCTGCCGTATCTCAGCGGCGAGCGTACGCCGCATAACGACCCGTACGCGCAAGGTGTGTTCTTCGGCATGACGCACGCAACCGACCGCGCGTTGCTCGGTTACGCCGTGCTCGAAGGCGTGACGCTCGCGCTGACCGATGGCCTCGACGCGTTGCAGGCCGCCGGCACGGAAGCGCACGCGCTGTCGCTCCTGGGCGGCGGTGCGCGCAGCAAGTACTGGGGCCAGTTGTTAGCCGATGCCCTCAACACCCGCACGCGCACCCACGGCGGTGGCGAGACCGGCGCGGCGCTTGGCGCGGCACGGCTCGGCTGGCTGGCGGCGGGCGGCGATCCGGCCGTGGTGCTTGCCAAGCCACCCGTGAAGGACGAGTTCATCCCGAATGCGGAACGCCATGCAATCCTGCGGCAGCGGCTGAAGGGTTTCCGCGAGTTGTACCAGCACGTGCGGCCGTTGTTCGACCCGGCGCGTCCGCGCCTCGCTTGATGGTTTGCGTGATGATTTAAACGGCGGATTTAGACGGCGCCGGGAGAGTTTTTGCCCTCAGGCGCCGAGCGTGCACAATGTCGATCTTTCGCGTGCTTTTATGGCGCGCGATTCTCTTTGTGTTCGACACGAACGACCCAGACATCGAGCCACCGTGCCCAAGTCCAACGAAAAACTCGATCTCGCCACCCGCGCCGCGTGGCTGTATTACGTCGCGGGCAATACGCAGAATGAAATAGCGGAGAAGCTGCAGATCTCGCGGCCCGTCGCGCAGCGGCTGGTCGCGTTCGCGGTGGAAAAGAACCTGATCCGCGTGCGCGTGGATCACCGGATTGCCGATTGCCTCGCGCTGGCCGCGAAGTTATCGAAGCGATATGGTTTGTCGATGTGCGAAGTCGTCCCTATCGACGGCGACACGCCCGAGCAAGTGGACCGCAAGCTGGCTGTCGCGGGCGCGCAAGTGATGGAGCGTTATCTCACCGATGAAAAACCGCTGGTGATATCGATCAGCAGCGGCCGGACGCTCAAGGCCGTGGTCGCGCAAATCGGGCAACTGGAGCGCCCGCAGCACCGCTTGGTGTCGATGGTCGGGGCAATCGCCCAGGACGGCTCCTCGAACCGCTACGACGTCGCACAGCACCTCTCCGAGAAAACCGGCGGCAAGCATTTCATGCTGCCTGCGCCGTTGATGGCCGACAGCCGGGCGGAGCGCGAGCAATGGTGCAATCACCGGCTGTATCGGATTGTCGATGCGCTGTCCGGAAACGCCGATGTCGCGTTTATCGGGATTGGGAATATCGGGATCAATTGTCCTCTGCATGAGGACGGGTTCATTACGACCGCCGAAGTGCAGGAGATGATGCAGGCCGGTGCGGTCGCTGAGCTGCTCGGCTTGCCGATCGATGCGCAAGGCGTGCGCGTGCAATCAACGACCGGCGAGCGTGTAACAAGCTTACGGCTGGATGCACCGCCGAAGCGGCCGACTATCGGCTTTGCGGGCGGGTCGAGAAAACGCGATGCGGTCATCGCAGCGTTGCAGGGGAAATGGCTTTCCGGGCTGGTGACCGATGAGTTGTGCGCGCAGGCGGCGCTGGACGCTTGAAGGTGGGCTTGTGGGGGCGGGGGTTAAAAGGGGTAGGTTCTGGCGTTAGCGGTCGGGGTCAATGCCGGGTCGCTGCTTTTGGCGCTGGTGGTTTGCTTAGGTTCGCTAATCTCTTTATCACTATTAGCCACTGTGCGTGGCGGCACGTCATTTCTTTGTCCAAAGCGACAAAGAAACGAAGCAAAGAAAACGCTTTCACCGCTCTACCCTAAGTGTCCACAGCGTGCAGTTTCTATTCATGGGTGCCCCAAAAGCACGGTGCTCGCCAGAGCCACGGATGTGTGAAACCCTCCTTCTCGCGAATCCTGACACGAACACGCTTCGCCCCGTACGCTCTCGGGCAAGCACCAGTGTTCCACGGACCGGCACAGCCTCACGCATTTCGAGGCCTTGGTTCTTGTCAGGTTGGTTGAGTGGTTCGTCGTGCGTACGAATTTGGAGGTTGGTTTTCCGCGGATAGCGCGGGGTGCACCTTGGGCAGGTTCAGTCACTGGTGGCGAAGCGTGTGGGTATCCGTGTTCGGAGAAGGAGGGTTTCACACATCCGGTGCTCTTGCGAGCACCGTGCTTTTGGGGCACCTATGAATCAAAACTGCACGCTGTGGACACTTAGGGTAGAGCGGTGAAAGCGTTTTCTTTGCTTCGTTTCTTTGTCGCTTTGGACAAAGAAATGACGCGCCGCCACGCGCAGTGGCTAATAGCGGTAAAGAAATTAGCCAACTCAAGCAGACCACTAACCTGGAAAGCAGCAACCCGGCAATGACTCAGACCGCTAACGCCAGAACCTGGCAACCCGGCATTGACCCCGACCACCAACCCGCCCAACCCTACAACCTCCCGGACCGAGTGCCAACGAAAAACTAAGGATTTGGCCCCATTGCGCCCGCAATTTCAGCTTGTTAGCGTGCTAGTCCGATTGCCAATCGCCCCACTGTGTAATGCCCGACACCGAAGATTTCCACTTCCTATTGCTGCCCGAGTTTTCGTCCATCGGTTTCATGTCGGCAATCGAGCCGCTACGCGTCGCCAACCGCTTCCGCGGTGCGCTCTACCGCTGGCACATCCTGAGCCTCGATGGCGGCCCCGTCTGCGCCAGCAACGGCATCTCGCTCAACGCAGAAAGCGCCCTGACCGACGTTAACGAAGCGACCAACGTCATTGTCGTCGCCGGCTTCAATCCGCTAAGCCAATACACCCGCGAAATGGGCGACTGGCTGCGGCGAATGGATCGCAAAGGCGCAACGCTGGGTGGTATCGATACAGGCAGTTTCGTGCTGGCGGAAGCGGGCCTGCTCCGGCACGAACGCGTGACACTGCACTGGGAAGCGGCATCGGCGTTCCAGGAGCGCTATCCGTCACTCGCGGTCAGCCAGGAGCTATTCGAAATCGACGCGCGACGTATCACGTGCGCAGGCGGCACGGCTTCCATCGACCTCATGCTCGACCTGATCGGACGCCGCCACGGCGCCGAACTCGCCGCTCAGGTCTCCGAGCAATTCGTGCTCGGCCGCATCCGGCAGCGCTCGGACCACCAGCGCATGCAGATCGCGGCGCGCTACGGCATCCACAATCGCAAGCTGATCCAGGTGATCGGCGTGATGGAACAACATATGGAGGAACCTCTGTCGCCAGATGCACTGGCCGAGGAAATCGGCGTGACGCGACGTCAGCTGGAACGCCTGTTCTGCTCGGCAATGAAAGACACACCTACTCATTTCTATCTCGGACTGCGCCTCGCACGCGCCCGCGAATTACTACAACAAACCGACATGTCCATTACCACGGTCTGCGTGGCATGCGGCTTCGAATCACCCTCGCATTTCTCACGCACCTATCGCACGAGATTCGGCTCAAGCCCGCGCCAGGATCGCAGCTCGCCACGCGCGACGGCGTCCGTTGGGGACACCGTCGCGGCAGGCTGAAAAACTGGCTGAAACAAACCGGTCGCGCTTAGAACGAGTGACGCAGACCAATGCGAACATCGCTTTGGGTGCTCGACGTCGACGGCGTAAAGCTATAACCAATCACCGCGTTCACACCATTCGATGCCCTGAGGTAGTCGCCCGACACATAGACATCGGTACGCTTGGACAACAGGTAATGCAGCCCGAGCGAGCCCATGTTCCATTTGTGGCCCTCAAACGCCGTGAACTGATAACCGCCGTACAGGATCAACGCAGGCGTGAAGTTATACGACGCACCGCCTTCACCCACCTGCATATGCGACGACTGTCCGTAGCCCTTGATCGTGGTGTACGTATAGTTGCCCAGCAGCATCAAATTGCCGAGTGCATACGACGTACCAATTCCAAAGGTTGCCTGGCTGTCGACGTTGAACGCGGTGCTGCTGAACAAGTCGGTCACAGCGCCCGTCGCGGGGTTCACGGTTGCAACGGTCTGGCCAAGGAATGTCTTCGTACCGATCATCGCGTACGGGTCGAACGCGTAGATACCGTTCGGATTGTTCAGGCGCGTGTACGCTGTACCAACCGTGAAGTCGCCGTGTGCGTAGTGCGCGCCCAAGCTGTACGCGCTCTTCTGGTGGAAGTCGCCCGCAACGTTGCCGAACGAATACAAGCCGCCGAAAGTCAGGCCGCTGATATCGGGCGACATGTACTTGATTGAGTTCGGCAAACGGTCGCCGTTCATACGGTCGAAGTCGCCCTGGTGAATTGCGTAGCCGCTGCCGAACGCGGAGATGTTGTAGCCCTCCATGAATTCGTTCGTCAGGTCGAGCTGGTTACCCGCCGAGATCGTGCCCCACTGGTTCTGCAAGCCCACATAAGCCTGACGGCCGAACTCCGCGCCGCCAAAAGCATATTGGCCACTGCCGATGTGAAAGCCGGACTCGAGCGCGAAGATCGCCTTCAATCCGCCGCCCAAATCCTCCGTGCCCTTGAAACCGATCCGGTTGCCGTAGGAGATGCCATCGTCGAATCTGACGACGTGCGAGCCGCCTGTGTTGTTGACGTAGGTTATGCCGGCGTCGAGGATGCCGTACAGCGTCACGCTGCTTTGCGCGTGAACCAAGGCAGGTGCAGAGACGGCACCTGCGCTCAACGCCAGGGCCGCCAGCTTCACGGCATTTCGCTTCTTCATCGTTGATTCTCCCTGATACCCGTTTTTGTACGTTTCGTTGGACCGAGCGAGGTCCGCGCTGCTCCGGCGATGGATTGGCATCGCGCAACGCTTCTCGCTCGAATTTTTTATTGCAGAGACTGGCGTATTACAGTGATCTGATGCATGGGATGCGGGTGCATGCATTGAGATTCAAGCGCATGCACCAGCCCTGCAAAAGTAAGAGGCCATATTTACCGGGGCTCGACCTTTTGCGACGCAAACATGTCCAGTTGCGACCCACTGTTGTTATTTGGAACCCAGCGCTGTTTGCACGGCCTGCCACCCATTTGCGCCCGTAGTCGTGGTAACGCCGTCGAGCCAACCCTTCACGAGATCGGGGTTGCGTTTGAGTGCCGCTGCAGCAGCGCTATCCACGTTGGTCTTGTTTTGAAGGACATCGGTGATGATGCCGTTCTCCAGGTCGACGTTAAATGTCATCTGCTTTAAGAGACGTCCCACGTTCGGGCAGTCGCCCGTGTAACCCGCTCGCGCGACTGTATTGACCGTTGCGCCGCCGAAGTTCGGGCCGAAGTATTTATCGCCGCCATCGAGGTAGGTGAGATGGAACTTCGTGTTCATCAGGTGCGGTTCCCACGCGAGGAACACGATCCATTTCTTGTCGCGCACGGAGCGTTCGACTTGCGTCAGCATGCCGGTTTCACTCGACTCCACCAGCTTCCAGCCATTCAGTCCGAA
The DNA here is from genome assembly GCA_036009385.1 of Caballeronia sp. GTDB lineage: Bacteria > Pseudomonadota > Gammaproteobacteria > Burkholderiales > Burkholderiaceae > Caballeronia. Next base: position 6,129 of record DASYLW010000271.1, read on the forward strand.
GGCCTTTTCATCGATCATCTTCTTGATGTTCTGATTCGCCGGCGCGCCGGGTTCAATGCCATAGATCTTGCCGTCGAACTTGTCCAGGTTCTTCTGCAAGTCAGCGAACGTGTGCACGCCCGCAGCGGCCACGTAGTCCGGCACGGCCAGCGTGAACTTTGCATTGGTCAGGTTCGGGTGCACCACGTCGATCGACTTCTCATCGACGAACGGCTTGACCAGCGGACCTTGCGCGGGCATCCAGTTACCCAGGAACGCGTCGACCTGGCCTTTCTTCAAGCCCTGATACGTGATCGGCACTGACAGGTTCGAGACGCTCTGCTTGTAGCCGAGCGCTTTCAGCACAACACCGGCCATGGCGTTGGTGGCATCAATATCGGTCCAGCCCGGGTCCGCCATCTTTACCTGCAGGCAGCTTTGAGGCTCGGCCGCGACCCCCGAACCAATGGATGTGCAGAGTGCCGCAATGCAGAATAGCGCGTGTTTAAAGGGCTTTTTCATGTTGGCTTCCTGTTGGTAATGTGGTGTTGATCGTAGAAGCTTGGGCTTTAGCGCGTGACAGCGGGAAAACGCGCCATGGCTTCGAGCGTGTCGAGGTCAATGTGATTGCGCATATAACGTTGGCTGGCATCTACTGACGGTTGCCAGTCCCATGATTCGATACGGCCTTGCGTGGTCGCTTCGAAATGAAATTGCCGGCGCCGCTGGCTCTGCACGACCTCTTCGCGCAACGCGTCGAGATCCCAGCGCGCGGCGATTTCCTCGCGGAAAGCAGCAACCTTTGCCGCATGGTCCGGCAGCATCGCGAGATTGGTGCGTTCGAGTGGATCGGCTGTAACGTTGAAAAGCTGGTCGGGATCCGAGGGCGTATGGATGAACTTGAAGTCGCCCCGCCGCAGCATCACGATCGGCGCAATCGCACCTTCGGCCAGGTACTCGCCGATAGCTTCATCGTGGGCCTGCGGCTCGCCACGCAGATGCGGCACGAGGCTCCGGCCATCGAGCGTATCGGGCCATGTGGATCGCGGCGCGCCACGGCCCAGTTCCGCCAGCGTCGGCAGCAAGTCGAGATGCGAGACCGAAGCGCTCACATGCGCCGCCTTGAATTGCCCCGGTGCATGCACGATCAGCGGCACGCGGCAGCCGCCTTCGAAGAACGTCATCTTGTACCAAAGGCCACGTTCGCCCAGCATCTCGCCGTGATCGGACGTCACGATCACGATGGTGTCATCGGCGAGTCCCGCCTGGTCGAGCGCTTCGAGGATCGCGCCGAATTGCGCATCGACATACGAAATCGCGCCGTAATAGGCATGGCGTGCGTTGCGAATCTGCTGGTCCGTCGGCGGCGTCTTGTCCGTCTCGCACACATAACGCAGGCGCTTCGAATGCGGGTCGGCCGCATCCAGCGTGTCCCGGTACGCCGGCATTTGAATGTCTTCGTCCCGGTACATGTCCCAGTATTTCTGCGGGATCGCGTACGGATCATGCGGATGCGTAAGCGACGCCACCACGCAAAACGGCCGCTCGTCTTTCCCGGCTTGCCGCTCACGCGCGATGTCGAACAACTTCTGGCGCGTGGTGTAGGTCACTTCATCGTCGAAATCGAGTTGATTCGTGCGCACGCACGGCCCCGCATCGATCACGGAGCTCATGTTGTGATACCAGCTCGGGCGCGTCTCGAAGTCGTCCCAGTTCGGCGTCCACCCAAAATCTGCCGGATAGATGTCGGTAGTCAGGCGCTCCTCGAAACCGTGCAATTGGTCCGGACCGCAAAAGTGCATCTTCCCCGAGAGAATCGTCCGATACCCGTCCGCGCGCAGGTAATGGGCGAAAGTTAATGTTTGCGAGGGAAATTCGGCGGCGTTATCGTAGGCACCTATCGCCGAGGGCAGCTTGCCCGACAAGAACGAAAAACGCGACGGCGCGCAGAGCGGACTCGCGCAATACGCCGAATCGAAGACCACGCCACGGGCCGCGAGCGCGTCCATGTTCGGTGTCTTCGTTACGTGATGGCCGTACGCCGACAACGCGAACGGTGTCATTTGATCAGCCATCAGAATAAGGATATTTGGTTTGCGTTTAAGCATCGGGGCGAGGCTCGAATAGAATCAGGAAGGTGACGCGGCACGGGCATCGCACGGTGGACGGCCCGCGCCGCACATCACTATTGCTGTTCATTTCGCCGCTGTGAAGAGAGCAAAACGTTATGAGCTCATAAGGGGGACTTATGTCGAGGCAGGATCGTTTGCCGCCTATGCAGGCGCTGTCGATGTTCGAGTCCGCCGCGCGTCTCGCCAGCTTCACCGCCGCCGCCCGTGAACTGGGCTCGACGCAGCCGGCGGTCAGCCAGCGCGTGGTGCAACTCGAGGAGAACCTCGGCGCCGCGCTATTCGAGCGCGGGCACCGGGGCGTAACGCTGACCGAGGACGGCGTGCGCCTGTTCGAAGCCGTGCGCCAGAGCCTCGACACCATCCGCGTTGCCACCAACGACATCCGGGCGCGGCACGCGGCGCCCGCGCAGCGCTCGCTGAATCTCCTCACCGACTTCGGGTTCGCGACGTATTGGCTGATGCCGCGCCTGTCGCAATTCAAGGCGCTGATGCCGGATGTGGACGTGCGGATCACCACTGCGCAAGACGTAATCGCCGCCGATCACGATCACGCGGATATCGTGATTGGCTTCGGCGATGCGGCAACCGATTGGGCCGGACGCGGTACGGTCAAACTATTTCCCGAGCGAGTCACGCCGGTGTGCAGCCCGGCGTTCCTCGCGCGACATGGCAAGCCCGGCGATCCTTCAGACCTCGTTAGCCTGCCGCTGCTGCATCTGGAGCCGACCAACCCGGAGCGCTGGCTGTCGTGGCATGGCTGGTTCGCGGCGCACGGGCTGGCGGCGCCGCCTGCGCATCGCGGCATCACGTTCAATAGTTATGGCTTCGTCGCGCACGCGGCAATCATGGGCCAGGGGGTGGCGCTTGGCTGGGAACCGCTGGTGGATGAACTCGTTGCAAGTGGTCAACTGATCCAGTTGTTCGACACGCCGGTCACAACCGACGGCGGATATCTTTTGAATGCGCCACGCGCTCAAACTTTAACCGTATGTGCGTTTCGCGACTGGCTGCTGGCTGAATGCGGCGTTGCCGCCTGAGCAGCCCCTGACGCTCCGATACCAGCATCACGGCGTTTAGCTTCTAGCCGCCGCCCCATGCAACTTGTTCTACTGCAACGTATGCGCGCTGCGTTCGCGGCGCTGCCATCCGCATAGTGGAGAACCGCATGGCCGGCAGCAACGATACTGAAACCGTTTCTCATCAACTCGTGCTGACGGTGGCCTGTCCCAGCGCCGCGGGACAAGTCGCCGCCGTGGTTGGTTTCCTCGACCGGCACCGGTGTTATGTCGATGAACTCACCGTCTTCGACGACGACCTCAGCCAGCGCTTTTTCGTACGCTGCGTCTTCCACGGCGTGGGCCACGATGAGACGCTGCAGATCGCCGCGTTGCAGCAGGAATTCACGCCGATCGCCGAACGTTTCTCCATGACCTGGGCAATTCACAAGGTGGCTGCGCGGCCGAAGGTGCTCATCATGGTGTCGAAGCTCGAGCACTGCCTCGCGGACCTGTTGTTCCGCTGGCGCATGGGCGAGCTGAAGATGGACATTGTCGGGATCGGGTCCAACCATCGTGATCTGGAACCGCTTGCCGTGCAGCATGGCCTGCCGTTTCATCACCTCCCCGTCACTGCCGATACCAAACCGCAACAGGAAGCACGCCTGCTCGATTTGTTCGACTCGTCCGGCGCGGAGTTGATGATCCTCGCGCGCTATATGCAGATATTGTCAGGAGAGACGAGCCGAAAACTGGCCGCGCGCGCAATCAATATCCATCATTCATTCTTGCCCGGTTTTAAAGGTGCAAAGCCTTATCACCAGGCGCATACGCGTGGCGTGAAGCTGATCGGTGCAACGGCGCATTTCGTGACCGATGACCTCGACGAAGGTCCGATCATCGAACAAGTGGTCGAGCGTGTGGATCACTCGTACAAGCCGGAGCGACTACTCGCGACTGGCCGCGACGTGGAATGCATCACCCTTGCTCGTGCAGTAAAGGCGTTCATCGAACGGCGCGTGTTTATCAACGGCGACCGGACCGTGGTGCTGTAATCAGCCTTTGAAAAGAGTCTCCGAAAACGGCAAAACGCCGCTTGCAAGCGGCGTTTTGTCGTTTTGTTGAAGCTAAAGCTTGGGACCTTTAGTTAGTCCAGCTCGACACACGGTCGCCATGTGCGTTGATCCACGCATCGGCAGCGGCGGCCGGCTTGGCGCCGTTCGTCGTTGCCAGCATCACGCTATCGATCTCGCCCGGTTTCCATTGGAACTTCTTCAGGAAAGCGACCACGGTAGGCGCCTTCTTTTCGAGTCCCGGATTGACGATGTTGTCGACGTGCTCCGCTTCACCAAACACCTTCTTCGGATCTTCCAGGAATTTCAGCTTGTACTTCGCGAACATCCAATGCGGTTTCCAGCCGGTCACAATGATCGGCTTCTTCGCATTCTCCGCGCGCGCCAATTCTGCCGTCATTGCGCTGCCCGAGCTCGGCATCAACGTGTAGTCGAGGTTGTAGGCCTTGATCGCCTCGCCCGCTTTCTGCATCACGCCGGCACCTGCGTCGATACCAACGATCCGACCTCCGAACTCCGCCTTCTTCGCTTCAAGATCTGCCAGGCTCGTGACGTCCACATCTTCCGGCACAATCAGACCGATCTTCGCGTCAGGAAAGTTGGTGCCGAGATCGACGACCTTCGACTTGAAGTTCTCCCAGTAGGCACCGTGCGTGATCGGCAACCAGGCGCACAGAGTCATATCGAGGTCGCCACGCGCCACCCCCTGCCACATCACGCCAGCGGCGACCGGCACGAGTTGCACCGGATAGCCCAGCTTCTTCTCGATGATCTGAGCCGCCACGTTCGTCGTCGCCACGCTGTCGTCCCAGCCTTCCACGTAACCGATCTTGATGGTCGGTTTCGCGTCGGCCGCAATCACACCCGCGCTGGTTGCAGCCAGCGCAGCACTTAAAGTGCTCAAAACAAGCAGTTTTTTGATCAGTCTCATTGTCGTACTCCCCTTTGCGGTCCACACCATTAAGGCTTTAGAATCACCGGCCAGAAAAGTGCCGACTGGTTATTTTTCGACACCCAGTTGTCTGGATGCGACCTCGTTTAATCCGGGTGCGTCGCCGGCCCTGATGAATACCCTACTTATCGACGACAAGATCGGTCAGCGGCTTACTGCAACACAAGAGCACCATACCCTGGTCGATCTCGCGCTGGCGAATGCCGCCGTTATGCTTCATCTCGACTTCGCCCGATAGCAGCTTGACCTTGCAAGTACCGCACATGCCTTGCGTACACGATGCCGGCAAGCGCACGCCCGATTTCTTGGCCGCATCCAAAACGTGCTGCGTGCTGCCGCACTCGATCTCGCGATTGCTCTTGGCAAAACTTACCTTGAACGTGGTCTCCACAGGCGCAGGGACAATGTCAGGCGAGAGGTCGAAACCAGCCGTGCTTTCGCGCATCTCCGCGAACGCCTCAGCAGATTGCAATGCATCGGCGACGTGAGTGGTTGTCAGTTGCGCCGCGACTTCTGAAATCGTCTCGAAGGAGAAACTTTCCTCGTGATAATGCGACGTGTCGAAGCCACCTTCCGCCAGCAGATCGCGCACCGCTTTCATGTAAGGCGCCGGACCGCAGGTAAAGATTTCCCGCTCCATAAAATCCGGCGCGACAAGCTTGAGCAAGGGCAGCGTGAGGAAACCCGTCACGCCCGGCCAGTTGGTCCGTGTGCCCACCCGTTCGCACACAAACGCCGTGCGGAAGTTCGTGTGGTTCGACGCGATCAGATCGAGCTCGCGCGCGAAGATGATGTCGTCGGGCGTGCGGGCGCTATGCACGAACACGATGTCGCGATCCTCGCCGAGTTCGTGATGCGCACGGCTCATGGACATCAACGGCGTGACGCCCGATCCCGCCGATAAAAACAGGAACTTGCGCGCCGGATGCCGCGCGCAGGTGAACTCGCCGGCGGGTCCCAGAACGCGAACCTTGCCACCCGTCTGAAGATTGTCGTGCAGCCAGTTCGACACCTTGCCGCCTGGCACGCGCTTAACCGTGATGGAAATGGTGTGAGGACGCGTAGGCGGTGAGGAAATCGTATAGCAGCGATTGATCGCTTCGCCGTCTATCTCCAGCTCGAGCGTAATGAACTGACCCGGCTCGAAAACGAAGGTCCGTTCAGCAGGCGCACGAAAGAAAAAGCTCTTTACGTCGTGCGTTTCCTGACGAACGTGGCAGCAGACGAGCGTCTCGTCGGTGTCGCTATCCCAACGGGCGGGAAGCATGCCCCAGAACCCGGGCTGAGTGACCCGGTTCGGGGCAGGCTCGAACGTCGCCTGATCGCGCATCATCTGTTTCTCCGCTATAGCTTTGAGTGCGACGTTTTTGTTCGGTTGTTTGCTTGATGACCTGGCGCTTGAACTTAGCGCTTGAACGACACGACTTTCTCGCCATGCGTGCTCACGTTCGCTTCATCCGGCGTGCTCGCGTAGTCGTCGAGCCGGCCGATATACCACTCGCAGAATTTCTCCACGAGGCCTTCCGTGAATGGCGAATACGGACCCGGTTCATAGGCGCTGCTCGTCACGCCCAGTTGCGAGAATTCCACCAACGCACGGTCCTGGTCGTTCGTGGCACGCCATACGGCGGTCAAACTGTCGACGTTGTAGTCAATGCCTTCCTTCGCGTCTTTGTGCACGAGCCATTTTGTGCGCACAAGCGTCTCGCCGGCCGACAGCGGGATCACCGAGAAGCTCACAATATGATCGCTCATGAAGTGATGCCACGAATTCGGTTGCGTCCAGAACGAGAGGCCGCCGAGGTCGGCTTGTTGAAAGCCGCCGAGCAATTTCTTCGACGCCACCTTGGCGTCCATCGTCTGCGACTCGCCGCTGCGATCGAGCGGCAAACGTTGCGTGCGGAAACCGCTGACAAGGTCAGCCAGCCGGTCGATTTCCTTCGACGGCAAGTTCATTGCTTCCCATTGCCGAGTGCGTTCTTCAACCGTCTTGTCGAACGCCGCCATGGCTTCTTCGTTGTCAGCGGAACGCTCATAACCGAAGCCATATTCGTAGAGCGAGATGGTCAGTTCCGGATGGTTCGCCACGCAGTGATAGCACTCGCGATTGTTCTCCATCGTGAGCTTCCAGTTGCCCTTTTCGATGATGTCGATGGCGGCGGCCACCTTGCAGTCGGCAAGCCCGTGCGGCAGCAAATACGGTTCCATTGAAGCGCGCAATACGGCGAAATCGGCCGGCGGCGTTTCTGCGAGACAGACAAAAATCAGTCCCGCGAGATTCTCGAGGTGGATCTTCTTGAGGCTGTGCTTGCACTTGTCGAACTGCTCGCCCATGTGTTCGGCGAACATCAGGTCGCCGTTCAGGTTGTAGGTCCAGCTGTGATACGGGCACACGATATTGCCTAGCGAGCCCTTCTCAGAGCTGCACAGGCGCGCACCGCGATGCCGGCAAACGTTATGGAACGCGCGGATCTGCATGTCGTCGTCGCGCACGATCAGGATGGAGTCGTTACCGAGCTCCACCGTCATGTAGTCGCCCGCTTCCGGCACGTCCGGCTCGACCGCGACCTGGATCCAGTGCCGCCGGAAGATCGCATCCATGTCGAGCGCGTGGATTTCCTCGCTCGCGTAGAACGGCGCTTCCAGCGTGTGACCCTTCTTGCGGCGTTCGATCATTGCGCGAACGTCTGCGGAAACTTTCATCGTGTACTCCGTGTTTTGGTGCCCCGCCCGACCTTGAACGCGCGGGAATTTTCGTGTCGCAAATCAGTAATCGACGAGTTGATGCTCGCGCAAATACGCCAGGATCACTTGTGCTTTTTCGACGCAAGTCCCTTCAATTACGACGCTGCCGCCCCGGCTTTCCGTAGTCGTGGCCGAGAGCATGCGCGCGTGGCCCGAACGTTTTTCGGCCGCCGCGAGCCGCACGGGTTTTGCGGTCGCGGGCTCGATCGTCCACGCGGTGCTCTCTGCCGGGTGGGCGGCGCTCACCAGCACCGGCTCGATCGTGCCTTCACGCAGTTTGGCGTACGCGTATCGCGGCGTGGCGTTGACCATGGGATGCACCGCGACCAGCGCGGGCAAGCTTGCCTGCACGCGACGACGCAACCCTTTCGGCAGGAATTGCCGAACGGTGATGCGTGCCGATTCAATGTTGGCTTCAATGTTGATATCCACTGCCGATGCAAGCAGCGCAATACCCAATGCGTCAGCGAGCTGGTACGGCAGCATGCCGCTGTCTTCGGTCCCTTCCGCGCGAGTGCCGGTCAAAACAAGGTCGTAACCCTTTAAGCGCGCGGTCAGCGCCGGGGCAATGTCATCGCCTGCGGCTACGGCCAGCACTTCCACTTTTGCAGCGCCTAACGCGAGATATTCGCGCAGTGCGGGACTGGTTGGATCACCTGCATGCAACACGTCGAGCGTAGCTTGGTGTTGGGCGGCGAGCGTCGTTGCCAAGGTCAGCGCGGCGGCGTCGTTGCGGCTGTAGCGTGCAGTTCCGCTCACCGGATGACGGCCCACTGACACGAGCACTGCGATCCTGCTCAGGCGGTTCGTGGTCGGTGTCTTGCTCACGCTAGTCAATTGAATGCTCCCCGAGCGTGCTTGGTGAAATTCATGCGAGCGCTCCTTCCAGCTTCGCTGCACTCGCGGCGCTGCCCCCGGACGTTGTTAGCGAGCCCCGGTTGGCACGCATGTTTCGCGCGGCCGCGGCGGCATCGGTCAGCGCCGCGATCGTCTCCTGCGCGTCGCCGACGATCGTCAGGTTCGCGCGTTTCGCAATGGGTGCGCTCGCGTCCAGGTTCACCGCGATCACGTGACGGCAATCCTTGATGCCCTGCAGGTGCTGCACTGCGCCGGAGATACCAAACGCGATGTAGATGCTGGCGTCGACCGTCTTGCCCGTCGCCCCGATCTGTTTGTCGCGGGGAAACTTGCCATCGTCTACCGCGACACGGCTTGCGCCGATTGCAGCGCCTACCGTGCTGGCAAGCCGCTCAAATGCCGGGACGTCAGTCACGCCATTACCCGCCGACACAATGAAATCCGCCTCCTCAAGCGCGACGTGCGCAGCATCGATTTCTTCGATGCCCAGGTCTTTGTAGGGACTCGCGTTGTTCGTATGGCTTTCAGCAAAAAATTGCTCAGCCGCTACACGTTCTCCCGCGCCAACAAACGGCAATCTTGCATCGACGGCATTCGGGGCCAGCAAGATCACATCGGGCAGCGAACGCACAGCAAACGCCTTGCGGGCCTGGGTATAAACCGCTACGTGCGTAGCGTCTATTTCAACTACGTGCGCCGCCACCGATGCTTTTGCTTGAGCGGCGTATCGGCGGCCTAGATCGCCGTCGCCGGTTGCGTTGTCGGGGAGGAAAACATGCGCGGCCGAGTACGCCGCAACACACTTGGCGAGCGCATCTAAAGCGGCATCGGGTGCGAATGCACGACGATCGAATGACGCCATCTCGATCACCTTGTCCGCGCCAAGCGCAGCTGCGCCGTCCTTCAGTTCGCCCAGCACAAGCAATACGACTTGCGTTGTCGGGTCCGCGAGTAACGCCGCTGCCGCAAGCGTCTGGCGCGCGTGGTCATCGAGGGAACCGCGATCGCTGTGTGCGGCCACGAGCAGCGAGCGTTGCGCGGTCGAAGTCGTACGACGCGGCTTCGCCTGATCACGATGGCCGCCCAGCGCAGCAGCATTGCTTTCAGCCGCCACGCCGACAAAACCCAGAGTAATGCGCTTGAGCCCTTCAGCCGTGATGGAAAACGGCCGGCGTGGATCGATTCGTTTGATGGTGTCCATTGCTTACTCCAGCGCCGCTGCAACCAGTTCCACCACGTCCAGCACTTCCGGCCGAGTACCTACTACGCCTTCCAGCATCGCCGTGCAGTTCGGGCATCCGACCGCCACAATCTCCGCGTTGATCGTGCGGGCATCGTTGATACGAATGTCGGGAATACGCTGCTTGCCGGGGA
>DASYLW010000272.1:0-17831 GCA_036009385.1 Caballeronia sp.
CAAAGAAGTCAAGCCGTTCGGTATCCACGTGACCGCAGTAGCACCTGGGTCTTTTCGCACTGAGTGGGCCGGTCGTTCGATGGTTCGAACACCGCGCTCGATCCCGGACTACGATTCTCTGTTCGACCCGATCAGAAAAGGGCGGGAAGAGAAAAGCGGCAGGCAGCTCGGCGATCCCGTGAAAGCGGCGCGTGCCATGTTGGCCGTTATTGAAAGCGACGAGCCGCCATCGCATCTTCTGCTGGGAAGTGATGCGCTCGGTTTGGTTCGGGAGAAGCTCTCGTTACTCAGTGCAGAATTTGACGCTTGGGAAACTGTCACGAGATCAACGGACGGATGAATGCGCCTAGCGGCCGTATTCGAGAACGGGATTAGGTAACGCGCCGGGCCGGCTAAATAGCAATGGAGAGCGCCCGATGAATCTGAGCAGGTCCCAAAAGGGCCTCTCCTCGCCAGGCCATGAAGTCGCGAAGAACGATCCATCTCTTTCCGATGACCCCAGCTCAGCTGCTTGCCGTCCGTGCTATTGCATATCAATACGGCATAGCACACACGTCGCGATCAAGACGGGCGCGTCAAGTGCTTGCGCGCCTGCTGAAGTATGGATGCCGAAAGTTTGGAGTCCGTTACAACTCGCGCCATGGTCACAGCTCCGATCATCGTCGATAACATCACGAGAGCTTCTTTCCTCGCGGCTGCAGGCGAGGAGCCATCGAGTTGGCTGGCAATGACGTCCACCATCTTCATAAAACCGCTTGTCGCGGCCTCTCGCACGGCGTCACCGCTTCGCGCCATGTCGCTTCCCAACGCAACGAACGGGCAGCCGCCCGCCACGTCGTCCCGATACTTGACGGAAAGATAATCTGCGATGACAGCGTGAAGCCCGCGTGCGCGGGGCGTTGCCGATGCTGTCTGTTTCATTGACTCGACCATCGACTCGATAGCAAGCGCGAGTGACTCCTCGACCACCTGCTCTTTCGACTCGAAATGCTTGTAAAAACCGCCGTGAGTCAGTCCTGCTGCGGCCATAAGATCAGCCAGACCGATGCCGTCAAACCCATCGCGGCGAAACTCCTCAGATGCAGCCTCTATGATGCGCTGCCGTGTTTCAGCAGTCTCTTGCCTTGATTTTCTCATGTCTTTCCGCCCGTTTGCCACGCAGCGACCGTAAAGGCCGTTCTTATATAGATGTTACATGAAATCCAAATTGAATTCCATCGACATTCGCCATGGTTGAAGAAGATGAATCCATTGACTTCAAAAGTCGATCGATTTTTAATTAGATGTCGAATGGCTTCTAATTCAGAGCGCCATCGTCGAACGGAATGGTTGCGGCCGCTTGTCCTTCCTCCAGAAGCTCAGGTGTGACAGCGTACAGGCTCGCGTCCTTGTGAAGCCCCTTACCTAGCGGAAGTAACTCATCATGCCCAAGACCATCCTTCTCACCGGAGCTAGCAGCGGCTTCGGACGCGACACTGCGGAGACGCTCGCGCACACGGGACACAACGTATTCGCCTCCATGCGCGATATCGCCGGTTGTAACCGGCTCCATGCCGAGGCACTCGCGCCAAGGGGATTCACGTCGTCGAACTCGACGTGACAAACGACGCCTCCGTCGAGCGCGCCGTGACCTCTGTGCTCGCCCAGGCGGGGCGCATCGACGTCCTGGTCAATAACGCGGGTAGCGGTTTAGCCGGCATCTCCGAAACGTTCACGACGGACCAGATGCGTGCGCTCTTCGATGTGAACGTATTCGGCATTCAACGGATGCTGAGAGCCGTGTTGCCAAGTCTCCGGGGCCAAGGCGAGGGGTTGGTCGTGAATATCGGCTCGATCCTCGGTCGGGTGATCTTCCCTTTTTTCGGACTCTACGGCACGTCGAAGTTCACTATCGAGGCATTAAGCGACAGCTACCGCTATGAGCTATCGCAGCTGGGCGTCGATGTTGTCCTCGTGCAGCCAAGCAACTATTTCTCCAGCGCCCAGATGCCGGGTGATGCCGAGCGCGGCGGCGCGTAGGGAGGCATTGGCGCGATCCCCGGCAAGATGGAGGAGACGTTGATCGCCCGGTTCCAGAGTGAGGCCGCGCCGAATCCGCACGACGTGGCGCAAGCCATTGCCAAACTCGTCGAGCAGTCTAACGGCTCACACCCCGCACGTACGGTCGTGGGCCAATCGTTCGGCACCGACGCTATCAATGCGCAAGCCGACGTGATCCAGGCCCAATTGCTTGACGGTCTCGGCCTGCACCAACTCGCGGATCGCGCGACGTCCAGACGGAAGTTTGAACATACTTTGGCACCGGCCGTTTCGAGCGCAAAAAAATCACGCACAAACTTCGGATTTTGGCTGGAGGAAACCGGATATTCACGGACAATTCGCGGGCAATAAAAAACCCGCAGAGCCTATAGCTTTGCGGGTTCTCGGATACTACTCTGCACTTCTTCAGACTGCTTTCGACGTTGCTTGCGAAACGGTGGTGGGTGCTGACGGGCTCGAACCGCCGACCTACGCCTTGTAAGGGCGCCGCTCTACCAACTGAGCTAAGCACCCGCTTCGGCAATCTTGTGCAACTTTATTCAATCTTTCTGGATGATCTTCTGGAGCGATCTTCACACGTTATGCACACTGAGTGTGTGACCCGCTCCGCCAGACCGAATTGTTTAAACAAACAAGTCCGTATCCAGCGAGTCCGCTAGTTTAGCGCATCTTTTAGCGCTTTGCCAGGGCGAAATTTCGGAACCTTCGCGGCTTTGATCTTGATCTCATCGCCGGTACGGGGATTACGGCCAGTGCGCGCCGTCCGCTTGCCCACAGCAAAGGTGCCGAAGCCGACGAGCGTCACCGAGCCGCCCTTCTTCAGCGTCGTCTTGACTCCGCCGATCACGGCTTCGAGTGCACGGCCGGCCGCCGCTTTAGAGATGTCAGCTTGCTGCGCAATATGGTCGATCAGGTCCGTCTTGTTCATTGTGATCCCCCGAATAATGGTTTGTGGTTGGGCGATGCTGCAAAGAGGTGGTTCACGACAGGCTGCTTTAGCACGGGCCCGGAATCCCCAAGTGCGGCGGTCATTAGAAGTAGCCGAAAGACAGGTGTCAACCGGGATTGAGCCTGATTAGCGCTTCTTTGCTTGAACGTTGACGCGCTAATACGCTGATACGCGCGTTAGACGTGTCAATAAAAGCGTCGATAAAAAGCGTCAATAAAAAACCCGCGTGGTCAGTTCGCACTGACCACGCGGGTTTTGGTTCGCTCGACTCCGGCGCGGCCACTTCGGGCCGCGCCTCGACGGGCGCCTGGTGATGATTAATGTTTTACGAACTCACCCGCTGCTGGCGTGTCCTTCTTTTCCGCGACGGCAGGCGTTGCCGGCTTGGCATCTTCTTCCGGCAGTGCTGCTGGAACACGTTCGAGCGCGAGCTCGAGCACCTTGTCGATCCAGCGAACCGGAACGATTTCGATCGAGTTCTTCACGTTGTCCGGAATTTCGGCCAGATCCTTCGTGTTCTCTTCCGGGATCAGGACAAGCTTGATGCCGCCGCGATGCGCCGCCAGCAACTTCTCCTTCAATCCGCCGATAGGCAACACTTCGCCGCGCAACGTGATTTCGCCTGTCATTGCCACGTCTGCGCGAACCGGAATACCGGTCAGCACCGACACGAGCGCCGTCGTCATGGCGATACCGGCCGACGGACCGTCCTTCGGCGTCGCGCCTTCAGGCACGTGGATGTGGATGTCCTTCTTCTCGAACGCCTCATCCGACACACCCAGACGACGCGAACGCGAACGCACCACTGAACGTGCTGCCTCGACCGACTCCTTCATCACGTCGCCGAGCGAACCCGTGCGGATGATGTTGCCCTTACCCGGCATCACCGCGGCTTCGATGGTCAGCAAGTCGCCACCCACTTCTGTCCACGCGAGACCCGTCACCTGACCGACCTGGTTTTCCTTCGCGGCCAGACCGAAGTCGGTCTTGCGCACGCCGAGGAACGTATCGATATTGCTGCCGTCGATCCGAACCGCGCCTTCTGCCTTCTTCAGCAGAAGCATCTTGACGACCTTGCGGCAGATCTTCGACATTTCGCGCTCGAGCGAACGAACGCCAGCTTCGCGCGTGTAGTAACGAATGATGTCGCGGATCGCTTCTTCGGTCAGGTCCATCTCGCCAACCTTCAAGCCATTGTTGCGGATCTGCTTGGGCAACAAGTACTTCTGCGCGATGTTGATCTTCTCGTCCTCGGTGTAACCCGAGAGGCGAATTACTTCCATCCGGTCGAGCAACGGCGGCGGAATGTTCAGCGAGTTCGACGTCGCCACGAACATCACGTCCGACAAGTCGAAATCCACTTCAATATAGTGATCGGCGAACGTATGGTTCTGTTCCGGATCGAGCACTTCAAGCAAGGCGGACGCCGGGTCGCCGCGGAAATCCATGCCCATCTTGTCGACTTCGTCGAGCAGGAAAAGCGGATTGCGCACGCCGATCTTCGACAGGCTCTGCAAGATCTTGCCGGGCATCGACCCAATGTACGTGCGGCGGTGACCGCGAATCTCGGACTCGTCGTGCACGCCGCCAAGCGCCATGCGCACGAACTTGCGGTTCGTTGCACGGGCGATCGACTGGCCCAGCGAGGTCTTGCCGACGCCCGGAGGCCCGACGAGGCACAAGATAGGCGCCTTGACCTTTTCAACCCGCTGTTGGACCGCAAGATACTCGAGGATCCGTTCCTTGACCTTTTCGAGGCCAAAGTGATCTTCGTCGAGCACGCGCTCCGCATTCGAGAGGTCGTTGTTGACCTTGCTCTTCTTGCGCCACGGCAAGCCGATCAGCGTGTCGATGTAGTTGCGCACAACGGTGGCTTCAGCCGACATAGGCGACATCAGCTTGAGCTTCTTCAGCTCGGCATCAGCCTTCTTCTTGGCTTCCTTCGGCATGCGTGCGTTGGTGATGCGCTTCTCGAGTTCTTCGAGATCCGCACCTTCCTCGCCTTCGCCCAGTTCCTTCTGGATCGCCTTGACCTGCTCGTTCAGGTAATACTCGCGCTGGCTCTTTTCCATCTGACGCTTCACGCGTCCGCGAATGCGCTTCTCGACCTGAAGAATGTCGATTTCGGCTTCGAGCTGGGCAAGCAGATGCTCAAGGCGTTCCACGACCGGGAACATCTCGAGAATGTGTTGCTTCTGGTCGAGCTTCAACGGCAAATGTGCGGCGATGGTATCGGCCAGACGACCCGCTTCATCGATGCCCGACAGCGACGTCAGGATCTCGGGAGGGATCTTCTTGTTAAGTTTCACGTACTGATCGAACTGCGACACAATCGCGCGGCGCAACGCTTCTGTTTCAGCGCTGTCGGCGTGGTCGGGTTCGAGCGGCATCACGTCGCAGGAAAACTGTGTTTCCTGTTCTTCGATCGTGAGCGTCTTGGCACGTTGCAAGCCTTCGACCAGCACCTTCACGGTACCGTCCGGCAGCTTCAGCATTTGCAGGATGTTTGCGATACATCCTACTTCGTACATGTCTTTTTCGGTCGGCTCGTCTTTCGCCGCGGTCTTCTGGGCGACAAGCATGATGTGCTTGCCACCTTCCATCGCGGCTTCGAGGGCCTTGATCGATTTGGGTCGTCCGACAAAAAGCGGAATCACCATGTGCGGGAAAACGACTACGTCACGCAGCGGGAGCAGCGGGAGAGTAATGCGTTCCTGCGGGAGGAGTTGGGTTCCTGACATTTTCATTTCCCCAGTAGTGGAATCAGTTCAGTCGTAAATAAGGCCGTCAAAATGGATTGCAAGCCTTAAGCGTGTGGGAAAAGATCAATGAATCGAAAAAATTCGCCTCAGTAACGTGTCAGTAACGTCCACAAGATATCCGAAAAATAAACAAAAAGCCGTTCACGTTGCCATGAACGGCTTTTCGCCGACACACAGCCCAACTCAGTTAGAACCTGCTACCTTCGGCGTGTCTTCGTAGATCAAAAGCGGCTTGCCATCGCCATCAATTGTATTGTCATCCACGATGACCTTGCTCACACCCTTCATTGCCGGCAATTCATACATCACGTCCAGCAACGCTTGTTCCAAGATGGACCGCAGGCCACGCGCACCCGTCTTGCGACGGATTGCCTTCAACGCGATAGCCTTCAACGCGCCCGGACGAATCTCCAGGTCCACACGTTCCATGTTGAACAGCTTGTGATACTGCTTCACCAACGCATTCTTCGGCTCGGTCAGGATCTTGATCAGTGCGTCTTCATCGAGCTTGCCGAGCGTCGCCACAACGGGCAGACGGCCGATCAGTTCGGGAATCAAACCAAACTTGATCAAATCTTCTGGTTCCACTTCGCGCAGCACTTCGCCCGCGTCGCGATCTTTCTTGCTCTTAACGCTTGCGCCAAAACCGATGCCGGTTTTTTCCGTACGATCGATGATGACCTTTTCAAGGCCGTCGAACGCGCCGCCGCAGATGAACAAGATGTTGGTGGTGTCGACCTGGATGAAGTCCTGGTTCGGGTGCTTGCGGCCACCTTGCGGCGGAACCGAAGCCATGGTGCCTTCTACCAGCTTCAGCAGTGCTTGCTGAACACCCTCGCCTGACACGTCGCGCGTGATGGACGGGTTATCCGACTTGCGGCTGATCTTGTCGATTTCATCGATGTAAACAATGCCTCGCTGGGCCTTGTCGACTTCGTAATTACAGTTCTGCAGCAGCTTCTGAATAATGTTTTCCACGTCTTCGCCAACATAGCCGGCTTCCGTGAGCGTGGTTGCGTCTGCAATCACGAACGGGACGTTCAACATGCGCGCGAGCGTTTGCGCGAGCAAGGTCTTGCCCGAACCCGTAGGTCCGATCAGCAGGATATTGCTCTTCGACAACTCGATATCGTCTTTCTTCTCGAGATGCTTGAGACGCTTGTAGTGGTTGTACACCGCCACTGCAAGAATCCGCTTCGCGCGTTCCTGACCGATCACGTACTGGTTCAGGATCTCGCTGATCTCTTGCGGGCTCGGCAGATCCGACTTCGTCAGGCCAGCCTCTTCCGCCGCGCCGGCAGCTTCGTCGCGGATGATTTCATTGCACAAGTCGATGCATTCATCGCAGATGAACACAGAAGGACCTGCAATCAACTTCTTGACCTCGTGCTGGCTCTTACCGCAGAACGAGCAATACAACAGCTTTTCGCTGTTAGAACCTTTTTTGTCCGCCATGGATGTGCGAGCCTCCGGACACTCGATTACATAATACGCCGCTCAATTCACCTACGCAGAAATGGCCTGTGCGTAGGCTGAAAGCGCGTGTGGCGTGTGCTTTGACGCCGTTTTCCGCGTTGGCGCAAGCCTTGGCGCGCGGCTTGGGTTGCCGCGCCGCCGATGGCGGTCTGGCCCGAAACCGCAACGTCCGTATGGACAAAAACGGAACAGCCGGCCCGTTATTCCCCAACGACCGGCGCGACGTCCTGTCGGGACGCCCGGTTAAGGACGCCCTCAGGGACGCTTGTGAAGAACCTGATCGACGATACCGTACGCCTGCGCGTCATCGCCGGACATGAAATTGTCGCGGTCGGTGTCACGCGCAAGACGTTCCACCGGTTGACCCGTATGGTGCGAGAGCAACTGGTTCAGACGTTCCTTCAGGTACAAAATTTCGCGTGCCTGAATTTCGATGTCCGACGCCTGACCACGCGCGCCGCCGAGCGGCTGGTGAATCATCACGCGCGAATTGGGCAGTGCAACGCGCTTGCCCTTGGCGCCCGCTGCCAGCAGGAAAGCGCCCATGCTCGCGGCCAGTCCCATGCACAGCGTGGCGACATCCGGCTTCACGAACTGCATGGTGTCGTAAATAGCCATGCCAGCCGACACCGAGCCGCCCGGGCTATTGATGTACAGGCTGATGTCCTTGTCGGGGTTTTCGCTTTCGAGGAACAGCAACTGCGCGACCACCAGGTTGGCCGTCTGGTCGTTCACTTCGCCGACCAGGAACACCAGGCGCTCTTTCAACAGGCGCGAATAGATGTCATAGGCACGTTCGCCGCGGCCGCTCGTTTCTACAACCATGGGCACCAGACCGAGCGCCTTGGTTTCGAAATCATGCGGCGCGTTCGACGCGAGCGTGTCCAGTAATTGAGCGCGAAAGGTCATGCAATTTCCTTGTTCGGAATAGGGATACTGAACGACAAAGGAACATCCGAAAAACGGCACAACGGGCAACCAGGACCAACAACCGAAATGCAAAAAAGGCGTGCCGGCCCGTCACCTCGACGGCCCTGCACGCCTTGTCGACGCTGCTTACGCTTGCGCCGTCGCGCTGGCCAATTCTTCGAAGCTTACTTCCTTGTCGCTCACTCGGGCCTTGCCGAGCACGAAGTCCACGACGTTGCTTTCCACAACATACGCTTCCATTTCGGCGAGGCGCTGCTGATTCGAATAATACCAGCGGACGACTTCCTTCGGGTCCTCGTAGCTTTTCGCAAATTCGTCGACTTCCGCGCGGATCTGTTCCGGCTTCGCCTGCAGGTCGTTGGTCTTGACCAGTTCGGCCAGAACCAGGCCCAGCTTGACGCGGCGCTCAGCTTGTTCCGCGAACATTTCTGCGGGGATGGGCGCGTCCGCTGCGTTCGGCACACCGCGTTGTTGCAGATCCTGGCGCGCCATTTCCACCAGACGTTGCTGGTCCTGCTCGATCAGCGCCTTCGGCACGTCGAGTTCGGAGATCTTCAGCAAGGCATCCATGACCTGGTTCTTCACGATCTGCTGCGTGCGGCGCTTGGCTTCACGCTCCAGATTGTCCTTGATCTCACCGCGCATCTTGGTCGTGTCGCCGTCTTCCACACCCAGCGATTTCGCGAATTCGGTATCGATTTCCGGCAGGTGCGCCCATTCGATCTTCTTCATCGTAATGGTGAACTGGGCCGTTTTGCCGGCCACGTCCTTGCCGTGATAGTCGTCGGGGAACTTGAGGTCGAATTCCTTCGACTCGCCGACCTTCAGGCCGAGCGCCGCCGTTTCGAATTCCGGCAACATGCGGCCTTCGCCCAGCACGAACGTAAAGTCTTCAGCGCTGCCGCCTTCGAACAGCACGCCGTCGAGCTTGCCGACGAAGTCCATGGTCACGCGGTCGCCGTCTTTAGCTGCCGTATCCGCGCCGCCGTCACCGTGCTCGCCGCCTTCGCCGCGTGCGTGGTAGTGCACGCGCTGCTTGCGCAGGATTTCCAGCGTGCGGTCGATTTCAGCTTCCGAGATAGTCGTGACCGTGCGTTCGATTTCAGCCGTTGCCACGTCGCCGATCTTCACTTCCGGATACACCTCGAAAGTTGCGTCGAACGCGTATTCGGCCGCTTCGTCAGCGACTTCGCCGCCCTTGGGCGCAAAGCTCGGCTGGCCTGCCACACGCAGGTTTTCCGTGCGCGTGACGTCGAAGAATTCCTTGCCTACCTTGTCGCTCAGCACTTCAGCTTCAACCTGGCCCTGGTACTGCTGCGTCACCATCTTGAGCGGCACCTTACCCGGGCGGAAACCCGGCATGCGCACGTTTTTCGCCAGCTGACGGATACGCGAATCCACTTCCTTTTGCACCGTATCTTTCGGCAGGGAAATCGTCACACGGCGTTCCAGCTTGCCGAGGTTTTCAACAACGTTAGCCATGGCTTCTATCGTCCTAGAGTAAATCGAGTATTCGGGTTCGTGTGTCTGGTCAGTTCTGGTTCGATCTCGCGCCACGATAGGCGCACGGCACACAGTGATTCCTGAACAATGCAAGCAGCAGACTGAGCGCATTGGCAAACACTGCCAGAGCTCAATACCGTAGATCCGCCAAGCCGTGTCTGGAAGCCGTACGCGCCGGTTTGAGTCAACCGAGCCAAACATTTTACCAAACTATTCGCAAGGGCCGTGGAGGATGAGGGTTTGCTCTGCCAGATATCGACAAATCCGGCCCATTTTCGCGGTTTTGGTGCGAATTTTACGGTCCTCAAACCCCGCGACGTCGTTACGGTCGAGTTCCGGCCGAGTTCCGGTTTCGCTCCGGCCGACGCGTTTTTCCGAACGCGCGTGCGATCCGCCGCAGCACGGATTGCATTGCCTGCGCGCATCGAAAGCATGCCGTACACGCATAAGGTTTGATTAATTCGGGCCGTGTCGCTAGATTTCAAGCAAATTCATAACTCGAGACATCATGCCGAATTCCCATGCTGCCGGTTTTTCCGCCCCCGCCCCTTCTCCCGTTGTAGTGATCGCCCCGGATTCTTTCAAGGGTTCGCTTAGCGCAGAACAAGTCGCAGACGCCATTGCGAGCGGTATCCGGCGCGCGCGCAGCGATGCCGTCATCCGCATCGTGCCGATGGCCGACGGCGGCGAAGGCACGCTCGACGCCATGCTCGCGGCGGGCGGCGAACGTCGTTTGATCGATGTGCGGGGCGCGGCGGCCAAGCGCCGCGAAGCCGCCACGGGTTTGCTGGCCGACGGCAGCGCAGTGGTGGAAACGGCGGAAGTCGTGGGAATCACGGACCCGGACGGCATGGCCGTACCGGTCGCCGAGCGCAGCACGCTCGGCATGGGCGAAGCGATCCGCGCGCTGCTCGATCTAGGCGTGCGCAAGTTCTATGTCGCGCTGGGCGGCAGCAGCACGAACGACGGCGGTGCGGGGCTTCTGGTGGGCCTGGGCCTGAAACTCTTCGATGCAGATAACAAACCGCTCGAACCGGTGCCCTCGCAACTTGCGCGAATTACACGCATTGATGTAACGGGGCTCGATCCGCGCATGCGTGAGGCCGAATTCACGGGCATGTCCGACGTGGACAATCCGCTCACCGGCGAGCACGGTGCGACGGCGATTTTCGGGCCGCAAAAAGGCGTGACGCCCGATCAGATCGCGAGCATCGATGCAGCGCTCGGTCATTTCGCTGACTTGCTCGAACCGGCGCTGCAACGTAGCGGGCGCGATAAACCCGGCGCGGGTGCGGCGGGCGGGCTCGGATTTGCGCTGCATATGCTGGGCGCGCGTTTCGAGGCCGGCGCGGAAGTGGTCGCCCGAGAAGTGGGGCTGGATGAGGCGCTCGACGGCGCGAGCTGGTTGATCACGGGCGAAGGACGCTCGGACGTGCAGACGCTGCATGGCAAGGCGCCGTTCATCGCGTGTCAGCACGCTCGTGCGCATGGTGTGGAAGCGTCGCTGCTTTCAGGCGCTATTGATCCGGCCGCCCTGCCGCGTTTGTCCGAGCACTTCAGCGGCTGTTTTTCGCCCGCGCCCGGGCCGATCACGCTGGAGGTCGCAATCCGCGACGCGGCGACGCTGCTGGCGAACGAAGCCGAACAACTTACGCGATTGAAGTTCGGTTCAAGATAAGTCCGCCAAGCGAGCGGGCGGGCGGCCAGCGATGCGCCGCCCGCTCGCCCGTTAATTCGTTCACTCTCGTTCACCGTCGTTCACGGCATGCGGGCAACCTTGCCGGGACTGAACAGCAATCGGTCCCATATCCACACTATCAGCATCGTCAGACCCATCATCGGGAAGACGATACCGAGCGCAGTCAGGCCGCCGATCCATGCGCGCATGGGTGGATCGAGAACCGGTCTCGACGGCGCGCCGACCGCCCTGCCCGGCTTGCGCTTGCGCCACATCACGAAACCACTGATCGACATCGCCGCGAGCCCGAGCGAGATGAACGACGCGAGAATCTGGTTCGCCACGCCGAAATAGCGCCCCATGTGCAGCGATGTGCCATACGAAATCCACTGCGCTACTCGCCCGTAATCGCGATACGCGATGTCCGAGAGAATCTGGCCGCTGTATCTATCGATGTGCAATGTGCGTTCATCCTGCGGGTCGGATGGAAAATACGACACCGTGTACACGCCATCGGCAGTGATCGGCAACGCAATGTCGTAGCCGTCCCTGACGCCCGCTTGCGCGGCCAACGCAATGACCTTGTCGAGCGCAATAGTGGCGTCTCCAGCATCAGCGGCGCTCTGGGGAACATGCGTTGCGCCCACTGCCCACGGCGTCTGCGGCAACGGCAGATCATCCATCTTCATGCCGGCCATCGACGGATCGGCCATGTCTATCGCGGGCTTCGCCGAATGCACATGGGGCTTGCCCCACGCCCCTTGCGGATAACCAAGCTGCGCGGACGTCGCTAACGCCTTGAATTGCTTGCCCCATGTACTCGACCACGGCAAGCCGCTGAGTACAAAGAACAGCGCGCCAATCGCGAGCCATGCCCCGCCGACCGCATGCAATTCACGCCACCACGCCCGGCCTTTCAACGAAGATAACCGCGGCAGGAATCGACCGCCTGCCTGACGCGCTCTCGGCCACCACAAGGCAATGCCCGTTCCGATCATCACCAGCGTCCAGCAGCCCGCCAGTTCCATCAGGATCTCGCCGGTCTTGCCCAGCATCAATCCGCGATGCAAATTGCGAATCTGCTTCATCAAGCGGTTCTCGACGCTCAGCCTGCCCAGCACCTCGCCCGTGTACGGATTGAGATAGACGCTTTCGCTGGATCCTGTCCGCAGGCGGAATACGAATTCGGCACTGCGGTGTCGATCAGCGTTGATCACCGCAGTGGTCGGCACGGCATCGCGCGGTTCGACTGCTGTCGCTTTCGCGAGCAAGATTTGCTGGCTCAGACTCGGCTCGGCGCGGGCATCGACGATCATGCGCTCGTGATACAGCAGCGGCTCGATCTGCGGCTGAAAGCAGTACAGCGTGCCGGTGATAGCGAGCACCAGCAGCAGCGGCATGACAAACAAGCCGGCATAGAAATGCCAGCGCCATAACAACCGATGCCGCGCAGCGATGCGTGCATCGGAGAGAGAAGCGGATTGCATGTGAGGCGTCCTTCTATAAGTTAAGTGCAGACCCGGGAGACCCAAACCAACCGTCAGATCCCGATCCGGCCTTCGACATAAACCGTTCGTCCTGCGTACGGATGGAACACGTAATAACGGTGGTCGAAGAGGTTATCCACGCCGATGCCGAGTTCGGTTCGCTTCGTCGGACGGAAGGTGAACTTGGCGTCGACGACGGTGTACGTGCTCGTGCCGCCGTAGGTATTCGGGTTCGTATCGGTGTTGGTGAGCGTGTTGTATTCGCGGCCCGAATAACGCGCGGCGACGGTCACAGCACTCTGGCTCGTCGCGCGCCAGGTGGCGGCCACGTTCGCGCGCCACAACGGGATCCGATAGAAGTACTTGCCCACCGACGCCGGGTTGCCGCTGTTCGCGATGATCTTCGATTGCGTGTACGCCAGCCCCGCCGTGAGGTCCAGGCCGCGAATCAGCACGTCCTGCCCTTCGTAACTTGTTTCGATACCCCGCGACCGCACCTTGTCGATGTTCTGAAAATTCGTGATGTTCGGAATCACGGTGGTGTTCGTCTGGCTGAACAACGTGTTTTTCACATCGTCCTGGAACAGCGTGAATCGATACACGCCGTTACCCTGCTGCCACTCAGCCGTGATCTCCTTCGAGAGATCGTCTTCCGGCTTCAGGTTCGGGTTGTTATTGACGATCGATAAACCCGTGATCTGCCCTTGGAACAGCTCGCCGACGGTCGGAAACCGGTATGCCCGCCCAATCGATGCGCGCAGCAAGAGGTCTTGCGTGACATCGAAAGACAGGGAGGCTTTCGGCGACCAGTGGCTCTGGCTGACTTCAGCGTAATTCAGCGAGGTCGCGCCAACGGCCCGCGTGCCCCCGTACGCGTTCCAGTTCTCGTAGCGCGCGCCGTAGGTGAACTTCCAGCGCGGCAGGAACCGCCACGCATCTTGCGCGTACACGGCTTGCGTCTCGGTGCGCCCGCCGAACGCGTTCGCAAATGACGTCCCACCGCCGTCGCGCCAGACCGGCGTATTGTAGGTTTCGTTATCGAGGAAATAGTTGTCGTAGTGATAGCCGAACGACAGCCAGTGCGCGGCGATTCCCGCTGTAGTCGATTCGGGCGTCCAGGTCGTGCGCACGTCGAGCGTTTTCCAACCCGTGCCATCGCCGAATGCGATCGTGCCCGCACCATTGCCCGGCACGCCCGAATTCGCGGTGCGCGCAATGCTCTGCGTGATATCGAAATACGACGCTATAGCTTCAGCGTTCCAGCCAGTCGCGTTCCGTGTTTTCAGCGACAGCCCATACAGGAAGTTCTCGCTCGAACCCTGGCTTGGCGCAAACGCGGCGGCAGGTACGTTGTATTCGTAGCCGCCAATATTGACGAGGCCGCTATAGACCGGGTTGCCGGTGGCATCGCGGAGAAACGATTGCGTATCGCTGTTGTATTTCTGATGCCAGTAACCGAGCATGAAACCCGCTTGCAAAGCGGGTGTGAGGTCATACGCGAGCTTCAGCTTGAACTGGTCCTGGAACGTGCGCTCAATGCCTTCCGCTGTCACGCCCAGCACCGCCGTGCGGGTGTTGTTCTGGTCGTTGTAGAAAACCGCGCCCGTCACCGGCCGATCGGTCGGCTTCGCTCGAATAGCCGACGCCGCCAGCGTCGCGAACTGCAACGGCTGACCAGTGTTTTCCAGATGATCGACGCCGATCAGCCAGGACAGGTTGCCGTTCTTGCCGCCGATAGTCGCCGACGAATTCGTGCCGTTGAAACTGCGATTCACGCCGAACAGATCGAAATGCTGGCTGAACGCCTGGACGTGGGCATCGGCTTCGAACTTCTCCGGCATGCGCGTGGTGATGGCCACCGTCGCGCCGATCGAGTTGCCGGGATACAGCGCTGAATACGGACCGTAGATCACGTCGGTGCGCGCGATATCGTCGGCGAACACCATCGACCAGCGCGGAGCGAACGTGAACGTATTGCCGAGGAAATTGCTGAGCAGCAGGCCGTCAGCGTAAACCAGCCCGCGCGCCGTTTGCGAATTGCTCGTGCCGCGCACGGCGATCGGCGAATTCACATCGCCTATAAACCGTTTGCGCACCGCCATGTTCGGCACGTACTTCAGCACGTCTTCCGGCGTGACCACGTTCCAGTATTGCGCCTGATCGGCGGTGACAGTCGCGGTCGTGGCAGGAAGGTTGGGATCGAGCGGGGAACGTGTCGATGAACCCGCGGTGCTGGTTACTACTACCGGGGCGAGCTGGATGGCGTCGCCTTCGCGGCGATCGCGCGTACTGTCGGGCGGACTCTCCAAAGTGGCTGTGGCGGGGGCAGCAAGCGCAAAGGCTGGCGCCAGCAGGGAAAGTGGCACGCAGGCGTGGCGCTGCAATGTGAACCGATCAAACCTGAAAGCGTGCGAACGCGCGGCGGCATGGCAGCCTGACGGCTGCCATGCTCGCTTGAGGAGCTTGAGCATCGAAGAAAATCCTGAATGAGTGGACGCAGACCGGCCGGCCACGGACGCTCAAACGGCGCGCGTAATCACGGCAAACAGCCAGGACGGTCGATACGGACGGACTTCAGGAAACGATGGGCGGCGCGCGCGGAGACGCGGCATTGAACGACTTGACGTGAACGACTTGCACAACCGGCGCGGCAGCGAGGCGCGTGACGCGTTCGACCCGCACCAGCGCCGCAGGCGGAGCGGACGCCAGCGGCACGTTGTGCGCGAGCAGACCGCAATACGAACAGGCGTCGAACGAATCGGCGCCGGCCATGTGATGACCGGTTTGTTCGTTGCTTTGAACCGCAGCCTGCGCTCTGGAACGTAGCGCCGATGAAACAATCTGCGCGAGGGCATCGGCGGAACAGATCGCTGCTTGCGGATCGACACCCTGCTGACGCGACGCCAGCGTCTGGCTAATTACCGGCGCGACAATAGCCAGCCACATGGCAGCCATGCCGAGCCATGCAACGAGGCGATTGCGCGAAGTGCGATTCATCGGAGTAAGTAGGGGTAAGTCCGGCCGCGGATGGACAAACGAGAATGAGAGGCGATTGTAAGCACGCCGTCCGTGCTATGCAATCCGGTTTGGGGGTTTCGGGCGGGTGTTTTCAGGTTACGTCGGCAGCGAATATTCGATGTTTTGCTTTCGCGCGCATTGGGCCGGGTTTTGCCGGCACTCGGTGTGAGTCACTCCGGCGTGCATGGCGCACATGGAGACATCGGCCATCGATTCGGTTAGAATGCCGGGCTTGGCGCGACGCACGCACTGCGTCGCCGGGAAATTCGCTTTCCCGAAGATGATTTAAGCGGGGTTAGGCTCGACGAACCCGCTTTAAACTAGCCGCACAAACGCGCGTGAGTGGCGAAATTGGTAGACGCACCAGGTTTAGGTCCTGACGGCAGCAATGTCGTGTCGGTTCGAGTCCGACCTCACGCACCAAGCTGAAAACGAAGCCTCGCAGTGAAAACTGCGAGGCTTCGTCATTTGCGCGGCTGGCTTTCTGGCTGAATGAGCTGTTCGGTTCAAGCCGCTCGCTGCGTCAGTACTTCATCGATCAGCCCATACTCCCGCGCCTGATCCGCCGACATGAAATTATCGCGGTCGGTGTCGGCGGCAATCTGCTCCACGCTCTTCCCCGCGCGCTCGGCCATGATTTCATTCAGGCGCCGGCGCGAATAGAGCACCTCTTCGGCCTGGATGGCAATATCGGCTGCTGTACCCTGCGAGCCGCCCGATGGCTGGTGGATCATGATGCGCGCGTTGGGCAGCGCAAAGCGTTTGCCCTTCGCACCCGCGGTCAGCAGGAACGTTCCCATGCTCGCGGCGAATCCGGTGCACAGCGTGGACACGTCCGGCCGGATGAATTGCATGGTGTCGAAGATCGCCATGCCGTCGTAGACCGAACCTCCCGGCGAATTGATATAGAGCGCGATGTCCTTCTCGGGGTTATCGGCTTCGAGAAACAATAATTGCGCGACAACCAGGCTCGCCGTCTGGTCCGTCACCGGTCCCACCAGGAAGACGATGCGTTCGCGCAGCAGCCGCGAAAAGACGTCGTAGGCGCGCTCGCCGCGTCCCGAGTGCTCTATGACGGTCGGCACGAGGCCCAGGTTTTGGGGATTCATATCGTTGCGGTTCCTTTGCTTTTTGCTCGTTGTGAATGCCTTCAACCGATATGACGCTTAAGGCCGTCTGTGCGTGACGCCCGTTCACGCGATATATTTTTGCCTGGGGTTGTCACATTGGCGTGCCGCCGGCCGTCAGGCCAATACATGCCCAAAGCGCGTAATTGAGGGGAACCTGCATGACTGGTCATACGGATATCGATCGCGACACGGCGCAACTCACCCCGCAACTGGCCCTCTTCGAGGCGTCGCGCGCACGGCTGTTTTCGCTGGCTTACCGGATCCTTGGCGTGCGCGCGGACGCCGAGGACGTCGTCCAGGACACGTTCGTCAAATGGCATCTGCATCAGCGCACGGTGGCCGCTACAGGACACAATGCGCTGGACACACCCGCGGCATGGCTCGCGACGGTCGCAAAACGCTCCGCCATCGACCGCTTGCGGCGTCTGAAACATGAGGCGCCGTTGCCGGGCGGTATCGATAAACTCGACGGTTTCGATCCCTTCGATCACGCTCCGTCGGCCGAGACACTCGCGGAACAGGCGTCGGATTTATCGTACGGAATGCGCCTCGTGCTCGACCGCCTGTCGGCGGAAGAACAAGTGGCATTTCTGCTGCGCGAGGCATTCGAGGCGGACTACGCGAGTATCGCGAAGATCCTTGACCGGAGCGCCGCGCATTGCCGGCAAATAGTGCATCGCGCGAAAGACCGGGTGCGCGACCATCGAAAATCCATCGACGCAACGCATACAGCGCAGGGAGAAGACGCAATCGCGCCGCTGCTCGACGCCATCGCCCGTCAGGATGTCAACGCTCTGGTCGCGCTGACGCTTGTCACGGCTTCGATGGCTTCGCCCGACTTCGCTACGACGGCTCCGG
>DASYLW010000273.1:0-4542 GCA_036009385.1 Caballeronia sp.
CGTCGATGCAGTGGACAACACGAACGGCAACCGGGCTCGGCTCGCGGCTTGCGCGAGCAGTTCGTCGGCGCGTGGCCAGAAGAGTCCGTTCAGACCCGTCGGTCCCACGATCAGCGGTGCGGCCGCTTCACGTCCAAAAAATTGCGTCGTGCTTGAACAGCGCGACACGTCCTTGAGCACGCGCGGTTTGAACAGCCATTGCCGGTACACGTCGCTATTACGCCGCAATGCATCGCCGTCTTCGGCGCCGCCGTCCAGATAGTCAAACGCAAGTCGCGGCAGGCGCCGCCGTGCAGCGATCCGGTATTCAGCGACAGAGGCAAGCATCACTGCTCCACGAAATAGCAATCGGCCACGAATCGGCTATAAATGCGTGTTTCGATTGCACTACAATCGAGATTACTCACAATCCGATACTTTCAAAACCCCACACAAGCATGGTCAAAAGCGCCGCTGGCACGCCGGAAAAGCCCGATGAAAAAGCGGCTCAGCGCTCATCGCTCTTCGTCGGGTCGACTGAAAAAGCCTTCCAGGTGCTGCACGCCTTCGACGGCCCGAGCCGTCACATGACCCTCGTCGATATCGCTCGCGCATCCGGTCTCGATCGCAGCGCGACGCAGCGCGTGGTCCATACGCTCGAAGTGCTCGGATACCTTCACCGCGTGCCTGAAACACGCAACTACGGCCTGACAACGAAGGTGCTGCAGTTCTCGTACAACTACGTGCGCGCCAACGAACTCATCGATAAAGCCTCGCCGTATCTGCTCGATATCAGTCGTCGTCTCGGCGAAACCACCAATCTGCTGGAACTCGATGGTCACGAGATCGTGTTCGTCGCGCGCTTCCCGGGGCAGCACCTGGTGAACATCGACATTGTGGTCGGCGCTCGTTTGCCGGCCATGTTCACCGCTGCGGGCATAGCCATCCTCTCGCGTCTGTCGGACGAGCGCGTGCGCAAAATCCTGGCACAAACGCCACTTGATCCGCTCACGCACTACACCGAAACCCACCCCGACAAACTGCTCGAACGCGTCCGCAGGGTCACACGGCGCGGTTACGCGGTGATCGAAAACGAGACCGTGCTCGGCGATATTTCCGTCGCCGCGCCGGTCACGGATCACGGCGGCATGGCCGTTGCCGCGATCAACATCTCGGTGCCCACGTCGCGGTGGTCAATCGAACGCGTGGAAGCCGAACTCGCGCAGCACGTGCAAGTTGCCGCGACTTCGATTTCGAAAGCGCGGCTCTCGACTTACAAGCGTTGAGCCTTTCTTGAACATCGGGTCAAAGCCGGCGTTCAAACAGGTCGAGCTGCTTCCCCAGTTCCACGCGCAAGCGCGCCGACAGCCCCGGCTCCGCCTGAACCAGCGGCGCGAGCATCGCGGGCGCGTGGACATCGATCAGGTCCATCACGGACTTCATCGGTCCGGGATTGGTCTCGGCGAACGCCATGTTCATTAGCGGAATCAGGGAGCGATGCAACGTCAGCGCTTCCTGCGTCTTCCCGTCTGCAGCCAACTGATAGATTTTTCGCCACGCAGTCGGCAGCAACGTTGCTGTCACCACAATCCCGCCGCGCGCACCGGCCGCCACGTGCAACGGGAACAAGGTGTCCTCGCCGCTTAGTATGGCGAACGATTCGTCCACGCCCGCAACGGTGCGCAGGAAATGCCACATGTCGGTGTTGCACGCCTTCATGCCGATGATCCGCTCATGCTTCGACAACTCATGCAGCACCTCGGGCGCGATCGCAATCCGCGTGCGATACGGGATTTCATAGATAAGGATCGGCAGCGGCGATTCATCGGCGTAACGCATGAAGTAGTCGCGAATGCCGCCTTGCGTCGGGTTCGTGTAGTAGGGCGTCAGCAAAAGCAGACCATCGGCGCCGGCCGCGGCGAAGTCCTTGCCCGCCTGCATGGCATCGTGATAACCGGGGTCGAGCACGCCCGCGACAACAGGGATCTTGCCCGCTGCCTCCGCCGCCGTGATCTCGGCCATGCGAATGCGCTCGGCGCGCGAGAGTGCGCCATATTCACCGGTACCACCGAGCGGCACGACCCCGTCCACGCCCTGCTTCAACACATAGCGCATGAGCCCGCGGGCGGCGTCGGCGTTGATGGTGTCATCGGAATTGACGGGAGTCGGAATGGCCGGCAAGACGCCACGCAGTTGGTGTGCTGAAAGCATGAGTTTAGTCCTGGAAAACAAGGTTATTCAAGAAGCGAGGCTGTGGCGGCGCAACCGGTCCGCCACCCAGATCAAGGCTGCAATAAAGGCGAACAGGCACGTGGAAACAGCCGCGATGACCGGTGAGATCTGCATCGTTATTTCGTCCCAGAACTGCTTGGGCAAGGTCGTGCTCAAGCCGCCGGACGAGAACAGCGCGATGGTCAGTTCATCGAATGAAGTAGCGAATGCGAACAGGAACGACGACATCAACCCCGCGCCCAGAATGGGGAACGTGACGCGTCGCAGCGTGGCCCACGGGCGCGCGCCCATGCTGTACGCGGCGAGGTCGAGCCGCGTGTCGTAGTTGCGCAGCACGGCCATCATGGTGATCACCACATAAGGCACGGCTACTACGGTGTGTCCGAGCACGAGGCCGAACGACGATCCGATCAGGCCGATCTTCGCGAAGAAATAGAACACGCCTACCGCGATAATCATGCGCGGCACCACGATGGGCGCGAGGATGAAAGCGAGCATCGCTGCCTTGCCTTTCATGCCGCCACGGACCAGCAGGAACGCGGCGGGCGTGCCGATCAGCATCGAGAGAATGCCGGTGCCGATACCCACCAGCATCGAGCGCGTAATCGCCTGCATCCATAACGGCGAATCAGTGATCTGCCGATACCACTGCAACGAGAAACCGTGCGGGGGCCACGCGAGACCGGATGCAGAATCGAACGAGAGCGGGATCATCAGGAACGCAGGTGCGCTAAGGAAGACCAGCAGCAGGATCGCGATCACGCGCAACGTCAGGCTTTCGCCCTCGGCGGCACGGCGGTTGCGACGGTTGCGACGTTTGGGAAATAGGCCGGTTACGGCATCGGTCGCGTTGCCCAGGGTGCTCAGGATCACATCGCCAAGCTTGGCAGCCCAGCCGCCGCCGTGCTTCGGACCACGCGCCGCCGAGCTGCCGCCGGCCATGGTGGAGAGGCCCACCATGCGGTCATAGATCAGGAACACGAGCAGCACTACCGCGAGCAACAGCACGGAGATGGCTCCCGCGAAACCCCAGTTCAACGCCTGCATCACCTGGTCGATGATCAGTTGCGTGATCATGGTCTGATGTCGTCCGCCGAGCAGTGTTGGCGTGATGAAGAAGCCGATAGCCGTGACGAACACCATCAATGCACCGGCGGCGACGCCCGGCAGCGACAGCGGAAAATACACCTTCCAGAACACGGTGCCCGGACGCGCGCCGAGCGTGGCGGCAGCGCTCGGCAAACGACGGTCGATGTTCTCCATCACCGAGAGCATGGTCAGCACCGCGAGCGGCATCAGCGCGTGGACCATGCCCACGATCACGGCGGAAAAGTTGTAGAGCAGACTCAACGGCCGATCGACAATGCCAAGCCCAAGCAGCACTTGATTGATCACGCCGTTGCGCCCGAGCAATACGACCCATGCAAACGTGCGCACGAGAAAGCTGGTCCAGAACGAGAGCAGGACCCAGAACAGCAGGCGGTTCTTGCGTTCGCGCGTCAGCGAGGAAATCAGGTACGCGATCGGATAACCCGTGAGCACGGAGAAGAAGGTCGTCCATAACGACACCTTCAGCGTGATCAGCAATACATCCACGTACACGGACGACGCAAAGAGCCGCTTGTATTCGACGAGCGTAAAGCCGCTGTCGTTATGCACGCTCAGCAGCAACAACTGGCCGACGGGGTACACGAGCATCACCAGCAGCAACACGATGATCGGCGCGCTCATGGCACCGGGTCGCAACCACGCGCGCCATCGGGCGGGGCGTGGCGACGGCGCGTCGCGATGCGTTTGCTCGGCGGTCAGGGCGGAACGATTCATTGCTTACCCCGCGATAGCCACAGCGTCCGCGGTCAGCCACGAAAGCCCGAGCGACTGCCCGATCTCGTACTGGCGGCCGAGCCGGTTGGTGGGAAAAGCGGCGACGAGCGGCGCGGCATTGCTGATATGCGACTGCAGATAGAGCTTCGTCATGCTGCCCGTCACCATGATGTCCGTGAGTTTCGCCGACAACGTGCCCCCGTTGATCGATTCAGCCGGCGGTCCATCGTGGATCTGCAGGTTCTGCGGACGCAGCATCAGCTTTACCTGCTTGCCGTCGCTGATCACCGAGTCGTAAGCCATGGCGTTGACGTTGGCGCCGCCTTGCACACTGATCTGCACCTGATCGCCGCTGCGCCCCGTGACCACTGCATCGAGCAGATTCGATTCGCCAAGGAAGTCCGCGACAAACACGCTCTTCGGGCGAAAATACAGGTCCGCCGGCGTACCGAGTTGCGCAATCGAACCGGCGTTCATCAGGCAGATGCGGTCGGACATGGTCATCGC
>DASYLW010000274.1:0-5503 GCA_036009385.1 Caballeronia sp.
CGGCTTCCGGGAGCATGGGCATGAGCAAGAAGGGCACGCACGGAACGACCCTGCACAAGCAGAACAAGGCGGCGCACCTTCGGGGCGCGTCGGCGGCAGCGGCGGCATCGGCAATGGGTACCAACGACAAGGGTTCACCGCAGTAAGCTGCGTTACCCGTCTACGCGTGGGCGCACAGGAACCCGCCGGCTGCCCTCGTTGGTTTGATGAGCATAAAAATCAATATGGATACCGAATGGTTATTCGAATTTATAAGCGTTAACGTAAAAAACCGATGCACCGTCCGGCGCATCGGCTTAATTTCATCGTGCGACCGGTGATTACGGCTTGGCCGCAGCGTATTGGTCGCGCAGATCGCGAATGCGATCATGATTTTCAATTACGCCCTGGTATTGGCGCTCAACCACGGCACGCACGTCCGCCGGCAATTCCTTATCCAGCGCGTCACGATAGTTTTTCTTCGCAACATCTTCGCCACGCTCGCATTCCTCCAGGATCGCGTGATCGCTGCGGTGAGTCACGGCCGACTTGATGTCGACCCAGCCGCGATGCAACGCTCCGCCGACCGTTCCTCCAGTTTGCGGTTTTCCGCCCAGCCGCTGGACCACATCCTGCAACTCGTGAGCACCGCGTGCACAGTCCTCGGCACGGCCTGTGAACAGCTGCTTCAACGTTGCATCCTTCGTATCTTCGGCGGCCTTACGGAAGCCCTTTTCGCCGTCCTTCGACGTTTCAACCAGATCGTTCAGTACCGATACGACGTTTGTGCTCATATGAACCTCCTGTGAGTGATCGAAGATGGCCCGCGGTCCTCTGAATCGCTGGATCGCGGTCCATGGGAGAGACGCAATGGCCGTGCCCGATACTCGGCGCGTTCCATGCCGGGCGGAGTGGTTTGCGACCAAGAAATAGAGGCGCTAGTAGAGGAAACAGCGTCAGGTATGGCACGTGCTTTGCTCGTGGATTGCCAAAAGTGAAACTCGGAGAAGCAATGGGTGTTGATACCCGCGAGTGGCTTTCGTTCGTTGCGATCGGCACAGCTGCGATCGTGCTCCAGGCGCGTCAACACAGTTTGGACGAGAGTCTCGCGGTCGGCCTTTGCGATCGATGCATAAAGGTCTTTGGGTTTAATTCGTAGTCTTCCGAAACATTCAAAGTAGAAATTGAGGCCGCTCGCGGAGCGGCCTCAATTATCCTAACCCCAAGCTATCCAACCTTACGCCCGCTCACGCACGAGGTTCCGCAAATTCGCGGACCGGTTCCGGCGGCTTGACCGGATCGAAGTCGGCCCAGCGGCCGTTGCGCCACTGACCCGATGCACGCTCCACCTCCTTACCACCCGCGTCACGAAGAATAGCTGCCGCTTGCGCCTGCATTTCCGGGCCAACATGAACGGCGACAACAACGCCGGAATGCCTCGCATCGAGGGCGTTAGACGAACCGTGATTTTCGGTAGTGGTCGAATCGGCGGCCGGGCGCTTCCCGGACTTTGCATGCGCCATTGCGCCAGCCAGCGATCCAACATAAGCGCCTACCCCGGCGGCAAGCACTGCAGCCAGCCAAGGTGTTTTGAACAACAAGAAAACGCCTGCACCGATTATCGCCCCGATCACCGCGCCGATCGTGACACCTTTGCCCGCTCCCTTGCCTGCCTCCTTCGCACCAGCGTCGGCGTAGTGGTCGCCGCCCGTCTCAAGCCGAGCGTGCTGACCGCTTGGGGCGACGTAAAAGAGCGTGACATCCTCTTCGAGAAATCCGCCTGCGAACAGGCGTTGGGCTGCGGCTTCGGCTTTGGGAAAGGTTTGAAACCGTCCTGCAACGATCAGGGACATGAGGACCTCCGGGAAGCGTTTGTTTCAATCAACCGTTTGTTTCAATCAACCGCGTCAATGACCTGTTGACGGACGAAGCGCGCGGTCACTCCGGTTCCATGCCCGCCACGCGGAATAGTCCGCTACGTAATACGACGCTCTCTCCACCGTTGCTGTCAAGCGCTTCGGCGCAGACCGAGCGGATTCTCGCGCGGCCCCGTTCGAACGCCGGGAGCAAGTCCTCTTCCCGTGCGGAAGTGGCGCCGAAATGATCCTCGAGCGCTTCCGCGGAGATGGAGCATACGACCGGCTGGGCATCGATCAGCGCAGTGAAATGAAGCGCGTAATCGTCACCGTCGTAGGTGGGCGCGGCATCGGAAAACTGGATATGCATGGTCGAGTCCTCATAGGCCGGGCGGGGTTGCGGAAGGGACGAGGGAGCGAGCGAAGCGGAGGTGGCCGTCATGATGTCACGCCCTTGAGCTTGGCGAGCTGCTGCGCCATTGCATAGTGATGCTTGATGATTGGCAACGCTTTGGTGGCAACATTCTTGAGTTGCGCATTACCGCCCGATTGGCTCTCGGTACTAAAGACGGCGACTGCTTTCCGATGCCCATTCACAGCTACCTGCGCGATGTACGCCTTGTCGAAGTCCGTGCCGTGCAACGATTCCAGGCTTCCCGTCACGGACGCATCCGCGCTCGGCGCGGCTGCGACGCCTTGCCGCTTCGCAACAATATCGAGGTTGCGCGCGAGGCGAGTGTGGTCCGTGATCATCCGTTGCGCAAAGCTCTTGACCTCTCCATCCGATGAATTCGTCAACGCCAGCTTGCTTGCTGCAATTTCCGTTGCGCCCGCGGTGCCCGCGTCCTGCACGAACTGCTGATCGGCCGGCGACAATCTGGATTGAGAAGGGCTGGCGGCGTTCTCATTAGCCGCCGCAGGCGTCGCCACCCCGGCCGACTCCGCGCGTGCCGGCGCCACCGCATTGCCGTTTTGCGCGTTCGCGGTCATGGACATCAGACTGGCGCTCAGCATCAGCGCTGCAATCACGCGAGCGCCAGCGCCGCGCCGCGATGATCGTGGCGCGTTCCCAGGATGCAAAGTGTTCAGTCCGTGGCGGTCATTCGTTGGCATCGATTTCGTCATTCGGTTCTCCCCGATACTCACGCCGCTTTCTTTCGCTCGCTGAGCGCTTCGATGATGACTTTGTTGAATGCGGGCAGATCGTCGGGCTTGCGACTCGTGATGAGATTTCGATCGCGATGCACTTCTTCATCGACCCATGTGCCGCCGGCATTGCGGATATCGTCTTGCAGCGTCGGCCAGCTCGTCAGCGTGCGGCCGGAAACGATGCCCGCGGAGATCGGCAGCCAGCCGCCGTGGCAGATCACAGCGATGGGTTTGCCGTCCGTGTCGAACTGCTTGACGATCGTTTGCGCCTTTGCATCGACGCGAATTGCATCCCCGTTTACCACACCGCCCGGTAACACGACTGCATCATAATCCGATGCACGCGTCTGGTCGAAGGTGGCGTCGACGTTGACCTTGTCGCCCTTGTCGGTGTGCACGAAACCCTGAATCTGTCCCGGCTTTTGCGAGATCACATGGACTTGGGCGCCGGCCGCCTTCAGCGCCTTTTGCGGTTCGACCAGTTCGGCTTGCTCGAAGCCATCGACGGCAAGAATTGCGACCTTGTAACCAGCGAGGGAATCAGCCATGAAATAAGCTCCTTGGTGTATTGAACGAACCGGCTCCGAGCTACGAAGCCACGTTTGTTCAATTCAGCAAAGGGTGTGCCTACAAAGCTGTACTGAAAGGAGATATGACGAGAGCGGCTGAGCCCGCTTCACGCCGCTGCGGGCGTCTTGCTGCGCGAAATGCGCATCAGGCTGACCATGGCCGCCGCGGCTGCAAAGCCCGCCGCGACGATCAGCGTAATCGTCGTGCCGTGCTGCGGGGCAACACCGAAAATCAGCGCAACGAGTGCCGCACCGAGTGTCTGTCCGGAAAGCCGTGCGGTGCCGAGCATGCCGCTTGCGCCGCCGCTGCGATGCCGCGGCGCCGACGACAGCATCTGGCGATTGTTGGGCGACTGGAACAAACCGAAGCCCAGGCCGCACACTGCCATGCGCCACGCGATGTCAACGGGTGCGGGATGCGCTCCTGTTGTCGCGAGCAGCAGCAAGCCGGCTGTCATGATGGCCAGCCCGATGCCGCCGAGCACTCCCGCTGAATATCGATCCGACAGCATTCCGGCGAGCGGCGCGATGAATACGATCACCAGCGGCCACGGCGTCATCAGAAAACCAGTCAGGACCTGACTCATGCCAAAGGTGTTCTGCAACAGGAACGGCAGCGAGACGAAGGTCAGCATCTGCGCGGTGAACGAGCAGAAAGACGTGATGATCGAGAGCGCGAACACCGGGATTCGCAGCAGGTCGATAGGCAAAAGCGGCGCGGCTTGCGTCAGTTGCCGCCGCACGAAAAAGTATCCAATGATGCCGGCGGCGAGAAACTCGGCGAGCACATACGAACGATGTTCGCCATGACCGAGCCCGTCGATCGCCGTGATCGCGAGGCCGAAGACCGCTGCGTTCATCAGCGCGCTGAGATAGTCGTACGGTTGGCGGTGCCCAGGCGTGCTTGGCAATGCTTTCCTGCCGAGCGCGTACGCGGCGATGCCGATCGGCACGTTGATCGCAAAGAGCCACGGCCACGTTGCGACGGCCAGAACGCCGGAAGCAATCGTGGGCCCTATAACCGACGAGATCGCCACCACGGAGGCGTTGATGCTGACGCCGCGCCCCAGATGCTCGCTGGGATAGATCACGCGCACCAGGGCCGTGTTGACGCTCATGATGCCCGCTGCGCCGAACCCTTGTATCACTCGCGCAATGGCAAGCGACGTCAGCGACCCGGAGAGCGCGCAGCCGAACGACGCAATGGTGAACAGTGCTAGTCCCGACATGTACACCCGCCGGTAACCGATCCGGTCGCCGAGCGAGGCGAGCGGCAGCAACGAGACTGTAATGGCGAGCTGATAGGCGTTGACTACCCAGATCGAGTCGGCGGGACTGGCGTTCAGGTTGCGGGCAATGGTGGGAAGGGCGACGTTGGCAATGGCGCCGTCGAGCACGGCGAGGGTGATGCCGAGTGCCACGACCAGGATGGCCCAGTAGCGCTGGGGAAGAGGAAGGCCTTGGTCTGCGTCCATCGATAGGGAAGAAGGGAAGCGAAAGGGGAGCGCCGAAGTGTAAGGCTCGCACCTTTCAGACGGGTTACTTGATAACCCGTGCAAACGCGCAGCGCGGCGCCCGGCAAGGAGGTGCGCGCCAGCCCGTGGCCGGCGCTTGTTTCAACTGACTCATTTCAATTGATACAGGCCGGTGTAGGTCGCCGAATCGATTTCATTCAGATGCACCATGAAACGCGCGACGGCATTGGTCGCGCTGACATCGAGCGACAGGTGATCCGCCTTCAGCGCATGGATCCGGAAAATATACCGGTGCGGTTTGTCGCCGCGCGGAGGCGCAGCGCCGCCGAAACCAACCGTGCCATAGTCGTTGCGCATTTGCAGCGCGCCGGCAGGCAGCAAGCTGCCGTCCGCCTTGCCGGCGTTCTGCGGCAGCGAGCGGGCGTCCACCGGAATGTTCACCACGATCCAGTGCCAGAAGCCGCTGCCGGTGGGC
>DASYLW010000275.1:0-3357 GCA_036009385.1 Caballeronia sp.
AAAGTCCGGCACCGGCGGGCCGGAATGGACGGTCGGGGCGCGCATCGCGTCCTTGCCCGAGGCGTTCAATACCGCATCGATCTTCGCTAGCGCCTGAGCGGCGGCCTTACGCAAAACATCATCGCCGCGCTGGTCGACATAGCGCAGGCCCAGCACCACGGCATCGATCTCGTCTTCGCTCAACATCAGCGGCGGCAGGAACAATCCCGGCCTGAGCACGTACCCTATGCCTGCTTCACCGTGTATTGGCGCGCCTTGTTCAATCAGCGTCGCGATGTCGCGATACATCGTGCGCTCGGACACGCCCGGATCTGACGCGAGTTCGGACGCAGTCACCGGCACGCGCTTCGCGCGCAGCCTCTCCAGCAAGGTCAACAAACGAGCAGCTCGGGACACACTGACTCCTGACAGGATTTGACAGGAGCTAAACGTACCATGAACGTGCCATGAACTTCACCCGGTCCTTCGGCGGCTGACTGCAGACTAACGGGCCGGGGTCGCGTTCAGCGTCACCCGCTTGACCGCGCTCGATTGCAGATTCCACTTGGCGACAATCGCCGCATACGTCCCGTTCGCGATCAGTTTATTCAGCGCGCCCAGCACCGCATCGCGCAACCTCGGATTGGACTTCGCGAACGCAATGCCTTC
The DNA here is from genome assembly GCA_036009385.1 of Caballeronia sp. Taxonomy (GTDB): domain Bacteria; phylum Pseudomonadota; class Gammaproteobacteria; order Burkholderiales; family Burkholderiaceae; genus Caballeronia. The sequence continues at coordinate 649 of DASYLW010000275.1, forward strand.
ATGCGGTGTCGCGAACGGCTCGCCGCTCGGCTTGTAGGTATTCGGTTCGAACTTCATTGCGTACGGCAGCGTCTAGCTGCCTTGCACGCCTGCCACGATTCGTCCCTGCTTCAATTGCATGCGCGCAGCAGACGTATCTTCTGTCCCGGACACCGTGATGGCAGGCTTGCCGGCAGGCTTGCCGGCTGCCTCGCAGTTCTTCGCGCTCCATGCGGCAGTGTCAGCCGGGAAGGACGTGCTGCGACTCGTGCCAAGCGACTTGCCGCAGAGACCCGTCGCTTGGCCGATCTCGTTCGCACGAACATCGACACCGCCTGGTTCCTGCCCACCAATTTCGGCGAAGGCACGCTCGATGCGGCGATCCTGTTCGGCAATGGCCGCTGGGAAGGACTCGAGGCGACCCGCCTGATGCGCGAACGATTGACGCGCGTGTGTTCGCCGCAAACGGCGCATGGGCCGCATCCGTTGGCGCGGCCTGCCGATCTGAAACATCACACGCTGCTGCATTCGAGCTTCGGCAGGCGCGGCTGGATGTTCTGGCTGCAGCAGGAAAGCGATGAACTGGCGTCGCATACGTATCGCGAGCAGATGTTCGACACGCTCGACCTCGCGTCTGGCGCGGCTGTGCGAGATCATGGGTGGCGCTGGGCGACTTGAATCTGGTGCAGGAGAATTTGGCGAGCGGCGCGCTGGTGGCGCCGTTTGAACGCGTGCTTGAAACGGGTTCGGGGTATTACCTTGTGCATCCGCCGCGAAATGAGTATCGAGAGAAATTGAACCGCTGCTCGCGTGGCTGCTGGGGATTGGGGCGAGGTGAATCCGAACGACGGGCGATGGCGTCACGTTGTCACCGATCACGATTATTGGAAGTCCTAACTTAATGTTCGCGGTTTTCAGAGATGAGCGACTTCCGCAGATGAGCGCGTACCGCAGACAGTGAAATAGTCGCTCGGGTGTGGCAAGAACCCGCCGATTCTCAGTTTCGGCAGCGCGACTTAGGATTGCGAAGATATGGATTTGATCGCCAAGCAGTTTATCGATGAATTGTACAAACAGGATGTCTACCTGCCAGATGGCAACGTTCGGAACGGCGGTTTTGGCGAATCGGAAGCGCTATCAAACCGCTCATTTTACTTAGCTTGCACGTGAGCGAGCGAATGCCAAATACCGCCCCGTCAAGAAGGGCGGCACTTCTCGGGCCAATGTCGATCAGGCGGACAGGTGCTGGAAAAGGCCGCTGCCGCCGTCAACTTCCTGATCAGAAACGGTGGCGCACACCGACCCGGAACGCCAATTGACTATCCGCCCCCGGACCTGAAGGCCCGAAGAAGCTTGTACTGGAGCCGATCTGCGCCTGCACATCCTGCGTACCGTTATGGCCGGCGGCGATCTGGTAGATGCCCAGAGCATATATGTCGGTGCGCTTGCTCAGTGCATAGTCGACGCTCAGATCCGCCTGGTTCCAGTGACCCGTGTTCGCATTGCTCAGATGCATGTAGGTATAGCCAACGCCTGTTGTCAGCGCTGGTGTGAACGCGTATTTCGCGCCCGCCTCGTACGCAGCGAACGTCGTTGCCGCACCTGTCAGGGCTTCGAAGCGCGTATTCGTGTACAGGGCCCACAATGTAGCCGGGCCGATCGCGTAACGGCTGCCGACGCCGACGGTGCGCAGATCGCGCACATTTCCTGTCGACACGTTTGCGATGGTAGTCGAAAAGGCGGGGGTCACCTGGCTCGGGTAACGGATGTCCGTGTAAGCCGCGCCGATACCGAACGGACCGTTCGCGTAGTTCACACCCAGGCTGTACGAACGCGACGAACCCGCGACAGGCGCCGCCGTTGTGCCGCTTGCCGGTGCGCCGGCAAATGCGCCAGCCTGGTTCGAGAAGCCGTACAACGCGCCGAACGTGAGGCCCGCAAAATTGGCGCTGCTGAACTTCACCGAGTTATTGATGCGGCTTGACGTGAGCTGGTCGACGTCGTTGATGTGGTAAGCGTAGTTACCCGCCACGGTCTGGCCGCCGGTCGAGTAATTGCCACCGAGGTAATCGGTCGAAAACGAATACTGCCGGCCGAAGGTGAACGAGCCGATGGCATCTTTGGAAAGACCGACATATGCCTGACGACCGAAGAGAGCCCCGCCTTGACCCAGCGTGCCGTTGCCGCTGTTAAAACCGTTTTCGAGCACGAACAGTGCTTTCAAGCCGCCGCCGAGGTCTTCGCTGCCGCGCAGGCCCCAACGGCTGCCTTGAGCGACACCGTCGTCATATTTGACGAGGCTGTCACTCCCCGTGCCGGCGCGTGCATGGCTTACGTAGCTGATGCCGGCGTCGATCAATCCGTAGAGCGTGACGCTACTTTGCGCATGCGCGGTCAGTGTGAAGCTCCCAAGAACTGCCGTTGCTACTATGGTTTTTTTCATTTATTTTCTTCTTTTTTATTGGACGGTACGACGCAAGCGAGCAAGTGCTGGGTGAGCCGGGATTGCGAAGCTGCGGTGGCGCGTCGGTCAACCGTCCTATGCCAGTTAAGTTAGATATCCTGTCTCCGTTCACCCCTGCTTAGCCCGATGACTCAACCACGAAGGGCTATTGGCAGCGAGGCCATCCTAGGCGTCGCGGCCGAATAATGAATAGTTAAAGTTTATTATTGTGTGCATTCACATTCGCTTATACATCGACCAGGATTAGGGGAAACGCGACACTGACA
>DASYLW010000276.1:0-11330 GCA_036009385.1 Caballeronia sp.
CCGTCTCCGGTTATTTTTCCAGAGATAGTCATAAACGCAGTTGTGGAAGTAATAAAACTCCAGATGTTTGAATTCTGATTTCGCCGCGGAAAAGAGCTCTTCAACGCGCTTGATATGATCGTCCATCGATCCGCCTACATCGAGCAGCATCAGGACTTTCACATTATTGTGGCGCTCCGGGACCATTTTCAGGTCGAGCCAGCCGGCATTGGCGGCGGTACTGCGAATGGTGTCGGGCAGATCGAGTTCATCGGCGGCGCCCTCGCGCGCGAAACGCCGCAAGCGCCGTAACGCCACCTTGATATTGCGCGTCCCGATCTCGACCTGATCGTCGTAATCCTTGTACGCGCGTTCGTCCCAGACCTTGACGGCCGTTCGATTCCCTGAGGAATCCCCGCCAATCCGAATCCCTTCAGGGTTGTATCCGCCATTGCCGAACGGCGACGTGCCGCCTGAACCAATCCACTTGCTGCCGCCCTCGTGCCGTTCGTGCTGCTCTTCGAGAAGTTCCTTCAGCCGTTCCATCAACTTGTCGATACCGCCAAGTGCTTCTATCTGCCGTTTTTCCTCGGGCGTGAAATCCCGTTCCAGGCGTTTCTTGAGCCAGTCGAGCGGGACATCGAACGCGTCTTCATCGAGTGCGGCGATACCGTTGAAATAGGTGCCGAACGCCTGATCGAATTTATCGAAGTATTTCTCGTCCTTGATCAGCGTCATGCGCGCGAGAAAGTAGAACTCGTCGATAGACGGGCCAATTACCTGAGCCTTCAGTGCTTCAAGCAGCGTCAGGTATTCCTTGACCGAAACCGGTAGTTTGGCGCCGCGCAGGGAATAGAAAAAGTCGATCAGCATGCCGGGCTCCTTGCCCCAATCTGTCGCAGTACGAGCTACGAATCAAGCGGCAAGTCGAACCGCGTTTCGAGTTTCGCGCGCAGGTTCGCGCGCACGGCCGGCCACTCGGACTCGATAATCGAAAATACCACCGTATCGCGGTAAATGCCGTCCCGGCCGATCTGGTGATTGCGCAGGATTCCATCTTCCTTCGCGCCCAGCCGCGTAATAGCCGCGCGCGACTGACGGTTCATGAAGTGAGTCCGGAACTCCACGGCGATGGTCTTCAGCGTATCGAACGCGTACGAGAGCAAGAGCAGCTTGGCTTCGGTGTTGATCGCCGTGCGCTGCACGCGTTTTGCGTACCACGTGCTGCCGATCTCAAGCCGCCGATGCGCCGCCTCAACATTCATATAACGCGTGCTGCCGACCACGTCGCCTGTCCTCACGTCGATGACGGTGAACGGTTGCGCGCCGGCCGAGTCGCGCATGGCGAGCGCCGTGTCCATCCACGTGACCATTGTGTCCGGCGAGGGGACGCTCGTGTACCAGAGTTTCCACAACTCGCCGTCCGCAGCGGCGTTGGCGAGCGCGTCCTGATGCTCGCGCTCGAGCGGCACGAGTCTCACAAACGTGCCTTCCAGCGTAACCGGATCGATCCAGCGGCTCATACGTGCAGCCCTCTTTCAACGGTTGTTGCGGTTCATGAACAGCAGGCGCTCGAACAGGCTCACGTCCTGTTCGTTCTTGAGCAACGCGCCATGCAACGGCGGGATGACTTGTTTCTGATCGGTCGAGCGCAATGCTTCAGGGCCAATATCTTCAGCCAGCAGCAACTTCAACCAGTCGAGCAATTCCGATGTTGACGGTTTTTTCTTCAGGCCCGACACATTGCGCAACTCGAAGAAACTTTGCATCGCGGCGGCGAGCAGTTCCTGCTTGATGCCGGGAAAATGCACCTCGACGATCTGCTTCATCGTCGTGGGCTCAGGAAATTTGATGTAGTGGAAAAAACAGCGGCGCAGGAACGCGTCGGGCAGTTCTTTTTCGTTGTTCGAGGTAATGATCACCAGCGGCCGGTGTTTCGCTTTCACCAGCTCGTGGGTCTCGTAGACGTAGAACTCCATCCGGTCGAGTTCGCGCAGCAGGTCGTTCGGGAATTCGATGTCCGCTTTATCAATTTCATCGATCAGCAGCACGCCGGGTTCATCGGCGTCGAACGCCTGCCAGAGCACACCCTTGACGATGTAATTGCGGATGTCCTTCACGCGTTCATCGCCGAGCTGCGAATCGCGCAGGCGCGACACCGCGTCGTACTCGTAAAGGCCCTGCTGGGCTTTCGTGGTCGACTTGATGTGCCATTGCAGGAGCGGCATGCCGAGCGCGGCGGCGACTTCCTCGGCCAGCATCGTCTTGCCCGTACCGGGCTCGCCCTTGATCAAAAGCGGGCGCTGCAGGGTGATGGCGGCGTTGACGGCGAGCTTGAGATCGTCGGTGGCGACGTACTGCGATGAACCTTCAAAACGCATGACGCGTCCCTCGGAGAAGGAAAAATTGCAGTATAAGTCAGAAGGGTTTTGGGGGCGCCGCCCCCGGAACGTCCGATGGGGCTCAGCCGGGCCTCAATCGCTGCGTTACCGCCGAAGGAGAACCAAATGTCCACTGGACAGATTGTCGCAGTCTCCCGGGACCCCAAGCGCGGCGGCCTTGCGCGCCGGTGGCGACCCCGCTGCGGCCGGTGGACGCAGGGTAGGTCGCGCGGTACAATTAGCGCGATTTTTTTGGCCCGCGTGGCTGGAAAATGGAAATGCGCTCCAAGGTACGATTGAATGCGATCATTCAACGCCATCATTGCCGCGCACGTCCGTCTGACCAGTCCCGAGAAAGTCCCGGAACGCCAGGCGTCCAAGGTGCCGGATTTCCCCTCATGCCAGGTTAGAAGCTATGAATAAATTCGTCGGCAAATGTGCCGTGATCGCAGCGCTGTCGGGGCTTGCCGGCTTCGCGACACAGGCATCCGCCGATGTCGTGGGCAACGCGAAAGCAGCCCAGGGCAAAGTTGCGATGTGTATCGGGTGCCACGGCATTCCCGGTTATCGCACCGCGTATCCCGAGGTGTACCGGGTTCCCATGCTCGGCGGCCAGAGCGCGCGCTACATTGAGAACGCGCTGCATGCCTACAAGAAGGGCGATCGCCATTTTGAAACAATGCATGGCATAGCGACCACGCTATCCGATCAGGATATTGCCGACATCGCAGCGTATTACGCCGCGCAAACCCCCTCTTCGAAGAACAATCCCGACAAGTGATCCGCGTTGCGCCCGTATCTGATTGTCAGATCCAGGGCGCCCGTCACCCGGTAATCACTAATCGCGGATAGGAGAATTCATGAAGGCACTCGACACAGTGTTGAAGACAGCATGCACGGCAGCCGCGCTGATCGGCGCGATCAACGTCCTGGCCATGCAGCCGGCGCATGCAGCCGATGCAAGCAATGGCAAGGTGCTCAGCGAGGCTCACAATTGCGCGGCCTGCCACGGCCCGAACCTGAACAAGCCGGTGAGCGCGGAGTATCCGAAGCTCGCGGGCCAGCACGCGGATTATCTCTACTGGGCGCTGCGCCAGTACCAGATGGGTAACGGTAATCCGAACTTCGGGCGTAACAACCCGATCATGGCGGCTCAGGTGCAAAGTTTGTCGCAAAGCGATCTGAAAGACATCTCGGCATATATCGAGTCGCTGGACGGCGATCTGGTCGTGAAGAAGTAGGCGTTGCCCGATCGTTGTTGTTCGTTGTTGTTTTGATGTGCGCATGAACAAACACCCCGCCGGTGAATTACCCGTGGGGTGTTTTTGTTTTTGGTTCAGCGCTCAGCCCTTCAGTCTCGCGACGCCCGCTGTTCTATCAGCGCAAGATACGCGTCGGTGTCCGGCGGCGTGTTGTTGCGCTGTGATTCCCAGATGATCTGCCCGAGGCATTCCATGATCGCGTGCTGAGCGTCGTGCGTCGAACCCATCCGGCTGACCAGCCGCTCATGCGCGCGCCGGATGCCGGGCGGTTGATCGATGGACAGTTGTTCGGTAATCGCAAGATGCATCGATAAATGCAGGAACGGGTTGCTCTTGCCCTGATCCGGGGAATAGTCGGCGTGGGCCACGTCGGGATCGGCTAGTTCTTGCTGATACTCAGGATGCTCACCGATCCAGTCCGCGGCAATGCTCTCAAGCGGTGTCAGGACGCCACCTTCGCGCTGCTTGCGCCAGGTGTCGGTGAAAAATTGGCGAACTTCGTCGCGGCTGGGGTTGAACATGGATGTGATGTTGCTTGCGGGTGTCGTTTTCAGAGACTCATTTTAAGCTGCATCGCCGCCTTTCGCCCGCTTTGGCCCACGGCGTGGGCTGCCGCTTATCCTGCTTACTCGATAGGCGCCGGCGTCTTCGGCCGGTACTCGCACAGCGGCTCGATAGCGCAATGCCAGCATTCCGGCACGCGAGCCCGGCATACATAACGGCCATGCAGGATCAGCCAATGGTGGGCATCCTGTTTGAATTCATCGGGGACGAACTTCTCAAGCGCCGCTTCGACCGCTTTCACGTCTTTGCCCGGCGCGAGGCCGGTGCGGTTCGACACACGAAAGATATGCGTATCCACGGCGATGGCCGGATGGCCGAACGCCGTGTTCAGGATCACGTTGGCCGTCTTGCGTCCTACGCCCGGCAGTGCTTCGAGCGCTTCGCGATTGTCCGGCACCTCGCCGCCGTATTGCTCCATCAGGATCTTGCACGTTGCGATCACGTTCTTCGCCTTCGTCCGAAACAATCCAATGGTCTTGATGTACTCCGTCACGCCTTCTTCGCCGAGCGCCAGCACCTTGGCCGGTGTGTTGGCGACCGGGTACATGCGCCGCATTGCCTTGTTCACGGAGACATCGGTGGCTTGCGCCGACAGCATCACCGAGATCAGCAATTCGAACGGGGACTCATGTTCAAGTTCGGTGGTCGGATGCGGATTCAGGCTTTGCAGCGTTTCAAAGATCGCGCGGCGTTTTGAGGGGTTCATCGTGTTCAGGTCTTGTTTTCGCTACTTGGGCTACCAGGGTTATCCGGTTCGCGCTCAGGTTCGATCGCTGGTGTCGAACTTTTGTCGTCGTCAATTGTGCGAATCATGCCGAGCCGGCGCCGCCGAGCTTCCGCTGCATCGATCTGCGCCTGAACCTCCGGGCTGATCACATCGATATTTTTCGGTCCGGCGCCGAGTCTGGCCATTTCTTCTTTCTTCTGACGTGCACGGTCCATCGCCGCCTGGATGATGGCGCGCTTTTTCGCCTGGGCGTCATTGTCATTGTTATCGTCGGCGTTGGTGACGATGGTGACGGATTGAGTTTTCGTTGAATCAACCGATCCACCCGGCTGACCCTCCGCTTGAGTACGTGTCCCAGTGCCCGGCTCGCTGCTCTGCCCGGCGCCAGACGGCCCGGCCATGCGTGCCGCCTTGCGCGCTTCGGCTGCGTCGCGTTCACGGGCGAGGCGTGCCAGCCGCCCATCGTGCCGCTCGCGCGCCGCGTCGGCTTCCTGCTGGCTCCATGCGTCCCAGCCGGTCTTCTCGCCGGTGACCGGGACCATGGCGATGCAATCGACCGGGCAGGGCGGCACGCACAGGTCGCAGCCGGTGCAAAGCTCGGGGATGATCGTGTGCATCTGCTTCGCCGCGCCGATGATTGCATCGACTGGACATACCTGCAGGCACAGCGTGCATCCGATGCACAGATTTTCATCAATGATCGCAAGCGGCCGTGGCCGTTCAACGCCGTTATCCAGATTCAGCGCGATGACGGGCATGCCAAGCAGGCTTGCGAGGCGGACCACGCCCTCCTGGCCTCCCGGCGGGCACTGGTTGTAGTTTGCCTCGCCTGCGGCAATGGCTTCAGCATACGGGCGGCACGCGGGATAGCCGCATTTGGTGCATTGCGTCTGGGGCAGCCGGTCTTCGATCTGGTCGGCGAGGTTCTTGGAGAAGATTGCAGTCACTACGGTCACATTAACGGCTTGCTACAGCATGGGGAGGGCGGCGCGAACGGCGTGATGAGCCGGGCACGAATGCGTATAACGCGAACGGCTCGCTCATACGGCGTCCGCCAAGCCTCTGAATCCGGCAAAACAGATGCTTGGCCATTCGCTCGACCTGTACGATCCGTATCTGTATTAGGTAACATTCGGCGGCTTCGGTAAAAAGGCACGTGGGGAATGTCGACCGCTCAGGTGCTCGCTCATTTTAGACGTCATGTCGAGCGTTTCCGACGAGCGCACGGGAAGCGGCATTATCGCTGAATTTCAAGCGGTTCCCAATCATTCCCAATTGCCAACATGCCAACGATGTGCACATAATCAAATCGCTTTCGATTGACTGCAGGACGGTATTCCCCACTCACGTTGGCGTAACCGATCCATCGCATGCTTCCTGAGGACACGGGAACGCGTGACGCTATTTCGATAACGCGGTTTGTCGATCACAAAGCCACCATGAACCAGCCAAAAATCAAAAGAGATCCCGAGGGTACACGCCGTCGCATCCTGCTCGCCGCCGCGGAGGAATTCGCTGCGGGTGGGCTGTTCGGCGCGCGTGTCGACCAGATTGCGCGCCGTGCCGAAACCAACGAGCGAATGCTCTACTATTATTTCGGCAGCAAGGAGCAGTTGTTCACGGCCGTGCTCGAACATGCTTTCGCCGCACTCACCGACGCTGAAAAGACGCTGGATCTTGATGGAATCGCACCGGTCGAAGCCATCACGCAACTGGCGCATTTCATCTGGAATTATTATCGTGAGCATCCCGAACTCTTGCGGCTCGTCAATAACGAAAATCTGCACGAAGCCCGTTATATAAAGGGTTCCACGCGGATTCGAGAGTTGATATCGCCAGTGGTCGCCACGCTCGCGAAGATTCTCGAGCGTGGTCAGCACGCCGGACTATTTCGCAATAACGTCGATCCGCTGCGTTTTTACGTGACCTTGTCGGGTTTGGGCTATTACATCGTATCGAATCGATTCACGCTCGAAGCCACGTTCGGACTCGACTTCAGCCGCGACGCCGAACGCGATGAAATCATCAAGATGAACACGGAGTTATTGCTCGCGTATTTGCTGCGACGCTGACGCATCTGCCTCATGCGGCCTTCTCACTGAAGAGAGGCCGCACGCCGAAACACGCCGCATAAAACGCAGCGTGTTTTGTCATGCCAATTAATTTCAGGCATCTATCCGCATCAACGCCGAATCAAGCCGCGACAGCTTCCTTCTTAGGCGCCTTGTCGTGCGTGAGAATGAATTCACGCAGTTGCGGATACACCATCGTGCGCCAGCGGCGTCCCGAGAAAATGCCGTAGTGGCCGGCTTTCTCAGCCATGTAATGGCGTTTGTTTTTCGCTGGAATGCCGGTGCACAGATCATGTGCAGCGCGAGTCTGGCCGCTGCCGGAAATGTCGTCGAGTTCGCCTTCGATAGTCAGCAGTGCCGTGTTCTTGATGTCCTGCGGACGTACGAGCTCACCATTGACGTCCCATGTCCCTTCGGCGAGGCGAAACTCCTGGAACACAATGCGAATGGTGTCGAGATAATAGTCGGCGTCCATGTCGAGCACGGCGTTGTATTCGTCGTAGAAACGGCGATGTTGCTCCGCATCTTCGTCGTCACCGCGCATCAGGTTCTGATAGAAGTCCCAATGCGCCGTCACGTGCCGCTCCGGGTTCATGGCGACAAAACCTGCATGCTGCAGAAAGCCCGGATACACCTTGCGGCCTACACCCGGATAGTTCGCCGGCACCGTGTAGATCACGTTGTTCTCGAACCATTCGTATGAATGTTCACTCGCCAGCGAGTTGACCGACGTGGGGCTGCGACGCGCATCAATCGGGCCGCCCATCATGGTCATGGTGCGCGGTGTATCTTCGCCGCGGCTGGCCATTAGCGAGATGGCGGCTAGCACCGGCACTGTCGGCTGGCACACCGAGATCACGTGCAGATCCTTCGCGCCAATATGGCGGATGAATTCCTGGATGTACTCCACGTAGTCGTCCAGATGGAACGAGCCGTCTTCGAGCGGCACCATGCGGGCGTCGAGCCAGTCGGTGAGATAGACCTTGTGATCGAGCAGCAGCGTCTTCACCGTGTCGCGCAACAGCGTGGAGTGGTGACCTGACAACGGAGCGCAGACGAGCACGATGGGTTCGGTCTTGAGTTCGGTGACGGTCGCGCTGTCGTCCGAGAAACGCTTGAAGCGGATCAGCCGGCAGAAGGGTTTTTCCATCACGATCTGCTCGACGATGGGAATGGCATGACCGTTCTTCTCGATCTGATGCAATTCGAACTCCGGCTTCTCGTAGTCCTTGCCCAGGCGGTAAAGCAGTTCATAGCCGGCCGCGAGACGCGTGGAACCGGGCACGTACGCGAGCGGGCTGGAAGGGTTGGTGAACGACTTCGATGCCGCTTCCGCCCATGCCGTGAGGGGACTCAACATGGCCCGCTGAAATTCGTGGAATTGATAGAGCATGTCTGACCTGTAAAAAACCGGCTACGCCCGTGTTCGGGAGCATGTCCAGCGGTTGGCCTCTATCGGCGGTGGCGTCATGCCGGGATCAGGCTTTCGCTCGTTCGCGGCTCGGCGTGCAGTTCGTCGATTGCACCGGATGCTGGTGCTGGCAGTTATTCGTTGTTGCTTCGTGGATTGCTTAGTCTTGGTTATTGCTTATTTGCTTAACGAGGGATCACGGGAATGGGCGGGGAACTGGCAAGCCGGCATTGCGCCTTCTGGGCTGAACATGGAACAGCACACGAAACACATACCGGCTAAAGCCGTCGCACAGACCACACCAAGACCCCAATAAACCTTCTCATTCGCCGAACGACCGGTCGGAAAGCCTCTTCGATCATAGCTAAGAACACGCTTTTGTGCAACGCAACATATGTGTTCTTTATCGCTATTCAGCAGGATTTTGCGTCGAAGTCGTCAAATTTCGTCAATCATTCGAATAAGATTACGATTCGCTTTCTTTTGTGAGTGCTGCGTCCGAGGGTTTGTCCGGACGCGACGCAGGCTGACCTGTCGCCTTCGCGATGCCTTGTTCGTGACGCATCAGGTTCATGCCGGTATGCACGAGTGCAACATGCGAGAACGCCTGCGGAAAGTTACCAACCAGACGTTTCGCGACCGTGTCGTATTCCTCGGCCAGCAGGCCGACGTCGTTGGCGAGACCGAGCAAGCGCTCGAACATCGCACACGCTTCCTCGTGGCGGCCCTGTAGCGCGAGATTGTCGACCAGCCAGAAGCTACACGCCAGAAACGTGCCTTCCCCGGGTGGCAGGCCGTCGTCCACTTCCAACGTGTGGTATCGCTTGACCAGCCCGTCATGGGTGAGATCGCGCTCAATGGCGTGGAGCGTGCCGATCACCCGAGGATCTTCCGGCGGGAGAAAGCCGAGCAGCGGGATCAGTAGCAAGCTGGCATCGAGTGCGTCGCCGCCGTATGTCTGCACGAACGAGTTCATCGACGGATTCCAGCTTTTCTCGCACACGTCGGCATGAATGGTGGTGCGCAGGTTGCGCCAGTGGTCTAGCGGGCCTTCCAGCCCGAACTGTTCCGCCGATTTGATCGCGCGGTCGTAAGCCACCCACGCCATGACCTTCGAAAACGTGAATTGCTGACGCCCGCCACGCGTTTCCCAAATGCCTTCGTCCGCTTCCTGCCAGACCGTGTCGAGATGATCAAGCATCGCGCGCTGGATTGACCACACGGTGTCATCGGCTTGCAGACCGCCCACGCGCGCGAGATGCAGCGCGTTCATGACTTCTCCGTAGACATCGAGCTGCAACTGGTTGACCGCGCCGTTGCCAATGCGCACAGGCTTCGAATTCTCATAACCCGGCAGCCAGTCGACCTCCCATTCAGGCAAGCGCCGCTCGCCCGCAATGCCGTACATGATCTGCACCTGATCCGGCGACCCGGCCATCACGCGGCCCAGCCAGGCGCGCCAGGCGCGCGCTTCGTCGTAATAACCGCTGCGCATCATCGCGAGGAGGGTGATGGTGGCGTCGCGTAACCAGCAGTATCGATAATCCCAGTTGCGCGTGCCGCCCAGTTGCTCCGGCAACGACGTGGTCGGCGCCGCGACGATCCCGCCAGTCGGTTCGTAGGCCAGCGCCTTGAGCGTAATTAGCGAGCGGCGGATGGCCGGACCCCAGCGGCCGTCGAGGTTGCTGCGTCCGGACCATTCCAGCCAGAAATTCTCGGTGCGTGCGAACTGCGTATGGGGATCGAGCGCGCGCGGCAGGCGCAAGTGCGATTGCGAATAAACGAGCGAGAAGGGGACACGCTCACCCTCGCTCACAGTGAATTCGCCGAGCGTGCGCATGTTCTCGCCGGTGAGCTCGATGGGCGTACGCAACACGCAGAGATCAGGACCGGCGATCGCGCGAATACCGCTTTCGTCGGGGAGTTTGCTGACCCAGGGAATGGAGGAACCGTAGTCGAAGCGCAGCACGAGTTCCATCTTCATCTTCACCGTGCCGCGTCGGCCCACCACGATGCGCACAAGATCGGACGTGCCGTCACGGACCGGCATGAAGTCGATAAGCGAAACCTTTCCGTCGGGCGTTTCGAAATCAGTTTCCAGGATCAGCGTATCGCCGCGATACCGGCGGGTGATGACCGGCGGCGGGGCGCCGTCGGGCAGGTCGGGCGTGATCAGCCAGCGGCCGTTTTCCGGCGTGCCCAGCAGGGCCGCAAAACACGCGCCGGAGTCAAAGCGTGGCCAGCACAGCCAGTCTATTGAGCCCTCCTTTGAAATCAGGGCGGCGGTGTGGCCGTCGCCGACCAGGGCGTAGTCCTCAATCAGTGCGGGCATAGGCTAGGAGAGTGGAGTCGATGCGGCCGCAGTTCAGGCACCGCGTGGTTGGGGGAGGCAAGCTTCCAGCCTTTCGAGCGTTCGATTATGAAGCGCATTCGGGTTTCGTGTCTTTCGTGCGCGTATGTCTCAAGCCTTTGTCCCAAGTTCCGGTCCGCCGCTTTGCGTTCAAACGGTCTTGCAAAACCGCAAATGCAGGAAGGTTGAAAAAACTTGCGACAAATGCCTAGAATGAATCTTCGCGTCTGACGGTTCGTCCGAAGATAGCCGCGCGGTTCGCGGCACAGGACCTGTTGATGCACGTCACGCGCTCCCTGATTGCTTAACGTTTTCGAGGACATCGAAAGTGAAAGCCATGCTGAATCCGTCGAGAGCCGATTGCATCGCCATCCTGTCGGCTGCGAGCCGTATCGCCGATCAAAACACGCTGCTGGATCTCAATTACAAGAGTCTCGGCCTGTCCCGCAACGGGATGGAAACCGCTGCGTCGTTCCTGATCGAACGCGCCTGCTTCACGCGGCATCGCGAGATCAACGGGCATACCGCGGTAGGTGGCTTGTCGCTGCAGGGCCGCATGCGGCTCGACCAGCTCGCCAACAACT
>DASYLW010000277.1:0-2600 GCA_036009385.1 Caballeronia sp.
CTTCGAGTTGCCCGAAGTGTTCATGGCGGCCGTGCCGGGCGAGGACGGATCGTCCGGGGCAGGTCGGGCGTGGCGCACCGGGGTGTTATCGGCAGAGGGGGCGGTGGTGTCGAGCCCCGCTGCGCCCCGCGATGACGCGGCCGCGACGCAAACGGATAGCCAGACAGCCGACGCTGCAACACTGGATTTGATGTTCGATGATGTTATCGCGCCTCATGAGGCCGTTGCCGGGCCGCTCAAGCCTGACCCGCTGGACGAGGGTGCGCCGGGCGCAACGTTCGCGGCGGCATTAAGAGAAGAGAAAGAGAGTGGGCAGGTTGCAAACAAGCGCGCATCCGCGGCGCGGGGAAGGGGCGCTGCCCGGAACGTGTCGACAACTGAACCGCCGCCGGTCGCGCCAATGTCAAAAGTCGAGAGGGCGGAAGAAGGCGGTAAAGGCGGCCCGAGCGATGCCTTTACGCAAGTTCCGAGCGGTTCGCCGGACACATCGAAAGCACCGGACGCATCGAAAGCCACAGCCCCGTCTGCCCGCGACGCCGCGCGAGCTGCAGCAACCCCCCATCGCGGCCAGCCGCAATCCCTGGCGGCGGCATTAATCGACGATGACCGCCGGACGCGCACGAACGCCTCACGCGCGCCTCAAGCGTCTTCCCGCGAAGCGTCGTCGGAACTCGATACCGCTCGCGCGACCGCCTACGCTGACACCATCGACGCGTTGTATGCCGTGATCGCGGACCAGCGCGGCGCAGCGTCGGCCCTGTCGCGGCGGGTCAAGACGGTCTTGGTGATCGTCATCTGCGTGTTGATCGTGACCGTCGCGACGGGTGTGGCGCAAAGCATTGCGCTACTTCGCCTGGCGCGCGAAAACACGGCGCAGCAGCAGCGTATCGAGCAATTGATGCTGACTCAGCAGGCCACGCTGGCGTCTTTCTTCGATACCGATTCGTCTATCGTGGAGGTTCCGAACCGGGGCAACGCGAACGCCGCCGCTGCTAACAGGAATCCGGACTCCGGGCCGCTTGCCCGCGCCGCGAAGCGAACTCAGAGCAAAACACACTGACATGGAAATTCGTCCAGGTGAAGCCGCCACGCGGACCAAGGCTTATTAATTGTCCACGCAAAGAGGCCTTGTCCGCGCGGCGAACCCCGGTCACTCGACGAATTCGATGATCGTATGACCGGCGGCTCCGGGTGCGACGGCAACGTCGAGCGCTCGTGCAACCAGCGTGGCGATCGTCCGTAACCGAAGCCATCGACGACGTGGTTCCGTATTCCTCGCGCTTACCGAAACGCCCGCATCTGCGACGACATCAACTGCAGCATCTTGTTCGAAGCCACCGACAATCTCCGCCCTGCACGCGTAACAAGATGCGCCTCGGCTTTCATCAGGATCGGATGATCGATCTCGATAGCGAGCAGCGCGCCCGCCTCCACTTCCGTTGTCACGGCGAACACGGAAAGCACAACCAGATCGCCTTCGTCTTCAGATATTCGTCGAATGACATCGTTCGTACTGCCAAGGTCCAGCTTGAGCTTGATGCCGGGATATTGCCTGCAGAAATGCTGGATGGGACCGGCCAGCACATCTGACACAAAACTTTCGCCCACGATCACGTTGACGTTTCCGGTTCGCAGCCCGCGTAGTTCCTGCAGCCGCGATATCAGGTCGTGTTTATGCGCGAGTTGTTCACGGAAATATTCGATCAGGTACAGGCCTGCTTGCGAGTCGCCCGGTTCGGGCAAGCCGATTCGCGACTGCGCGGTGAAGTGGCGAAAGTCGCCGAGATGTTCGAGTACTACGGCGGCTGGGCGGACAAGTTCTACGGCGATGTCATTCCCGTGCCGACCTCGCATCTGAACTACACGCGTCGCGAGCCGGCTGGAACGGTCCTGCAAATCACGCCCTGGAACGCACCGGTCTTTACGTGCGGATGGCAGGTTGCACCCGCCATCTCGATGGGCAATGCCGTCTTGCTGAAGCCATCGGAACTGACGCCGTTCACGTCGTTAGCGGTCGGCTTGCTTGCTGAAAAAGCGGGCGCGCCGAAGGGTCTCATCAAGGTCTTTGCAGGCCTTGGCCAGGCCGTTGCGCAAGCGGCCATCGCGCATAAGGTCGTGAAGAAAGTGGTGTTCGCCGGCTCTCCTGCAACCGGTGTGCGCATTGCAGAAGCCGCCGCGAAACGCGTTCTGCCTTGCGTGCTGGAACTCGGTGGCAGGTCCGCCAACATCATCTTCGGCGATGCCGATTTCAAGCGTGCCGCGCTGACCGCCCAGGCCGCGATTTTTGCCGGCGCGGGCCAGAGTTGCGTCGCGGGTTCGCGCTTGCTGGAGCAGCGTTCGATCTATGACGAGTTCGTCGGCATGATCGCCAAGGGTGCAAAAAAGATCAAGTTGGGCGCACCGCTTGATGACGCAACCGAAGTCGGGCCGATCAACAATCGCATGCGGTATGACCACATCATGAAGATGATCGCGAGCGGGGTTCAGGCTGGCGCCACGCTTGCGGCTGGATCGGTCGAGCGCTCCTCGGGCGGCTACTTCGTTTTACCCACTGTGTTGTCGAACGTGACGAACGGGATGGACGTAGCGCGTACTGAAAT
>DASYLW010000278.1:0-42016 GCA_036009385.1 Caballeronia sp.
GATAAAGGGACTGGAGATGAGCGGCGGGGAATACCTGCAGGCGCTGCGCATTACGCTTGCCAATGGCGACGTCACGCGCATCGAGTTTGAGAACAGCGCGGCGGTGAGTGAGTTGCCTCTGGCCGATCGCATGCTGTTCGGAGCGCCGTAATGCAGGTGCCGCAATCACGAGGCGCGAAACCGGTGTGGGGCATGCGTGTCGGTTGGCTGCTGCTTGCGCTTGCCGCTACGCTTTATTGCGTGTGGCGATTTGCCGGGCCGTCGCCGCTGCAGACGAACCTGCTTGCGTTGTTACCCGCAACAGAAGCGGATCCGGTCGCTGAAAAAGCCGTCGATACCCTGGCGACCGCGCTGGGGGATCGCACGGTGTTCCTCGTAACCAGCAACGATGCAGCGCACGCCAAAGCCGCGGCGAAGCAGCTTGGCGCGACGTTGTCGGCAAGCGGAGCTTTCGGCTCGGTGACAGCAGAGTTGCCTCCATTCGATTTATCGAAGATTGCGGGGCTGTACATGCCGTATCGGTTCGGCTTGCTTGCGCCGGCTGATCGTGCCGTGCTTGCAGATGGCACGGTCTCGTTGCACGACACACTCGCGCGACGCCTCTATAGCCCGCTGCGCAGCGGGCTCGCCACTCAACTCGCCGACGATCCGTTCGGCTGGCTCGAACACTGGCTTGCGGGCTTGCCGCTAGCGACCTCGAACCTGGAGGTTGAAGACGGTTTGCTGGTGGCGCATCGAGGCAATGCGACCAGCGTTCTTGTGATGGCGACGTTGCCTGGTTCGGCATACGAATCAAAGGTCCAGCATGCGGTCCACGAAGCTGTGGCGCACGGAGAAGGCGCTCTAAAACAAAGCTTCCCCGATGTCACTTTAGCCCGTACCGGCGCTGTTTTTTACGCGGAAGCGGCGCGGGCGGCTTCAGAGCGTGAGGTGCATCTGATTGGTGTCGCATCGCTCTGCGGGATTGCGTTGCTGATGCTGTGGGTGTTCCGTTCGCCACGGCTGATCCTGCTCGGCTTCGTCTCGACAGCGCTCGGCATTGTCTGCGCGCTCGCCGCCACCATGCTGATATTCGGCAAGCTGCACCTGCTGACGTTGGTGTTCGGCGCGAGTTTGATTGGGGAGGCCGTCGACTATTCGATTCAGTACTTCGTCGTCTATCTCGCGGCCGGGCGTGACTGGAATGCACCGCGCGGCGTGCGTGCCGTGAAGCCAGCGCTGACGGTCGCGCTGGCGACAAGCCTTCTGGGTTACACCATCCTCACGTGGGTACCGTTTCCCGCGCTCAAGCAGATCGCGTGTTTTGCGATTGTGGGTATCTGTACGGCGTTCGCGTCTGTGCTGTGGCTGTTGCCAACGTTGCTGGTGCGTCCGCCCAAGCGCAGTCCGCAGCGCGTATTCGCCGCGGCGGCACGTCTGCTTGGCGCATGGCGCGCAGTCATCGGCGGGCGACGAGCGTGGGGCGTCGCAGCTCTCGTGCTGATCGTTTCCGTACCCGGTTGGCTGCGCCTCACGAGCGAGGACGACATCCATCTGTTGATCCAGCGCGATCCTGTGCTCATGGCGCAAGAACAGAAGGTCCGAGACGCGGTAGGTTTCGATAACAGCACGCAGTTCTTCGTCGTGCGCGGCGAGACGCCGGAGATGGTACTGGAGCGCGCCGAAGCGCTGGGCGCGAAGCTCGACGGTATGGCGGGCACGGGCAAGTTGAGTAGCTGGCAATCGATAACCTCGTTCGTCCCGTCGGCGAAGCGGCAGGGCGAGGACCATGCGTTACTTGGTCAACACGTATTCAACGATCCATCCGCGATACGTGCGACGCTTGTTCAAGCCGGTTTCCGCGATGAAGTCGCTGACGCCTGGCTCACGGCCTACGCGAAGTCGGACCGTGCTGTACTGAGCGTCGATAGCTGGCTTGCAGCGCCGTGGTCACAGCCGTTCCGTCACCTGTGGCTCGGCAGAGTCGATACGACATCGACGTCAGGTGGTTATGCGTCCGTCGTGATTCCGCAGGGTGTGACGCCGGCGAACGAACCTGTGCTGGTATCCACAGCACATGCATTACCGGGCGTAACCTTCGTCGATAAAGCCTTGAGCGTTTCGACCCTGTTCGGCGCTTACCGTGTCGATAGCGGCCTCTGGCTCGCAGGCGCGCTGCTAAGCGTGCTCTTGCTGATGATGGCGCGCTACCGGCCGCTTGGCGGCATTGTCGTCACGCTGCCCGTCTTGCTCGCGGTCGGTGTGACACTCGCCGTATTCGGCTATGCAGGCGTGCCGCTGAATCTGTTTAACTGGCTCGCCTTGATGCTCGTACTCGGGGTAGGCGCAAACTATGCCGTGTTCCTGCGCGAAGGCGCCGCGCGCGCGGACGCCAATCTTGGCGCGGTGTGGACAGGCGTGCTGCTGTCGGCGGCGACAACCTTGCTGTCATTTGGTCTGCTCGCCATGAGCGCGATGCCCGCACTGAGGAGTTTCGGCGCGACGCTCGCACTTGGTATCGCGGTATCGGTGCTGCTTGCGCCGGTCGGCATGCCATCTGAACGAAGGAGGGCCGCATGAACGGGCCGCGGGTTTATCTGCATGCGCTGGGGATGATCAATGCGCTCGGCGATAGGGTCGACACGATCGTGCCGGCGCTCGCGGCGGGCATTGCGCCAGGCATGGGAACGATCCATACCGGCATTGGCGATACGTTTGCCGGCAGCGTGACCGCGCCGCTCGATCTCGCGCCTCCAGACTCACTTTCGGGTTACGACTGCCGCAACAATCGCCTGCTGCTTGCTGCGCTCGCGCAGATCGCACCGGCGGTAGAAGCCGCTCGCGAGCGTTATGGCGCGCATCGGATTGGCGTGGTGCTTGGCACGAGTACATCGGGTATTGAAGCGGCCGAGGCTGCGTTTGTGTACCAGGCGCAAGCCGGAAAATTGCCGGTGAGCTTCGACTACCGGCAAGTGGAGATTGGCACGGTTGCGCCGTTCGCCGCCGCAGCGCTCGACCTTCACGGTCCGGCATTCACGATCTCGACCGCGTGCACATCGAGCGCCAAGGCTTTCGTTTCCGGGCGTCGGTTGCTCCAGTTGAACTTATGCGATGCGGTCGTGGTCGGCGGTGTCGATTCGTTATGCGAACTGACCATGCAAGGCTTTGCGTCGCTCGAATCGACCAGTTCGACCCGCTCCAATCCGATGAGCCGCAATCGCTGCGGGATCAACGTGGGCGAAGGCGCGGCCGTGTTCCTGATGAGTCGCGATGAAGGTGCTGTGGTACTCGCGGGCGTGGGCGAATCAAGCGATGCGCATCACATTTCCGCACCCGATCCACTCGGCGCGGGCGGTGAAATTGCATTGCGCGCCGCATTGGCGGATGCGGGTCTTGTGCCGGCTGATATCTGCTATGTGAATCTCCATGCAACGGCGACGCGCAAGAATGACGACATGGAAGCGCATCTGATGGCGCGGGTGTTCCCGCACGGCGTCGCGGCGAGCGGCACCAAACCGCTGACCGGGCATCAACTTGGCGCCGCGGGGGCGACCGAACTGGGCTTCGCGTGGCTCACGCTCGCACGGGACGGTGTCGCTTTGCCGCGTCATCTGTGGGACGGCGAGGCTGACCCGGCGTTGCCGCCGCTTGATCTCGTCGGCAGCGAGCGTTTTCTGTCGCGCACAGCGGGCGCGCGGTACGTGATGAGCAACTCGTTTGCGTTCGGCGGCAGCAACGTCAGCCTGATACTCGGCCGTTGACGACTATGACGACCGCTATGAATAACAACATCTTTGGCCCCATTGAAACCATCTTGCCGCACCGTGGCACGATGCTGTTGCTCGACGGCGTCAGCGCCTGCACGGACGAAACCGTCACGGCTTACGCGAGCGTGGGCGCAGATGCCTGGTACGCCAACGAGGACGGTGCGATGCCGGCGTGGATCGGCATCGAACTGATGGCGCAGACAATTGCCGCACACGTAGCTTTACTCGCGATGCGCGCAGGCGGTCGGGCACGTCCCGGCGTCCTGCTCGGAACGCGCCGATACGAGGTACATGTACCGGTATTCGCGCGAGGTGCCCGCTTGCGCATCGAAGCGAAAGAACTGCTGCGTGGCGAAGAAGGCCATGGCGCGTACGAATGCTCGATCCATCACGACCAGAAGCACAGCAGCGTGTGCTGTGCCGAGGCAGTCATCAAGGTGTATCAACCGGCTGACTTTCAGTCGTTTATTGTCGGGAGTTTCGGATCATGAGCCGGCGTGTACTTGTAACGGGCGCAAGCCGTGGCATCGGCCGCGCGATAGCGTATCAACTTGCGGCAGACGGCTTCACAGTCTCCGTGCATTGCCGCAGCGGACGCACGGAAGCGGAAGCTGTCGCGACCGGTATTGCCGCGCAGGGCGGCACGGCGCGGGTGCTGCAATTCGATGTACGCGACCGCGCTGCATGCCGCGAAATGCTGGAAGCCGACGTGACTAGCTATGGTGCGTATTACGGCATCGTCTGTTGCGCGGGCGTGACGCGCGACGCGGCGTTCCCGGCGCTCACCGAAGAGGACTGGGACATCGTGATCGAAACCGGTCTCGACTCTTTTTATAACGTCGTGCATCCGCTGACCATGCCGCTCGTGCGCGCTAAGCAGGGCGGGCGCATCGTGACGATCGCCTCGGTCTCGGGGGTGATGGGCAATCGTGGCCAGGTCAACTACAGCGCGGCGAAGGCCGGACTGATCGGCGCCACGAAGGCGCTCGCTGTCGAACTCGCAACGCGCAACATCACCGTCAACTGCGTGGCGCCTGGATTGATCGACACCGGCATGCTTGAAGGTGTCCCGCTCGAACTGGCATTGAAGACAGTGCCGATGAACCGCGTCGGGCAACCGGCCGAAGTGGCGTCGGTGGTGAGTTTTCTCATGTCGGACGCGGCCTCGTACATCACGCGGCAGGTGATCGGCGTCAATGGCGGGATGATCTGATGAAGCGCGTAGTCATTACCGGCATGGGTGGCGTCACGGCGT
Source organism: Caballeronia sp. (assembly GCA_036009385.1). Taxonomy (GTDB): domain Bacteria; phylum Pseudomonadota; class Gammaproteobacteria; order Burkholderiales; family Burkholderiaceae; genus Caballeronia. The sequence continues at coordinate 5,002 of DASYLW010000278.1, forward strand.
TCGGCAACGCGTGGGACGAGATCGAAGCCAACTTGAGGAGCGGACGCAACGCCGTCCGCCGGATGCCCGAGTGGGACTACTTCGAGCTGCTGCATACGCGGCTGGCGTGCCCCTTGCCCGCTTTCACCACGCCCGCTCATTACCCGCGCAAGAAAACCCGTTCGATGGGACCCGTGTCCCTCTATTCGGTGCGCGCGAGCGAACTGGCGCTAGCCGATGCAGGTCTCGCCGACGACCTGACGGTCAAGGACGGGCGCATGGGCGTGGCCTACGGTTCGTCGTCCGGATCGGTCCAGCCGATTCGCGCATTTGGCAAGATGATCGAAACCGGTTCGATGAGCGACGTGACCTCGAATAGCTACGTGCAGATGATGCCGCATACCACCGCCGTTAACGTGAGCCTGTTCTGGGACCTGAAGGGCCGCATTGTGCCGACGTCCTGCGCGTGTGCATCGGGTAGCCAGGCGATCGGCTACGCCTACGAGATGATCGCGGCCGGCAAGCAGACACTGATGCTTGCGGGCGGCGCGGAAGAATTGTCCGGGCCGGCCGTCGCCGTGTTTGACACGCTCTATGCTACGAGCACGCGCAACGACGAGCCGCATCTCACGCCGCGTCCCTTCGATGTCGCCCGCGATGGTCTCGTGGTCGGCGAAGGCGCGGCGACCCTGGTGCTTGAAGAGTATGAACACGCGGTTGCACGCGGGGCCCGGATTCATGCGGAGATAATAGGCTTTGGCTGCAACTCGGACGGTGCGCACATGACGCAGCCATCGGCCGAGACCATGGCTTTCGCCATGCAGCTTGCGCTGCGCGATGCACAGCTTCCGGCTGAAGCCATTGCCTACGTCAACGCGCATGGCACGTCGACGGATCGCGGCGATGTAGCGGAAAGCCACGCGACGGCGCGGACCTTCGGTGAGCGTGTGCCGATCAGTTCGCTGAAGAGTTATGTGGGCCACACGCTGGGCGCGTGCGGTGCACTGGAGGCGTGGTGGACCATCGAGATGATGAAGCGCAACTGGTATGCGCCAACGCTCAACCTGACGCAGGTCGATCCGGCTTGCGCGCCGCTGGACTACATTGTAAATAGCGGACGTACCATCGATGCCGACTATGTCATGAGTAACAACTTCGCATTCGGCGGTATCAATACGTCGCTGATTTTCAGGCGCGCGCCATGAGTGGGAGGAGTGGGAGTCATTCGTCGACGTCCCGTGGCCTGTCACGCGTGGTTGTAACGGGCATGGGCATCGTGTCGTGCCTGGGTAATAGGCTTGACGATGTTTCTGCTGCCTTGTGCGCAGGCCAAAGCGGTATTACGCGTGTCGATGCGTGGCGGGAACGTGGTCTGGGAAGCCAGGTGGCCGGCGTAGCGTCGATCGCAGGCGAGCCACCGTTCGATCGCAAGCTCGAACGTTTCATGGGCGACACGGCGCGTTTTGCGTGTCATGCGGCGCGTAACGCAGTACGCGATGCCAAGCTCGATCCCTCCTTGCTGCGTTCGCCGCGCGCCGGCGCGGTGATCGGCTCGGGCACCGGCACGATCGCAGCGTACGACGCTGCGATGGCGATTGCACACGCGCGCGGTACCGAGAAAGTGCCGCCGTATGCGGTCCCGCAGGTGATGGGCAGCACCACATCGGCGAATGTGGCTCAGGTGTTCGGGCTGGAGGGCATGACCTATTCGCCGTCGTCGGCCTGCACCACATCAGCTCTCGCGATCGGCCAGGCAATGCAACTGATCCAGACTGGCCGCCAGCAGATCATGCTTGCGGGCGGCAGCGAAGGTCTGCACGACAACATGACGCTGATGTTCGACGCAATGGGCGCATTGTCGACGCGTTTTAACGACATGCCGGAACATGCCTCGCGTCCCTATGACAGCACGCGCGATGGTTTCGTGATTGCGTCAGGCGGTGGCGTGCTGGTGCTTGAGTCGCTGGATCACGCGTTATCGCGAGGCGCACGCATTCATGCCGAACTGACGGGCTTTGGCCATTGCACGGACGGTGCAGGCATGGTGAGTCCGCACGCATCGGGCATCGCGCGCGCCATGCGCGGTGCCCTCGATGAAGCGGGTACACGTCCGTCATATATCAACACGCACGCTCCGTCCACGCCGCTTGGCGACGTCGAAGAATTGCGCGCGTTGTGCGATGTCTTTGGCGATGACATCCCGTTGTTTTCATCGACGAAGGGATTGTCCGGCCATCCGCTTGGAGCCTGTGGCGTACACGAAGCGATCTACGCGTTGCTGATGATGCGCGATGGTTTTGTCGCAGGAACGGGAGCGATCGAAACGCTCGATCCTCGCGTGAACGGCATGCCGCTCGTGCGCACGTCGCGGCCGATGAAGATGGACACGGCGATGTCGATTTCATTCGGGTTCGGCGGCAGTTGCGCGAGCCTCATCTTCGATGCGTGGAAGGGCGCTTGAAATTTTTTGATGACCGCAACAATAACTAACCGGGGAAATACGATGACGATGACGATGAAAAGCAAGTTTGCGTTCGGTGGGCTGATGGTGGTCGTGGCGACGTTGTCCGGATGTGCAACCCAGGTGAAGTCGTTGCCGCTGGCGCCGGTCGTCGCTCGGTCGGCACCGGGCGCGCAGGTCGCGTTGTATTTCGGCTCGCAGGATCATCCGGCTGTGCAGAGTCAGCAAGGACCGACCACCGCGTCGGTGCGTATTGCGCGCGAGACCGATGGTCAGGATGCGGCATGCAATCGTGCGCTCACCGCTGCGCTGGAGAAGCTACGAACGACTGCCCGGGATCGTCACGCGAATGCCGTTATCAACGTCGCGACGAGTTTTCATAGCACCGAATCCGCATCGACTACGGAGTTCACGTGTGGCGTGAGCCCCAGTGCGGCGGCCTTGCGGGTCCACGGCGATGTTGTTGTGCTTGACGCGCAGTAAAGCGGCAATTCGAAGCAGAGCTGCGATCAAGGCCGATTCAATCGGCCTTGATCGCAGCCACATTGACCAGCGTTTCACGACGCTTGCCCGGCAGTGGCCGATGCAACCCAAGCCGTTCAAGGAGTCCGAAGTCCGCCGCACGGCTCCACCACAAGTAGGGCATGGAAACATTGTGCGGACCGAATGCAAAGGCCGCGTTGCGGATCATGTCGAGGTAACCGTCGGCGCTTTTCTGCACGTGCATGGGATGGCGGAACAGCAGGCGGATCACCCAGGACTTGATGTACGCATCGGTGGATTCAGCAAACAGCAAGACCCCGCCGGGTTTCAATACCCGGCGAAATTCACCCAGGGAGCGGTCTTGATCCACGAGATGATGAAAGGTCTGATGGCAGAACACAATGTCAGCGCTCGCATCGGGCAAGGGCAGGCGCGCGCAGTCGCCATGACGCAACTCGATCTCGCTCGCCCAGCCGTCGTCCTGCGAGCAAGCCTGCGCGGCACTATGGGCTTCCACGAGCGAGGGCTCATGGAAATCGACTCCGATGATCCGGCCGGGCCTGAACGCGTTGCCAAGCAGCCGGAAGGATTGACCTTGCCCGCAGCCCACATCGACGATCACAGGAGCCGCGGGCAGGGGGGTATCGACGAGACGCCTGAGATCGTTGATCGCTACGCGAAGCACGTGATGCTCCCACGTGGTGGTACGTAGAAACCATAATCCGAAGGCCGTCTCCGGCACGAAGGCAACGCTGGATGTTTCGGATGACGACACGAATTTCTCTCCGGCAAAAAAGGATGCGAATGGATGCAAACAGGGCGCACGTCATTGTACTGGCAAGCATGGCACGCATAGAAGCAAGAGCATGAAAGTTGATCCACGCTGATGAACCCGCATGACGTGCGACGCACGAGATTCCACAGACAGCCCTATGCCCTTAAGCGAGGCACCCTTGAATACTGATTCTTCGAAGCAAGACGCGACTGTCGATGTCGCGATCATCGGCGCGGGCCCCTCGGGGGCAGTCGCGGGCGCGCTGCTCAGAAAGGCGGGCCGCTCAGTACTCGTGCTCGAGCGCCAGCATTTTCCGCGCTTTTCGATCGGCGAGAGCCTGTTGCCGCAAAGCATGGCCTATCTGGAAGAGGCCGGCATGCTGCAGGCCGTCGTCGAGGCCGGGTTCCAGTACAAGAACGGCGCGCATTTCATTTGTCGCGACCAGTCGTCGTCCTTCGATTTCCGCGATAAACACACGCCCGGATGGGGCACGACGTACCAGGTCGAACGCGCGGTATTCGACGATCTGCTGATCCGGTGCGCCGCGAAACAAGGTGCCGAAGTGCGTTTCGGCCACACCGTTCAGGCGATGCAAACCGGCACCGCGCCCGTGCTGGACGTGATCGATGAAGCGGGCGTTGCATATCAGGTGCAAGCCCGTTTTGTACTCGATGCAAGTGGCTTCGGCCGCGTCTTGCCGCGTCTCCTGAAGCTCGAAGCGCCCACGCGGATGCCCACGCGTGCGGCCATCTTTACGCATGTGCGCGACGGCATCCCGGCTGGCGTGACAGACCGGAACAAGATCTGTGTCGCGACGCATCCGGAGCATCGCGATGTCTGGTTCTGGATGATTCCGCTGGCAGGCGGACGCTCATCGGTCGGGTGCGTAGCCGAGGCAAATTTCCTGGAGTGTCCCGAGAACGAACGCGATGCAAAGTTGCGCGCGCTGATCCAGCAGGAGCCAACACTTGACGCGCTCATCGGCGAGGCGCCGTTCCTGATGCCGGTGCGGCATATCGGCGGTTATTCGGCGAACGTCGAGCGGCTGCATGGTCCAGGTTACGCGCTGCTCGGTAACGCGGGTGAGTTCCTCGATCCGGTGTTTTCGTCGGGCGTGACGATCGCGCTTCGCTCCGCGCATCTCGCGGTACAAACGCTCGAGCGGCAGTTCAATGGCGAAGTGCTCGACTGGCAGGCTGAGTACGACGTGCCGCTGCGAAAAGGTATTGATACCTTCCGTGCATTTGTCGAGCGGTGGTACACAGGCGAGTTGCAGGACATCATCTTTTATCCACATAAAACACAGCATATCCAACGTTTTATCAGCGCGGTGCTGGCGGGCTACGCGTGGGATGAATCGAATCCGTACGTGGCCGATCCAGTGCGCAGGCTCAATGCGCTTCACGAGATATGCAGGAGTTCTTAAGAGAGCATGGATCGCGTTGAAATGTCGCCGACATCTATGAGTCTTGTTGGCGCGCACAGCTATGTCCAGCCATCGCAACGCAGGGAAGCTTTCTTGTTGTAAGCCTTAAGACGTGAGTCAGGGAACACCCTGACCAACAGCTTCGCTCGTGCAGACACCCGCATTTAGCGAGTAGCATGTAACGCCCCGGCGAGCACGCGTTCCGTGCTTGACCAGGCCGATGCTGCGCTCGCAGCATCGCTGAACCCGAGCATCGTAGATAAAAACGTGCCGTACCGGAGGAGACACAGCATGCGCAAGATGCGTTGGATGGTCATATTTCTATGCTTCCTGGCAATCGCGATCAACTATGTCGATCGCGCGAACCTTGCAGTCGCAGCCCCTCAGATACAGAAAGCGCTCAACATCGGCCCGGCGCAAATGGGCCTCGTGATGAGCGGCTTCTTCTGGACCTACGCGCTGATGCAAATGCCGTTCGGCTGGTTCGTCGATAAAGTCGGCGCGCGCATCGCATTGCCGCTGGCCGTCGGGTGGTGGTCCATATTCACTGCGCTAACCGCAGCGACCACGAGCGTGGCGGGCATGTTCGGCTGCCGCCTGATGCTCGGCGTGGGCGAGGCGGGTGCTTATCCGGCGTGTGCAAAGCTCGTCTCGCAATGGTTCAAACCGGCGCAGCGCGCGTTTGCCACCAGTATCTTCGATAGCGGCTCGCGGGTCGGTTCCGCACTTTCCATCCCGATTGTCGCGCTGATCATCAGCGGCTTCGGCTGGGAAGCGTCGTTTGTCGCAACGGGCGCGGTCGGCCTGCTGTGGGTGCTTGGCTGGTTCGTGATCTATCGCAATCCGTCGCGTGGCGATCTGACCGGCGAAGAAAACGCAGCGCCTGTGCCGCGCGACAAAACGTCTGACCAGAACGTCACGTGGGCCTCGCTCTTCAGGCATCGCACGCTGTGGGGCATGATGCTCGGGTTCTTCTGCCTGAACTTCGTGATCTACTTTTTCATCACGTGGTTCCCGAGTTATCTCGTGCAGACGCGCGGTTTTTCGCTCAAGTCGCTCGGCACGCTCGGCATGATTCCCGCGCTCATTTCGATTCCCGGCGGCTGGCTGGGCGGCATCGTGTCGGATGCGCTCTATAAGCGCGGCTGGAGCCTGACGAAGTCGCGCAAGACCTGTATGGTCGGCGGCATGCTGCTTTCGTCGATCATCACGTTGTCGGCGTTCACGACCAGCATCTATGTGATGCTGGCCTCGTTCGGAATCGCTTATGGCAGCCTTGCGTTCGCGGCTGCGAGCATCTGGTCGCTTCCCGGCGACGTGGCGCCGACCCCGGACTACGTGGCTTCGATCAGCGGGATCCAGAACTTTGCGTCGAACCTCGCGGGCATTGTGATCACCACGTTCACGGGCCTGATGCTTGCGCTCACCAAAGGGTCGTTCACCATTCCGTTGATTGTCGCGGGCGGTTTCTGTTTCCTCGGCGCGTTCAGTTATCTCGTGATCGTGGGCAAGATCGAGCCGCTTCGGATTCCAGGCGCCCAGCCAATCGATGTCGGCGCGTCGCAGGGAGTGGGGGGACGTTAGCGTCGCGGGTGCGCATCTCGCTTGCTGCGTCGCGTGATAAAATTCCGCATCGTCTGACTTTTCGTTGTATACTTCGTCCCCGATCGAGCGAACGGTTATGGAACAAGGCTCGCAGGATGTTCATCAAACGTCCCGGTGCGCCGCTTTCCAATTGTGTTGACCCGTAGTTAGTCGATACGTAGCGGGTACGTAGCCCGATACGTAGCCCGATACGTAGCCGCCAGTTTCGTGAAAATGATTGAAATAATCGGCTGCGCTGCTCAAGTCTCGATCGCTGCACAAGATGTACAAAAGGAGTGGTAGTTCAGTTGGTTAGAATACCGGCCTGTCACGCCGGGGGTCGCGGGTTCGAGTCCCGTCCACTCCGCCAGCATTCTCGAGAAGGGCGAACTCCGGTTCGCCTTTTTTATTGCCCGCTGCTGTAACATCGGGCGTTTCGTATTAGGCAGAATCGTCACGCATGCTCGACTTTTTCCGTAATCACCAACGCCTGATGATGGCCCTGTTGATCCTGATCGTCGTGCCAGGATTGGGAATTGTAGGTATCCAGGGCTTCAGCAGTTTCTTCGACGAAAACGCCAATGTCGCCAGCGTCAACGGCCACAAGATCACGCGTGTCGAGTACGACGGCGCGATGCGCCAGCAAGTCGATCGCGCGCGGCAAATGCTCGGCGCCCAGTTCGACCCGAAGATGTTCGAAACGCCGGAAATGCGCGCGTCGCTGATCGACAGCCTCGTGCAACAGCGCGTGCTCGCCGATGAAACCCAGCGCCTCCATCTGACCGCCTCCGACGCAGCCGTGCGCCGCGCATTGCTGGCCGATCCGACCATCGCTTCGCTGCGCAAGCCGGATGGTTCCATCGACGTGGACCAGTACAAGCAATTGCTCGCGATGCAAGGCATGACGCCTGAGCAGTACGACGAGCGCGTGCGCTATGGTCTCGCTGCGGATCAGATTCCGGCGAGTATCCAGTCCACGGCGTTCACGTCGAAGACGCTGGCCCAAACGCTGACCGAGATCGCCGAGCAACGCCGCGACGTTCAAGGTCTCGCGTTCCGCACCGTCGATTACAGCGCGAAAATCCAGCCCACCGACGCACAAGTGAAGTCGTATTACGACGCGCACAGTGCCGGGTTCGCTACGCCCGAGTCCGCGACCATCCAGTACCTGGTGATGTCGCCGGCCACGTTGTCGGCCGCGGTCAAGCCGTCTGACGCGGACCTCAAGAAGTACTACGACGACAACATCGCGCGCTTCAAGACGCAGGCGCAAGTGCGTGTGAGCCACATCCTGATCACTGCGCCGAAAGACGCAAGCGCTGCTGACAAAGCGAAGGCCAGGCAGCAAGCCGAAACGCTGCTCGCGCAGGTCAAGGCGCATCCGGACCAGTTCGCGCAGATTGCGGAAAAGAATTCGCAGGACCCGGGATCGGCGGCAAAAGGCGGTGACCTGGGGTATTTCAGCCGCGGCATGATCGCAGGCGGCCAGGCATTCGACGACGCCGCGTTCGGCCTGAAGAAGGGCGAAACCAGCGGTATCGTGCAGACGGATTTCGGTTATCACATTCTCGAGGCGACCGACGTGAAGCCGTCCGTCACGCAGCCGTTCGACGAAGTGAAGGACCAGATCACGAAGGAAGTCATCGCGCAGCAAGCGGCGAAGAACCTCGCTGACGACGCGGAAGGCTTCACCTCGACGGTGTACGAACAGTCGAAGTCGCTGCAACCCGCCGCCGACAAATACAAGCTGCAAATCCAGACGGCAACGGTTGGATCAAAGCCTGATCCGAAGCTGCCGGCCGACAGCCCGCTGAACAATCCCAAGTTCCTCGCAGCCATATTCGCGCCGGACGCTGTGAAGCAGCACAACAACACGCAGGCTATCGATATCGGCAACAGCACGCTGATCGCCGGCCGTGTGACGGACTATAAAGCGGCGGCCGTGCCTGCGCTCGACACCATCAAGGACGCCGTGCGCACGAAGGTCATCGCGGAAGAAGCGGCCCAAGCCGCACGCAAAGATGGCGTGGCCAAGCTGGCCGAGTTGCAGAAGTCGAACTCGACAGCAGGTTTTTCGTCGGTATCGAAGGTATCGCGTAACGACGCGCAGGGCCTGCCTCCCGCCGCGCTCGCCGCGATCTTCAAGGCGGATTCGTCGAAGTTGCCGGCCTATGTGGGCGTCGATCTCGGTACGGATGGATACGCCATCTATCGCGTGGACGGTATCGAGAAGCCCGATCCGGTGACCGCGGACCGCCTTGCCGGCGCGCAGCAGCAAGTCGCTCAGGTCTACGCGCAAGCCGAGATGGAGTCGTACCTCGATTCATTGAAGGCACGCTCGAAGGTGAAGATCACGAACGTGCCCACCACGTCCGATCAGTCGCAATGATCCTGGCGATCTGAACCGCGCAATTTGATCCGCAGAATGAAAAAGCCCCGCTGGCGAAACCAGCGGGGCTTTTTCATATCGGGCTTCCTTCTGAGAATCCAAGGACAAGAAGAGGGTGCCCGATGGAAGCGCTACAAGACCTGCACGGAGGTCAGAGGCATGCCTGGATGTCCCCGGTGGCATCGCTGCCGGCCGAGCCCGCAGCGCGGAAACCGACCCATGTACCCGGACCCGAATAGTTGGGACGAACGATGGCGGCCGCGCCGTCCGGCGGTTGCTGACCCGGAACGTAGACATTGGCTGCCATGTCGTTCGCGAGCGTGTCCTGAGACACCACTTGTTGCTGTGATTTATCGGCCCATTTCTGCGCGATACATTGTGCGACGACCTTCGGTGGTTGTTGGCTCGTACCAACCTGGCTAACGCCAGGGGACGGAGCGGCGCAAGCCGAGATTGCGACGGTCAAAGCGAGAATTGGTAAATATTTCACGTTACCTCCTTTCAATGCGCTCACAAAGGGAGCCGGGGTTTTTCAGGGTTACGCGAAAACTTGAGTACTGAATCGTGGCCGTATTCCGCGCATGGCTAAAAGCCAACCAGACGACGCGCTGACAGGGTTCAAGCGGGGACTTAGAGATGAATCGGTTCAATCATCAATTATTTCCCCCCGGTCATTTCGATGGCGCGCCCAGCAAAGGTCTTAAAACTGGCCAGACGTTGTTCAGTAGCAAAGGCTGGGCCTGAGGGGTCGGATGAATCTGGTCCGCTTGAAACATCTCGGGCGTGTTTTCAATACCAGCTAGCAAGAACGGGACGAGCGGCACGCGTTTTTCTTTCGATAATTGTTCGTAGACGCCGTGAAACTTTTGCGAATAGTCGGGGCCATAATTAGGCGGAACATACATCCCGACGAGTAAAACTTTCGCATTGGCGGCCTGCGATTTCTCGATGATGCTCCGCAGGTTCGCCTCGGTAGTCGCAAGCGGCACGCCGCGCAGCGCGTCGTTGGCGCCGAGTTCAACAATCACAATGCTTGGCCTGATCCGGTTGAGCGCAGCGGGCAGGCGGGCGAGGCCGCCGCTGGTGGTGTCGCCGCTGATGCTTGAATTGGCGACGCTATAATCGAAGTGCTCCTGGGGAAGCTTCGAGCGCAGCAATGCGACCCAGCCTGTATCACGCGGCAGGCCATATTCCGCGGAGATGCTGTCGCCGAGGACCACGATCGTCGGTTTGACGGCTGTGGGCGTCGTGCTTGTTGCAACCGTAGCGCCAACCGTAGCTGCAGCCTTGGCCGCAGTCGCGTCTTGCGCCGCATAAGCGGGCGTAATGCCCATGCATGCGATCAATGCAACCCATGCCAGCGGTGCCAGTGTGGCGCGCGTTGTCCAGTTCACCTTAAGTCTCTCCATGCAAAACAATATCGAACCAGTCATAGAAGTACGGGGTTTAAGCAAGCGGGTGAAGGACGCGACGGGCGAATTGATCATCCTCGATCAGATCGACCTGTCGATCGAAAAGGGCAGCAGTGTCGCCATAGTCGGCGCATCCGGGTCCGGCAAGTCCACGCTGCTCGGTCTGCTTGCAGGATTGGACAGCGCCACGGCAGGCACGGTTCGCTTGCTCGGGCGGGACCTCGGCGCGCTCAACGAAGACGAACGAGCAGCATTGCGCAGCGGCTCGGTGGGATTCGTGTTCCAGTCGTTCCAGTTGATGCCGCACCTGACCGCTCTCGAGAACGTGATGTTGCCTCTGGAATTGCGCGGCGACGTGCCGCACAAAGAGATCGCGACGCGTGCACGGGACCTCCTCGAACAGGTCGGTCTCGGTCAGCGGACCGCGCATTATCCCAAGCTGTTATCGGGTGGCGAGCAACAACGCGTAGCGCTTGCGCGCGCGTTTGTCACGCATCCGGCCGTGCTGTTCGCCGATGAACCCACCGGCAGTCTTGATGCTGCAACGGGGTACGCGATCATCGACCTGATGTTCGAGATGAACCGGCGTAACGGTGCAACCTTGATTCTCGTCACGCACGATGCCGAACTGGCCGAGCGATGCGACGCCACGGTGACAATAGAAGCAGGGCGGCTTGTGAATGGGCTGAGCGTGTAGAACGAGGCGCCTTGCGCTTTCACTGATGAAGACGCAAGGCACCGTTCATAAAGCGTTTATAGCTCCTTCACAGTCCCTTCAACGCAGCCTGCGCGCGTGCGATCAACGACGATGTCGACGAATCATGCTTCGCCGGATCGGCCTTCTCGCTGGTGATGTCGGCTTCCACCACCTTGCCGAGGATCTTGCCCAGCTCGACGCCCCACTGATCGAACGAGTTGATGTCCCACACAGCGCCTTGCACCAGCACCTTGTGCTCGTACAGCGCGATAACCGCACCCAAGGTCTCGGGCGTGAGTGCATCGAGAATAATCGTTGTCGTCGGGCGATTGCCGGGGAAGCTCAGGTGAGTAGCCAGTTCTTCCTTGCCCGGTCCCGCTACCTTCTTCGCTTCTTCCAGCGTGCGTCCGAGCATCAGCGCTTCACTTTGCGCGAAGCAGTTCGCGAGCAGCTTGGCGTGATGATCGACGAGCGGATGTTCCGGCGTCAGCACCGCGATGAAGTCGATCGGGATCAATGTCGGACCCTGATGCAGCATCTGGTAGAACGCATGCTGGCCGTTCGTGCCGGGCTCGCCCCAGATCACGGCGGCGGTCGGGTAATCGACCATGGTGCCGTCGAGCCGTGCCGACTTGCCGTTGCTTTCCATCTCGAGTTGCTGGAGATACGAAGACAGGTAGCGCATGGCTTGCGAGTACGGCGCGACCATCACGCTTTGCGACTTGAAGAAGTCGCGATACCAGATGCCGATCATGCCCATCAGCACGGGCAAGTTACGTTCGAACGGCGCGGTACGGAAATGCTCGTCCATGGCGTGTGCGCCGGCGAGCAGCTTTTCAAAATTCTCAGGCCCGACCGAGATCACGATCGACAGGCCGACCGTGGACCATAGCGAATAACGGCCGCCGACCCAGTCCCACATTTCGAAGACGTTTTCCTTCGCAATGCCGAACTTGACCACCTCCTCAGGATTCGCCGATACCCCCACGAAGTGCTTCGACAGCGCTTCTTCCGGGCAGCCGCTCTTCAAGAACCAGTCGCGCATGGAGCGCGCATTGGTCATGGTTTCAAGCGTGGTGAACGTCTTCGACACAACGATAGCCAGCGTCTCTTCGGCATTGATGCCTTTGAGCACGTTGTAGATATCGGCGCCATCGACGTTGGAGACGAAATGCGTATCCAGACCCGGCTGTGCCAGGTGCTGCAACGCATGCACGACCATCTTCGGCCCGAGATCCGAGCCGCCAATGCCGATGTTCACCACATGGCGGATCCGCTTGCCGGTATAGCCGGTCCACGAGCCGTCGCGAACCTTGTTCGCGAACGCCGCCATCTTGGCTTTTTCAGCGCGGATTTCTTTCTGGAACGGGGAGTTGTCGTCGGTGGAGCGCAAGGCCGTATGCAGCACCGCGCGATGTTCCGTGACGTTGACAATATCGCCGGCAAACACGGCGTCGCGCTTTTCCGCGACCTTGGCCTGCTGCGCGAGTTCGACCAGCAGCATGAGCGTGGCTTCGGTAATGCGGTTCTTCGAGAAATCGACGGAGATGCCGCCGCCTTCAAAAGTCAGGCGCTCGGCGCGGGACGGCTTTGGATCGTTTTGCGGCGCGAACCAGTCGCGCAGGCGTTCGTCACGGATGGCATCGTAATGCGTCTGGAGCGCCGGCCAGGCAGGGAGCGAATTGAGCGTCATAACGGTCCGTTTATCAGAGGGTGACGGGAGGTACTGATCATCGCGCAGGCCGGATGGTGGTCTATCTCGATCCGCTTACGCGCGAGTCAACAAGTATAGCTACGATGGATGAATGATTGCTTGCATGAACGGTCAGCGCATCGGCCAGGGCTGCGTGTTTCGTTCGCCCTGGATAAACGCAGCTTGGCGAATGGCGGCCTCAGGCACGGATCGTAGTCACACCGCGTAAAAGAGCCTGTTGAGCAAACTTCGTACCTTTGGAGCCAGCTCGCCCGCGGTCAGTCCTGCGGGACCTTCACCTTCATCGGTCAACGCTTCAGCGGCCAGCCCGTGCAGATACACGCCTGCGAGCGCGGCCTCATAAGCCGGCAATCGCTGCGCGAGAAACGCGCCGATCAAGCCGCCCAGCACGTCGCCAGTACCGCCCGTAGCAAGCGCCGCATTGCCGCTCGGGTTCACTGAAACGCGTCCGTCCGCGGACGCGACGATCGTGCCCGTGCCTTTCAATACGATCACCGCAGCGAAACGCGCAGCCAGTTGCCGAGCGGCGGCAATCCGGTCCGCTTGCACCTTTTTCACGTCCGATCCGAGCAAGCGCGCGGCTTCGAGCGGATGCGGCGTCAACACGCACGGGTCGCCGCGAGCGCCTCGTTCGGCGACCTTGGCAGCCAGTTTTTCATCCGATGAAATCAGGTTGAGCGCGTCGGCATCGAAGAGCTTGGGGACATCGAGCGCGAGGACATCGACAAGCACCTTCCTCGCGCGCTCGCTCTGGCCCATGCCGCAGCCGACCGCCAGCGCGTTCATTTTATCGAGGGAAATCTGGTCGGCGTGGTGCAGCATCAGTTCCGGATGCGGCGGATCGTAAGGCGGTGAATCGGTGCCGATGAACGCCACGTTGACCTTCCCGGCGCCCCCGTATAACGCCATGCGCGCGGCCAGGATGGGCGCGCCGCACATGCCGGTGTCGCCGCCAAGCACGGCCAGCGTGCCGAACGTGCCCTTGTTGGTCGCGTAATCGCGGGGTGGCAAATGCGAGCCGAACAGCGACGGCGCGTTCAGCACGACGGAGGGTTCAAGGGGCGGCTTGACCCCCAGACCGGCGATATAAAGCTTGCCCGTGAGGTCGCGGCCATCGCCGGTGAAATGGCCCGGTTTCGCGCCAATAAACGTGATGGTGTGTGTGGCGCGCACGGCCTGCGCGCGGCCATCGGCGCTGCGGCTGACCGGTTCGCCGGTGTCGCTCGACAGCCCGCTCGCGATATCCAGCGCAAGCACGCCGCCGCTCGACTTCGAGCGCCGCGACAAGCGCGCGGCGAGATCCGCGAACACGCCTTCCAGCGGCCGTCCAAGACCGATGCCGAACATGCCGTCGACGAGCCAGCCGAGGTGATCGAAGGAGGGAGGAGCTTCGGTCGTAATTTTGACGCCTGCTTGCCGGGCTTCGGCCAGCGCCCAGCGTGCGTCGAAGGGTTTGACTTCCATCGGCATGCAGACTTCGACGTCGATGCCGGCTTGCCGCAAGCGGGCTGCCATCACGAGCGCATCGCCGCCATTGTTGCCCGGCCCGGCCACGATCCAGACCGTCATGGCGGCAAGATGCGGCGCATGCCGGTTCTGGTCAATGACAAATTGCGCCGCCGCAGCCCCGGCGCGAGCCATTAGCGTGTTCGCGGGCAGGGACGCCGCTGCGCGGCTTTCAAGCGTGCGGAGTTCGCCTGATGTCAGGAGCGCCAGCGCGTGATCGCGTGGCTCGACGTAGGGCGGAGTGGGCGTGTTTGAGAGGGAGGAGTGGGTCATGGCGCCTGCGCAGGAGGAGTGCGTGAACTCATCGCAATTATTGCGCCCAATTGTCGCAAACGCCGGCCGGGAAATTCGTAAGTGCCTTATCGTAAAGTGCTTTAACTACGCGAAAGGCGTTTCAGCGCGCGGCCTGCTGCTGCGTTTCGTGTTTCGTCAGTCCGCTTGGCAACTCACCTTTGTGAGCGCCTTCGCTGCCCTGGCCCCAACCCGGATAATGCTCAAAACCGTCCTAGAACCGGTCCATACGCAGCGCGCTTAGCGTTTCACCAGGCACATCGGGCGTGATTCCGGAAACCATCGCCGCCACCACCTTGGCCGCCCCGCAAGCGATACCCCAGCCCGCCGGCCCGTGCGCCGCGTTGATGAACAAACGCGCATGCGAGGTCGAACTCACCACCGGCAAGCCATCGGGCGAGACCAGCCTGATGCCGTCCCACGCCCGAGCCGCCGATACCTTCGCCGCGCCCGGAATCCAGTCGTGCGTCGCCTGGCCGAGCAGCGCGAGGGCGCGCCGCGTCATGCTTTCGTTCATCGGCTTGTGCGCTTTGGCCACGCTCTCCAGCACCGCGCCGCCCGTCACGCGCATTCGCTGGTTGATTCGCGTCATCGTGATGCGTTTCACGGAATCGACCACCGTAATGTGCGGCGCGCGCTCTTCGTAAGCAATCGGCGCGGTCAGCGTGTGGAGACGCAGCGGATGCAGCGGCAACCTGATTCCCAGCGTAGCCAGCAACGCCGGCGTACCGGTACCGGCCGCGACCACGATGGCATCCGCGCCGATCAGTTCCACGTCGCGGGATTTGCGACCCTTGCCGTCGACTTCGCCCGCGCGTGGACCGAGTTCCACGGCGGCACTCTGGCTGTCGGCGCGAATAGCCGTGACTTCGCGGCCAAGCTGGAACTGCACGCCGCTGTCTTCCAGCATTTGCTTCAGCAACTTGGTGAACAACGGGCAATTCGCGGTGCGAGCGTCGCCGAGCAATACCCCACCGGCAAGCGGTGGATCGTCCGGTATGGACGGCTCGGCCGCCACGCATTCCTCGGGCGTCAGCATGCGGTGCGGCGTCTCGAAGCGCTGCAGCAGGGCAATCGCGGACTGCGCCAGCTCGAGATCGCGTTCCTGGCGGAACACGTGCAGCACGCCGGTGCGCTGTTCGTAATCGAGTGCGTACCGGGAGTCGATATCGGCGATCACGTCGCGGGATAGGTCCACCAGCGGGCGCAGAGCGGCGTATTGACCGGTGAAAAGCTCCGGGTCCTTAAACCGCGCGAGTTGCTTCGCGAACTCGCGCGTGGCGGAATTGAAGCCGGGTTTGAACACAATGCCGGTTTTGGCCGCGCGACGTGTCTGCATGAACGTCGGTCCGAACCACACGTCGAGCGGCGAGGGCAGCACGGAGCCGCCATGACCGTAGGTTGCGCCTTGCGCAACAGTGGCATGGCGCTCGACCACGCAGACGCGGTGCCCGTTTGCTCGCAATTGATACGCGGTGGCGATGCCGGCGATTCCGCCGCCGATGACGATGACATCCATGATTCGTTCTCGCCCGAAGGCGCAAGACCAGACTGGTTCACGAGCCGGCGCCCGATGTATCAGGGCGCCCGGGATTCGCCGGGTTCTCGTGAGAGAGGCGAACCGGCGTTTGTGCGACTTTTGTGCAACCCAACGCCGGTCAGGGAAAGCGCGCAATGATAGCGCCAAACGCGGGCCGCCGGGACGCGCGGAGGCGTGGCACAGCGGCGCTGTTGAGCGGGTCGGCGGCAGAAAAACCAGTGGTCGCAAGGCTTATGAAGGTCGTCGCCGGATCTTCGCGGAACCATTCCGGGATATTTCAGAGATCGAGCGTCGCCGTCAGGCCGTTTCACGGCTTGGCCCCGGGTCCGTTTTCGAGACACTTCCGGGTTATAATCCGGGCTTCCCACCGCCAGTTGCGGCACCGCCGCAATCGGCTCCGACGTCTCTCGTCTTGACGTCTGCCTCGGCATCTTCGACGTCCCGACGTCCCGACGTTCTTTAAGCACCGTGACAATGGCCCACTTCTCGTGTTTCCCCGGCGCATCGGCCCTCTCCGATTTCCGTCAAACCCGCCTGCTCGAAACATTGACGCGCATCGACCCGGCAATTGCCGGCGTGCGCGGCCAGTATCTGCATTTCGTGAACTCGATCGAATCGCTCTCCGATGAAGACAGCAACCGCATCCACGCGCTGATGCACTACGGCACGCCGTTCGAAGCCAGCACCGAGCGCGGCGCGCACGAAACTTTCATGGTCGTGCCACGCTTCGGCACTGTTTCACCGTGGGCGAGCAAGGCGACGGACATCGCGCATCACTGCGGCCTCACGCAGGTTCGCCGGATCGAACGCGGTATCGAATATACGGTGATCCTGAAAAGCGGCTTGCTCGGCAGCGGCATCGGCGGCAAGAAGGCCTTGAACGAGCAGGAACGCATGGCGGTTGCAGCCGCGCTGCATGACCGGATGACCGAAAGCGTCGCGCCGTCGCGGGATCACGCGCTGCATCTCTTCGACGAACTGCCGGCGCAGCCGCTGCAAGCCGTCGATATCCTCGGCCACGGCCGCGGCGCGCTGGAAACGGCGAACGCGGAACTCGGCCTCGCACTGGCCGACGATGAAATCGACTATCTCGTTGATTCATTCAAGCAACTGGAGCGCAATCCGACCGACGTCGAACTGATGATGTTCGCGCAGGCCAATAGCGAACATTGCCGTCACAAGATCTTCAACGGGCAGTGGACCATCGACGGCGAGCCGCAGGACATCTCGCTCTTCAACATGATCCGCAACACCGAGAAGCTGAATCACGCCGGTACGATCGTCGCGTATTCGGACAACTCGGCGATCATGGAAGGCGGCACGGCCGAGCGCTGGTTCCCGCGTGGTTCGAACGAACATTACGGCCGTCACACGGAGTTGACGCACACGTTGATGAAGGTCGAGACGCATAACCACCCGACCGCCATTTCACCGTTCGCCGGCGCGGCGACAGGCTCGGGCGGCGAAATCCGCGACGAAGGCGCGACCGGCCGCGGTGCGCGCCCGAAGGCGGGCCTGGCGGGTTTCTCGGTATCGAATCTGGACTTGCCCGATGCACGCGAGGCGTGGGAAAACGCCCGCGACAGCGCCGTGCCGGTGCCGCAGAGGAATCCTTCGGATGCGCACGAGCCGTATGGCAAGCCGGAGCGCATTGCATCGCCGTTGCAGATCATGATCGATGGTCCTATTGGCGCGGCTGCGTTCAACAACGAATTCGGCCGGCCCAATCTGGGCGGCTATTTCCGCGCGTATGAGCAAAACGCCGCGGGGCGCGTGCGGGGTTATCACAAGCCGATCATGATCGCTGGCGGCATCGGCAATATCTCGGATCAGCACACTCACAAGATGGATTTGCCGCCGGGGTCGCTGCTGATCCAGATCGGCGGTCCTGGCATGCGCATCGGCATGGGCGGTGGTGCGGCGAGTTCGATGGCGACCGGCGCGAACACCGCGCAACTCGACTTCGATTCCGTCCAGCGCGGCAACCCGGAAATCCAGCGGCGCGCGCAGGAAGTCATCAATGCGTGCTGGCAGTTGGGCGCCGGGAACCCGATCCTGAGCATCCACGACGTGGGCGCGGGCGGGTTATCGAATGCGTTTCCTGAACTGGTCGACGGCGCCGACAAAGGCGCGCGTTTCGAATTGCGTCGCGTACAGCTTGAGGAATCGGGTTTGTCGCCGCGGGAAATCTGGTCGAACGAAGCGCAGGAACGTTACGTCCTGGCTATCGCGCCGGAAAACCTGCCGGCCTTCGAAGCGATCTGTACGCGGGAACGCTGCCCGGTCGCGGTGGTGGGCGTCGCGACGGAAGAACGCCAGTTGCAGCTGATCGATGACGTGAAGAGCGCGGATCAGAAGCTCGAACCCGTCGATATGCCCATGGAAGTCCTGCTCGGCAAGACGCCCAAGATGCATCGCGACGTGAAGCGCGAGGTCTTGAAGTTCGAACCCGTCGATGTGACCGGAATGGTTTTATCGGAGATCGCGGTGAGCGTGCTGAAGCACCCGACGGTCGCGAGCAAATCGTTCCTGATTACGATTGGCGACCGCTCGGTGGGCGGCACGACCGCGCGCGACCAGATGGTCGGCCCGTGGCAAGTGCCCGTCGCCGATTGCGCGATCACCACCATGGATTACGCCGGTTTCCGCGGCGAAGCAATGACCATTGCAGAGCGCACGCCGCTCGCCGTGATCGATGCACCCGCGTCAGGCCGCATGGCAGTGGGCGAAGCGGTGACGAACATTGCGTCGGCTCCCATCGAATCGTTGAACAAGCTGAAGTTGTCCGCTAACTGGATGGCCGCGTGCGGCAGTCCCGGCGAAGATGCAGCGCTGTTCGACACCGTGAAGGCCATCGGCATGGAGTTGTGCCCGGCGCTGGGCATCAGTATTCCTGTCGGCAAGGATTCGCTGTCTATGCGCACCAAGTGGCAGGACGCCACGGGCGCGGCGAAGGAAGTCGTGTCACCCGTGTCGCTGATCATTTCGGCGTTTGCGCCGGTTGAAGATGTACGCCGGCAACTCACGCCGCAGTTGCAGCGTGGCACGGATACGGTGCTGATCTCGATCGACCTCGGGCGTGGCAAGAATCGCCTTGGCGGCAGCATTCTGGCGCAAGTGACGCAGCAAATCGGCGATACGGTTCCCGACGTCGACGACGCCGAGGACCTGAAGCGTTTCTTCAACGCGATCCAGTCGCTCAATGCAGCAGGCAAGCTGCTCGCGTACCACGATCGTTCCGATGGCGGCCTCTGGGCCACTGTCTGCGAAATGGCGTTTGCGGGGCACGTGGGTGTGTCGCTGAACGTCGACATGCTGATCCTCGATCCCAACCACGAATCCGATTACGGCGATGCCAAGGATTGGGCGAAGCAGACCAGCGGCCGTCGTGAAGACCGGACCATTCGCGCGTTGTTCGCGGAAGAGTTGGGCGGCGTCATCCAGGTGCCTCTGGCGGAGCGCGATGCCGTGCTGGCTGTGTTGCGAGAACACGGGCTGTTTGGTTGCAGCGAAGTGATCGGCAAGCCGAACGAGCGTGACGCGATCGAAATTTATCGCGATGCCAAGAAGATCTATGAGGCGCCGCGGCATGAGTTGCATCGGGCATGGAGCGAAGTGAGCTGGCGCATCGCGCGACTACGAGATAACCCCGCCTGCGCCGATGCCGAATACCACGCGTTGCTCGATCCCGCTGATCCGGGCATTTCGCCGGTTTTGACTTTTGATCCGACACAAGATGTAGCGGCTCCGTTTGTCAGCAAGGGTGCCCGTCCGCGCGTGGCGATCCTGCGAGAGCAGGGCGTCAATTCGCATCTGGAAACGGCTTACGCGTTCGACCGTTCGGGCTTCGACACCCACGACGTTCACATGAGCGATTTGCTGGAAGGCCGTGTCACGCTGGCTGACTTTGCGGGTGCGGTGGCTTGCGGCGGCTTCTCTTACGGCGACGTGCTGGGTGCGGGTGAAGGCTGGGCGAAGACGATTCGTTTCAATCCGCGTCTGGCCGATATGTTCGAGGCGTTTTTCGGTCGCACCGATACCTTTGCGCTGGGCATTTGCAATGGTTGTCAGATGATGAGCAGCCTGGCTTCGATGATCCCCGGCGCGGATGCGTGGCCGAAGTTTACGCGAAATAAATCGGAGCAGTTCGAGGCGCGGTTTGCGTCCGTTGAGATCCAAAGCTCGCCGTCGATATTCTTCGCCGGGATGGAAGGTTCGCGCATTCCGGTGGCGGTTGCGCATGGCGAAGGCTTTGCGGATTTCTCGCAGCAAGGCAACGTGGCGAACGCTTTAGTCGCCATGCGTTTCGTCGATAACCAGGGCGCTGCAACCGAACGTTATCCGTTGAATCCTAACGGATCGCCAGAAGGGATTACGTCGGTGACGACGCCTGATGGCCGCTTCACGGTGCTGATGCCGCACATGGAGCGGGTACACAGGAATGTGCAGATGAGCTGGACGCCGGCCGATTGGACCGGGGACGCGAGCCCCTGGTTGCGCGTGTTCCAGAACGCCCGGCGCTGGGTGGGATAACGTCGGGCGGTGCCCTTTTCATCAAGGAAGAGGGCCCCGCAAGGGCCCCGCAACGCAGAATCCGAGCCCAATGAAAAAGCCCCGCTGGTTTGCGCCAGCGGGGCTTTTTCACATCGACATCGACAACCTGCGATTACTTGATAACAGCCTTCTTCTGCAAACCTTCTTCAAAGGCCTGCAGCTTTTCCTGCTGAATCTGCTTCGCAATCTGGTCCTTCACTTGCTCGAGCGGCGGCGGGGCGACGTCGCGGACATCGTCCAACCGAATGATGTGCCAGCCGAATTGGGTCTTCACCGGCTCGTCGGTCATCTCACCCTTCTTCAACTTCTCAGCCGCTGCGCCAAACTCAGGCACATAAGCCTGCGGGCTTGACCAGTCCAGATCGCCGCCATTCTTGCCCGATCCTGGATCCTTCGAGAACTGCTTCGCCAGATCTTCGAAACTCGCGCCGGCCTTGATCTTCGCAATCAAGTCCTTAGCCTGAGCTTCATTGTCGACGAGAATATGGTGCAGGTGATATTCCTTGCCGCCGCCAACCTGCTTCACCATGTCGTCGTACCGTGCCTTGATCTCGGCATCGGTCGGCGCATTGTTCTTCACGAAATCTTCAATCAACGCGCGCAACACCACGGTCTGCTGAGCAACGGCAATTTGCGCCTTCACGTCGGGACGCGCGGCAATACCGCGCCGCATCGCTTCCTGCATCAGGATCTCGCGATTCACCAGCTCTTGACGCACGGCCGCCTGCAATTGCGGCGTGTCCTGCTGACCCTGCTGGACGAGTTGCGCGACAAGCGCATCGACACGGGACTTCGGAATCGGCGTGCCGTTTACCACGGCAATGTTCTGAGCAAATGCGGGCGCGGCCGCGAACGCGGCCAGCAACACCCAAATACGGGGATTTTTTAAAATCATCAATAGTTCCTGATCAGAACGAGGGCTGGAGATCTTGGATGAAATCGGTTGGCTGAAATCAACTGGACCGAAGGACAGTTAAGTTACTAGGGATCACTCGAACTGGTCTGCAAACTCTTCGGGTGTAAAAGCCTTGATGGCAAGCGCATGAATACCCTGCCGCAGCTCGTCGGCCAGCGCATCATACACCAGCCGGTGCCGCGCCACGCGTGGCTTCCCGGCGAATCGGGCCGCCACGATGGTAACCGTATAGTGACTTCCCGCCGACGCCCCGGCATGACCCGCGTGCGCGGCGCTGTCGTCATCGATATGCACCGACGAAGCGTCCAGCGCCGCATTAAGGCGCGCTTCGAGATAAGCAATCTTGCCCTCGGCCGACGCATTGACGAAGTTCTCGATAAAACCCGGATCGCTCATTTCCCTTCGTCCTCTTTCATATACTTCGCGAGCCACAGACTCTGGCCCACGATAAACACCAGCAAGCACCCGGTCGCGCCAAAGAGCTTGAAGTTGACCCATTGATCGGTGGTGTAATTGAACGCCACGAACAGGTTGACCACGCCGAGGATCGCGAAAAACACGGCCCAGGCAAGGTTCAATTGACCCCACACGCGATGCGGCAACACAATCTGCTTGCCCATCATCGCTTCAATGAGGTTCTTGCCGAAACCGGCCTGCGACACAATCAGCGCACCGGCAAACAGCCAGTAAAGCGCGGTGGGTTTCCATTTGATGAAAGTGTCGTTATGCAGCACGAGCGTCGCGCCGCCGAATACGACCACCACGCCCAGGCTCACCCACAACATGGGATCGACCTTGCGATGCCGGAACGCGACCCAGGCGATCTGCACAAGCGTGGCGACAATGGCGACAGCGGTCGCGGTGTAGATGCCCCAGATCTTGAATGCGACGAAGAAGAGGAGGATCGGAAATAGATCGAACAGAAATTTCATGTCGTAGGGACGAGGAGGGCATCGATATGGAAGCGCGCACGCGCCGTGTGTCGCCGGTTCGCTACCGGCACAGCACGACGCCCGGCGAGTGAATAGCCGCAGTCAGCCGCGTTTAGCATGTAAAAAGCAGAACTTGAAAGCGCGCGGCGAGATCGCTCGCCGCGCCAACGCCGGCTTGCCGGCTCACTGGCCGGCGACGCCCGACGCGCTTACTTGGGTTCGAATTGTAGCGCAGCCGAGTTGATGCAGTACCGCAGACCGGTCGGCGCCGGACCGTCTTCGAAAACGTGGCCCAGATGCGCGCCGCAGTTCTTGCATTGCACCTCGATGCGCAGCATGCCGTGCGCACGATCCGTCTTCTCCTTGATGACCTCGCCGTTGATCGGCTTGAAGTAGCTCGGCCAGCCGCAACCGGCATCGAATTTCGTATCCGACTCGAACAACGGCGTGCCGCAGCACACGCAGTCATACACACCGCGTTCCGTGTGATCCCAGTACTCGCCCGTGAACGGCCGTTCCGTGGCGGCGTGGCGCGTCACCTGGTACTGGATATCGGTTAATTCCTTTCGATACTCGGCATCGTCCTTCTGCAGCGGAGCAACGGAGTCTTTCGTGAGATCGTCTCGGTTCATGGTTCTCTATCTCCAGATATTTAGCGGAGCCCAACAAGGAAAGCGGCTCGCTCGGGCTCGTTCGGGCTCATGTAATTTGGGGGCTATTTCAGGAAGAGCAACTGACTTCCAGGTCGCTCGCCCAGTCGGGCGGCAGGCCCGCATACGCTTCAAATTCAGGTTGTTCATCGAACGGGTGGCGCAGCACCTTTGCCAGCCGTTCAACTTCGGAAAAATCCTTCTCTTTTGCCAGGCGGATGGCGTTTTCGGCCAGATGATTGCGTAAGACATATTTCGGATTCGCGGCGTTCATCGCGCTTGCCCGCGCTTCATCGCTTTGTGTTTCCTCCGACAAGCGCAACCGGTAGTCGTTCGCCCAGACATCGAAAGCGGCGCGATCGAGGAACAGATCGCGCACCGGCGCGTCGCCAGAAGCATCAGCCTTGCGCATTTTGGCCAGGTTTCGAAACGTCAGCGTGAAATCGGCACGATTGGCGTTCATCACTTCGAACAGACGGTTCGCGAGTTTGTCGTCACCTTCGCGAATCTCGGCCAGACCGAGCTTCGCACGCATGCGGCGCTCAAGCGCGGGCGCAAAACGGTCCTTGAATCCTTCCAGGACCCGCTGCGCGTCTTCAATCACCTTGTCGTTGCGAGTATCGGCGTCGTACTGCGGACCGAATAGCGGCACCAGCGCTTGCGCGAGGCAAAACAGATTCCAGTAGCCAATCTGCGGCTGCATTTTATAAGCGTACCGACCCTGCGAATCCGAGTGATTGCAGATGTGATTCGCGTTGAATCCATCGATAAAGCCAAACGGGCCGTAGTCGATCGTCAATCCGAGGATCGACATGTTGTCCGTGTTCATCACACCGTGGCAAAACCCGACGGCTTGCCAGTCCGCCATCAAATCGGCTGTGCGATTCAGGACTTCCTGCAAGAGCGCCAACGCGGGATCGTCGGCTTCGCGGCACTGCGGATAGAACCGGTCGATCACGTGATCGGTGAGCTTCTTCAATTCGTCGAGCCGATCATTCGTGTAGAAGTGCTCGAAGTGGCCAAAGCGCACGAAACTCGGCGCGACCCGCGTCACAACAGCGGCTGTTTCCATCGTTTCGCGGCGCACTGGCTGGTCCGATCCAATGACACACAACGCCCGCGTAGTTGGAATGCCGAGATGGTGCATGGCTTCGGAGCACAGATATTCGCGTATCGATGACCGCAACACAGCGCGCCCGTCGCCCATGCGCGAATACGGCGTGCGTCCCGCGCCTTTTAGCTGTAGCTCCAGGCGCTTGCCGTCATGCTCGATTTCACCCAGGCCGATCGCGCGGCCGTCGCCGAGCTGGCCGGCCCACACGCCAAACTGATGCCCCGAATACACCGACGCATACGGCAGTTTTTCCGCCGGCCATTCCCGTGTGGGATTGCCAGCAAAAAGCTCGGCAAACGGCTCGGCGAACGCGGGATCTTGCGCGTTGGCGGCGTCAAAACCCAGTTGCGCGGCGGTATCGGCGGAAATGCCGACCAGATAAGGCTCGGGCAATGGTGCAGCGGGCAGGCGGGTGAGAAAGGCGGAGCCGAGTGAAACGAACGCATCGGGCCTGTCGGTTTCTATCGATGCGAGCAGCGAATCCACGGGTGAATCCACGGACGCAAGGCCTGCCGGATCGGCTTGCGCGGCGGTGCTGCTTGGGGAAAACGACATATTGAGCACCTCTTGATTAACCGATATTGTAAATCCGCCCCCGCGCCGCTGCACGAGCGCGCGTCAACCCGCCCCGGCATTGGATCGGGGATCAATTCAGTGTCGAATTGAGGTACTGTCTCAGGTAGTAGATCAGGCATCAAAACCCGTGCATCCGGACTTGTGAGGAACTCGCCCATGACGTCGCCGCTTTTCGGCCAGATGATGGATGTACCGCTGCTCGCTTCATCGTTGTTATCCCACGCTGCACGCCATTTTGGCGACACCGAGATTGTCTCGCGCCGTATTGAAGGCGACATTCATCGCTACACTTGGCGCGATTGCGAAAAGCGCGCAAAACAACTGGCGCAGGCCTTGATCGGGCTGGGTGTGAACCCCGGCGAACGCATTGGCACATTGGCGTGGAACGGGTATCGCCATGTGGAGTGTTATTACGGTGTGACCGGCATGGGCGCCGTCTGCCACACGATCAATCCGCGGCTTTTTCCCGACCAGGTGGCGTTCATCGTCAATCACGCGGACGACGAATACGTCGCGTTCGACATGACGTTCGCCACGCTCATCGACATCATTGCGCCGCAGTGTCCAAACGTGAAGGGCTGGATTTCGCTGGGTGACGAGACCTGCATCAGCACCCATCTCGCCGATATGACCACGCCCGCGCTCAGCTACGAAACGCTGATCGGCAAATGCGACGGCGACTACGCGTGGCCGGTCCTCGATGAACGCTCGGCATCGTTTCTTTGCTACACGTCGGGTACGACCGGCAATCCGAAGGGCGCGCTTTATACCCATCGATCAACCGTGCTGCATGCATTCGGCGCGTCGCTCCCGGACGCCATGGGCTGTTCTGCCCGCGATGCAATCCTGCCCGTCGTGCCCATGTTCCACGTCAACGCGTGGGGCATCCCGCACTCCGCGGCACTGGTTGGTGCGAAGCTCGTGCTGCCCGGCAATTGTCTCGATGGCAAAGCGCTTTACGAACTCATGGAAGCCGAAGGCGTGACATTTTCGGCGGGCGTGCCAACGGTCTGGCTCGGCTTGCTGAACTACATGAAGCAGGCGGGCGTGCGCTTCAATACACTCAAACGCACTGTGATTGGCGGCTCGGCCTGTCCGCCGGCCATGTTGCGCAGCTTCGAGGACGAATACGGCGTGGAGGTGATCCACGCGTGGGGCATGACGGAGATGTCGCCGCTCGGCACGCTTGCCAAGCTCACCTGGAAGCAGCAGCAACGCTCGCCGGAAGAGCAGCGGCATTCGCGTGAAAAGCAGGGGCACGTGATGTTCGGCGTGGACATGAAAGTCGTCGGCGATGACGGCCAGGAACTGCCCTGGGACGGCAAGTCGTTCGGCGACCTGCATGTACGTGGGCCGTGGGTGATCGACCGGTATTTCCGCAGGGACGATTCGCCGCTGATTGACGGCTGGTTTCCGACCGGCGATGTCGCGACTATCGATGCCGATGGTTTCATGCACATCACCGATCGCAGCAAGGACGTGATCAAGTCCGGCGGCGAATGGATCAGTTCCATCGACCTGGAGAACGTGATGATGTCGCATCCGCAGGTGGCGGAGGCGGCGTGTATCGCGTGTTCGCATCCGAAGTGGACGGAGCGGCCGCTGGTGGTGGTCGTGCTGCGTCCGGACGCGACCGTCACGCGTGAGGAACTGCTCGCGTTCTTCGACGGCAAGGTGGCGAAATGGTGGAAGCCGGATGATGTTGTTTTCGCCGATGAACTCCCGCATACGGCCACAGGCAAGCTGCAGAAGCTTCGGCTAAGAGAGCTGTATCGGGAACATGTGCTGCCGACGGTTGACGAGAAAGTGGTTTGAGTTTTAAGTTACGTTTTTGTCTGCTTTCGCCGGGCTGCCGCTGCGCCGCCCGGTTTTTGTCGCGCCCGCTTTTCCCCTTGTCGATCAAACACCATGCGTATAAGTACCGCCGCTGTCCGGACGGCGCGTTTCTGCACGTCACGCGAGTTACATCGGACAAATTGATATGGTGGCTCGTGATTCTGAAAGTAAAACCATCGAAAAACGCAAGTCGATTCTACAGAGTGGCTGGGTGGACAGGCGTGGGAAGTTCATGAGCGAATTGGTGATTTACCAGCCCGAGTCCGGCGAGCCCGTGGCAGTGCGGTTGGACGGCGATACGCTGTGGTTGAATCAGGAACAGATGGCGGAGCTTTTTGGCCGTGAACGTTCTGTTATTACTAAACACTTGAAGAATGTTTTCAAGGAGGAAGAATTGGTTGAAGAAAGCAATGTGCAAAATTTGCACATTGCTGGTTCGGACAAGCCAGTGAAGTTCTACAGCCTGGACGCAATCATAAGCATCGGATATCGCGTAAATTCAAAGCGTGGCACGCTGTTTCGTCAATGGGCGACAAATGTTCTTCGCAATCATTTGACGCAGGGTTGGACGCTCGACCGGGCTCGGATGGACCGCAACGCGGCCGAATTGGAAGCAGCTCTGACATTGGTCAGGAAAACTGCCCGAATTCCCGAGCTATCTGCCGATATGGGAGCAAAGCGCACACCTGCTGTATTTCGTTATAAAAGATCATCCCCTGTCGGACGGCAACAAGCGTTGCGGCGCCTTTCTGTTCGTCGACTTTCTTCATCGCAACGGAATGCTGCTGCGTGATGACCAGCCGGTCATCAACGACGTAGGTATGGCAGCACTGGCATTGTTGGTCGCCGAGTCGGCGCCTTCTCAAAAGGAAACCATCGCCCGGTTGATCGAGAATATGCTGGCGCCGCCACAGTGAGTCTCAGAAATATAGAACTTCTTGATATACATCCGTCTCCCTCGCAGATCCCAACTATTTCCATCTCAAAATAACAGAATTGAACGAGCGTTCTTTTTTGTGTATTCTTCTCGGGTAACTCACAATCCCAGCGACACGGTAATCAGCGCTTTCCGGGAGTTTCCCGGAGAATCTGATTATCGGCAGGCATCGAATGGAGGTAGACAAATGGCAGTGGACTACACGACTCGCGACGGCATCGCCGTTATCACGCTGAACAATCCGCCCGTGAACGGTCTTGGGTTTTCTACCCGGCTTGGCTTGGTCGATGGCGTTGAAAAAGCGCAGGCGGATGCGTCCGTTAGTGCGATCGTGATCATCGGCGCGGGCAAGGCGTTTTCCGGTGGCGCCGATATCACCGAATTCAACACGCCCAAGGCAACCCAGGAACCCACGCTGCACACGGTCATCAAGGTCGTGGAAGGCAGCACAAAGCCTGTCGTGGCGGCAATCCACAGCGTAGCCATGGGCGGCGGGCTCGAACTGGCGCTGGGCGCGCATTATCGGGTGGCGTCGGCGGGAGCGCAGATCGCGTTGCCGGAAGTCAAGTTAGGCATCCTGCCCGGTGCAGGCGGCACGCAGCGCTTGCCGCGCGCGGTCGGTCTGGAAACTGCGCTGAACATGATTGTTTCTGGCGCGCCCGTGATGTCGGAGAAACTGGCCGGCACGGGCTTGTTTGATCAAATGGCTGAAGGCGACCTGCTCGACGCAGCCGTCAAATTCGCGCAAAAAGTGGGGGCGCAAGGCGGTCCGCATCCGAAGGTCCGTGATGGCAAGATCGAGCATCCGAATGCCGAAGGTTTTATCCAGTTCGCACGCAACGGCGTCACGCCGCTCGCGAAGAATTTTCCAGCGCCGCTCAAATGTATCGATGCAGTGGAAGCCGGCGTGAAGCTCGGCTTCGATAAAGGCCTGGCCGTCGAACGCGAATGTTTCATGGCACTGGTGCAAACGCCCGAAAGCCGTGCGCTGCGGCATGCGTTCTTCGGCGAACGCGCTGCAAGCAAGATTCCCGACGTGCCTTCGAGCACGCCGGTGCGCAAGATCGAACGCGTTGGCGTGATCGGCGCGGGAACGATGGGCGGCGGCATCGCGATGAATTTCGTCAACGCAGGCCTGCCGGTCACGCTGCTGGAAACGAAGCAGGAAGCGCTGGATCGAGGCCTCGCCACCATCCGCAAGAACTACGAAAG
Source organism: Caballeronia sp. (assembly GCA_036009385.1). Classification (GTDB taxonomy): domain Bacteria; phylum Pseudomonadota; class Gammaproteobacteria; order Burkholderiales; family Burkholderiaceae; genus Caballeronia. Next base: position 33,986 of record DASYLW010000278.1, read on the forward strand.
CGCCGTGAAAAAAGGCCGTCTGACTGCCGGGAAACTGGAAGAACGCATGGCGCTGATCACGCCAACGCTCGCCTATGAAGACCTCAAGGACGCCGACCTGATCATCGAAGCGGTGTTCGAAGAACTCGGTGTGAAAGAGCAGGTGTTTTCGAAGCTCGATCAAGTCGCGAAGAAGGGCGCGATCCTGGCATCGAATACATCTACGCTCGATGTCGACAAGATTGCCGCGTTCACCAAGCGTCCCGAAGACGTGGTCGGCATGCACTTCTTCAGCCCGGCCAACGTGATGAAGTTGCTGGAAGTCGTGCGCGGCGCGAAGACGTCGAAGGACGTGCTGGCCACCGTCATGCAACTTGCCAAGAAGATCAAGAAGACGGCCGTGGTGTCGGGCGTCTGCGATGGTTTTATCGGCAACAGGATGATCGAGCAGTATCTGCGCCAAGCGCTTTTCATGCTCGAAGAAGGCGCGTTGCCGGCGCAAGTGGACCGCGCGATCGAAAAATTCGGCTTCGCGATGGGCCCGTTCCGCATGAGCGATCTCGCGGGCAATGACATCGGCTGGGCGATTCGCAAACGGCGTTATCAAGAGAAGCCAGATCTAAAGTATTCGAAGATCGCGGACCGCCTGTGCGAGACCGGGCGCTTCGGACAAAAGACCGGCGCGGGCTGGTACGACTACAAGGCCGGTGATCGCACGGCGCATCCGTCGAAGATCGTCGACGAGATGATCGTTGCATATTCGAACGAGCAAGGCGTCGCGCGCCGCAAGATCTCCGATGACGAGATTGTCGAACGGCTGGTGTTCGCGCTCGTTAATGAGGGCGCGCTGATCCTGGAGGAAGGGATTGCATCGAAGGCGTCGGACATCGACATGGTCTACCTGACTGGCTACGGTTTCCCGCTGTATCGCGGTGGACCGATGCTGTATGCGGATACAGTCGGCCTGTACAACGTCGAACGCGCGATGCGCAAGTATGCGGGCCAACCCAACGGCGAAGCATGGAAGTCCGCGGCACGCGTGACCGAACTGGCTGCAGAGGGACGCGGCTTCAACAGCTAGCTTAGAGCTTGATACAAAACCGAGTGAGATTCGCGATGAAAGGTGCTGACGAAGTCCTGCTAGTGGTCGATGTCCAGAATGACTTCATGCCTCGCGGCGCGTTGCCGGTCGCTCACGGCGACGAAGTCGTGCCCGTGATCAACCGTCTCGCGCGTGCGTTTTCGCATGTGGTGGTGACGCAGGACTGGCATCCGGCGAAGCATGTTTCCTTCGCTGAAAATCACGCGGGTCGCGCGCCTTTCGACATGACCACGCTGAGTTACGGCCAGCAGGTTTTATGGCCGACGCATTGCGTCCAGAACACGGACGGTGCAGCGCTGCATCGCGACCTGAACGTACCGCACGCGCGGCTGGTGATTCGCAAGGGTCATCACGTGGATGTCGATAGTTATTCGGCCTTCATGGAAGCCGATCGCATCACGCCAACGGGCCTCGCGGGTTATCTCCGCGATAGCGGCGTGAAGCGGGTTTATTGCTGCGGACTGGCAACGGACTATTGCGTCGCGTGGTCGGCGCTCGATGCGCGCAGCGCGGGTTTCGAAGCGGTCGTGATCGACGATGCCTGTCGCGCGATCGATCTCGACGGCTCGCTTGCGCGTGCGTGGGAACAGATGACGGCGGCGGGTGTATCGCGAATTGGATCGACGGACTTGCTGCGCTGAACGATAGCTAAGCTAAATGAACCAACACTATTCGTATCGAAGTGGAGACAAGCATGACTGACGCGGTAATCGTATCGACGGCACGCACGGGCCTCGCCAAATCGTGGCGCGGCGCATTCAACATGACCCACGGCGCGACGCTCGGCGGCCATGTCACGCAGGCGGCGGTGGCGCGCGCGGGCATCGACCCGGCGCGCGTGGAAGACGTGATCATGGGGTGCGCGAATCCGGAAGGCGCGACCGGCATGAACATCGCGCGGCAGATCGCGTTGCGTGCGGGACTGCCGGTGAGCGTGCCGGGCATGACTGTGAATCGCTTCTGCTCGTCGGGCCTTCAGGCCATCGCGCTGGCGGCACAACGCGTGATCGCCGGTGAGGGCGATGTCTATGTGGCGGGCGGCGTGGAATCCATCTCGTGCGTGCAGAACGAGATGAACCAGCACATGTTGTTCGACGGCTGGTTGAAGGAACACAGGCCCGCCATTTACTGGTCGATGTTGCAGACGGCCGAGAACGTCGCCAAGCGCTACGAGATATCGAAAGAGCGGCAGGACGAGTACGGCGTGCAGTCCCAATTGCGCGCCGCTGCAGCGCAAGCGGCGGGCAAGTTCAACGACGAAATCGTGCCTGTCACGGTGCTCGCCGGTGTCGCCGACAAAGCCACGGGCCGCATGTTCACGAAGGAAGTCACGCTCTCCGCCGATGAAGGTATTCGTGCGGACACGACGCTGGAAGGGGTATCGAAGATTCGCACCGCGATGCCGGGCGGAGTGGTCACGGCGGGCAACGCGAGCCAGTTCTCGGACGGCGCTTCGGCATGTGTGGTGATGAACGCTACGTTGGCGGAAAAAGAAGGGCTGAAGCCGCTGGGGATTTTCCGGGGGTTTGCGGTCGCGGGTTGCGAGCCGGATGAAATGGGTATTGGCCCGGTGTTCGCGGTGCCCAAGTTGCTGAAGAAGGCGGGCCTTAAGGTCAGCGATATCGACCTGTGGGAGCTGAACGAAGCGTTCGCCGTGCAAGTGCTCTATTGCCGCGATACGCTGGGCATTCCGGCTGATCGCCTGAACGTGAACGGTGGCGCGATTGCGGTGGGACATCCGTATGGCGTGTCGGGGGCGCGGCTCACGGGGCACGCGCTGATCGAAGGCAAGCGGCGCGGCGCGAAGTTTGTCGTGGTGACCATGTGCATTGGCGGTGGGCAGGGCGCGGCCGGGTTGTTTGAAGTAGTGTGATTTCGACCGGTCGCCCGGCGTTTTTGATACGCTTGGGCGATCGGCATAAATCAATCGCTACAATCAGGAGCCTGTCTTGTTACGACACATCGTCATGTGGAAGCTGAAGGAAAGCGCCGAAGGCGGCACTCGCGCTGAAAACATCGTCAAACTGAAGGCCAAGCTCGAAAGCTGCCGCAGCATTGTTGCGGGTCAGGGCCACTTCGAAGTGGGCGTGGCGCAACCCGGCTTCGAAGCCACGTGCGACGTCATCCTCGTCTCCGACTTCGACAATCCGGAAGCCCTTCAGGCCTACCAGGTCCACCCCAAGCACCTGGCAATCAAAGACTTCGTTGCAGCGGTGCGTGAATCGCGTCAATGCATCGATTACGAAGTCTGAAACCATGACCGACTTCTCCACGCTTCCTGAAAGCCCGTTCGTCGATTCGCTCGGCGTGCAACTGATCTCTGCCGAAGATGGCGCAAGCGAAGTTGTCCTGCCGTTGAGCGCCACGCACATGAACACCTGGGGCATCGCACACGGGGGCGTGACCATGACGCTTGCCGACGTCGCCCTCGCGATGGCCGCGCGCAGTCTCGCCGACAACGGCATCGGCGTAGTCACCGTCGAAATGAAAGTCAACTTCATGCAACCGGGCCGCGGCGAACTCCGCGCGTTTGCCCGCGTGTTGCACCGCTCCACCACCATGGCGTATTGCGAAGGCGAAATCCGCGACAGCGAAGGCCACTTCGTCGCGAAGGCGCTGGGCACCTTCAAATATATGCGCAGGCTCGCCGTCGGCCGCGATATCGCGCAGCAACGCGTCCGCTCAGATCCGTCCGCCACACCCGGTCCCAGCGACGTCTGACGCCGCTGCCGGGGCGCGCCTTGCGTCCTGGCTTGTCCCCGACCGCACAGGAGCACCACGATGTCTCAACATACTTCGATCAATCGCCAAATCCTCCTCGTTTCACGCCCGCAAGGCGCGGCAAGCGTCGATAATTTCAAACTCGTCGAAACTCCGCTCGAGCCGCTGACCGACGGTCAGGTCCGCGTGCGCAATCATTTCCTCTCGCTCGATCCCTACATGCGCGGCCGCATGGACGACTCGAAGTCGTACGCCGCTTCGCAGCCGCTTAACGAGGTGATGATCGGCGGGACGGTGGGTGAAGTGGTGGAATCGAAGAATCCGAAGTTTGCGATCGGCGACAAGGTGGTCGGGATCTACGGCTGGCAGGAATTCGGTACGTCGGACGGCAAGGGTTTGCGTAAAGTCGACGACACCCATATCCCGCTTTCAGCGTATCTCGGCCCGGTTGGCATGCCCGGCGTGACCGCATGGCTTGGGCTCAACAAGATCATCGAGCCGAAAGCGGGTGAGACGGTCGTTGTCAGCGCGGCAAGTGGCGCGGTGGGTAGCGTGGTCGGCCAGTTGGCAAAAGCAGCGGGCTGCCGCGCGGTGGGCATTGCGGGCGGGGCGGACAAATGCCGTTACGTCACCGAGACGCTCGGTTTCGACGCATGCATCGACTACAAGGCCGGCAATCTCCATGACGACCTCAAGGCGGCATTGCCCAATGGGGCCGACGGTTACTTCGAAAATGTCGGCGGCGAGATACTGGACGCCGTGTTGTCGCGAATGAATGCGTTCGGCCGGATCGCGTTGTGCGGAATGATCGCGAGCTACGACGGTTCGCCGATGCCGCTTAAAAAACCCGCTTTGCTACTCACGCAGCGCTTGAAGGTGCAGGGTTTTATCGTCAGCGAGTCGCCGGAAGTGTGGCCTGAAGCGCTCACGCAACTCGGCGGGCTGGTTGCACAGAAGAAGCTGCAATATCGCGAGACCATTGCGCAGGGCCTTGAAAATGCCCCGGAGGCTTTTCTCGGATTGCTCAAGGGCAAGAACTTCGGCAAGCAGCTCGTCAAGCTGATCTGAACGTTCGGATCTATCAGATCGAAAAGATCAAAAGGAGACAAATTGGACCAGTTCGACGGCAAAGTGGCCGTGATCACGGGCGCCGGCAGCGGCTTCGGCCGCGAGTTCGCATTGAAGGGCGCGGTGTTGGGCATGAAGCTCGTCCTCGCCGATGTCGATGTGAAAGGCCTCGCGGAAACGGTCGAGATGGCGCGCGGTCTGGGTGCTGAAGCGCTCGGCGTACCCACGGACGTCTCCGATGCAGCGCAGGTCGATGCACTTGCGCGCACGACTATTGAGACCTGCGGCGCCGTGCATCTGCTCTTCAATAACGCGGGCGTTGGCACGGGTGGGTTCGTCTGGGAAAGCAGCGCCAACGACTGGGCGTGGGTGTTCGGCGTCAACGTAATGGGCGTGGCGAATGGCGTGCGCGCGTTCACGCCATTGATGCTCGCGCAGCAAGAACCGGCGCATATTGTTAATACGGCGTCGGTGGCGGGATTGCTGTCGGCTCCGGGGATGGGCGTCTACAACGCATCGAAGCACGCGGTCGTCGCCTTGACGGAGACGCTGTATCACGACTTGAAGATTGTCGGCGGCCAGGTGGATTGTTCGTTGCTCTGTCCGGCATTCGTGCCAACAGGCATTGCGAACGCCGAGCGCGCACGGCCCGAGGGTTTGCGTAATGACGAACCGCTGACGGCATCGCAACGCATGGCCGGCAAGCAGCTCACGAAGGCAGTTGTGAGCGGGAAGCTGAGCGCGGCACATGTGGCGGAACTTACATTCGACGCGGTGCGCGAACGGCGGTTTTATGTGCTGACGCATCCGAAGATTCTCGCGTCTGTGCAACTGCGTTTCGATGACATCACTCAGCAGCGCAATCCAACCGATCCGTTGTCGTTGAAGCCGGAGGTGAGGGGGTAGGACGCGACGCGCCGACCGTGTCATCATCGCGAACTTCCAACGCCCTCCAACTCCTTGCTCCCATGCCGCTGAATCCTGCCATTGCACAGGTCCTTGAACTCATCGCGAAGGCCAAGCGGCCGCCGTTCCACACGCTTCCAGCGTCTGCCGCGCGAGCGTCCTACGAGCGCAGTGCACTGATTCTCGACGTCCCACCCGCGCCGATGTTCGACGTCCACGCGCTCACGATCCGCACGCGCGATCAAGCGTCCATTCGTGCCCGCCTTTATTATCCGGTCGAACCCAACTGGGCCGCCCCTACGCCTACGCTGGTCTACTTTCACGGCGGTGGTTTTGTGGTCGGCAGTATCGATACGCACGACTCGCTCTGCCGACGTCTCGCCGCTGATTCAGGTTGTGCCGTGGCATCGGTCGATTACCGGCTTGCACCTGAACACAAGTTTCCGACCGCCGTGCAGGATGCCTTCGACGCCCTCGCGTGGCTTCACGCGCAAGCGGCATCGCTGGGACTCGACAACACGCGTTTCGCGGTCGGCGGCGACAGCGCGGGCGGCACGCTCGCCACGGTGTGCGCATTGCTCGCACGCGACGCAGGCATCCCGCTGCGCCTTCAATTGCTGATTTATCCCGGTGTAAGCGCGCGGCAGGATACTCAATCGCATGCGCGATTTGCCGAGGGTTTCGTGCTATCGGCGAAGACCATTCAGTGGTTTTTTGCGCAGTATCTACGCGACGATAAAGACCGCGACGACTGGCGTTTCGCCCCGCTGGATGCACGCGTGGGAATGCCGGATTTCACCGGCGTCGCTGCTGCATGGATCGCTGCGGCCGATCACGATCCGCTCTTCGACGAAGACACGGCGTATGCGGCCAAGCTTGAAAGGGCACACGTCCCGGTCGAACTGGTCCGCTACGAAGGAATGACGCACGAGTTCTTCAAGATGGGCGGTTTTGTGCCGGACGTGGCGAAAGCGCATGCGGACGCAGCAGATGCATTGCGTCGATACATGAACGTCAGAGAGAGATAAAAACCAGCGTCGAAACTTTACGCGCACAAAATTTCGCTTGGAGTTCGACGGTCCCGAGCCGTCCCAAGCCGTCCCAAGCCGTCCTAAGCCGCCCGCGCGATCGTGAACGCATCGCTTCGTTCAAACGTGCCGGGACGGCTGATCTGATGTGAACCATCCTCGTCGTTGAGTTCCTTGATTTGCAGCGTCAAGCCATCGTCAGTCGCCGTTACCCGTAACGCCGTCGTGCTGCGCGTACCATAACCCTCGGACTCGATAAACGCCGCCGACAACACTCGCTCGCGCTCAAGCGAAAGTCCGGTGGACGGCAGCAAATGATCATCGGCGAGTTGGGGATTGCGCATGGTCTCGATCAAACTGTCCAGCGACGGACGTTCATCGACGTGAAGCAGATCGCGCAACGCGTCGCGTTGCGCGACGAGCTTGGGCCAGGGTGTGTCGAGCAGACTGTTCGACAACCCGTGAATGCCGGGCTCAAGCAGGGAAGGCGGGGCATCGGCACGATTACCGTACCAGGCAAGTTCACGCCGCGTGAAGTCACCTACAACCAGATTGAAACCGTTGTACCGATGTCCGGCGCGCGCGACCGCGTCCAGGTAAATCATCGGCGCGACCGGCGTGCCCACCAAAAAATCGCTGACCAACGTACCGCGAGTCGGCGCGTCAGGCCGCACTTCCGCCGGCGCCCGATAGTTCGTCAACGCGGCAAAACGGCCGTCGCGCGTAACGCCGAGCCATGTTCCGCCGCCCGTCAGATCGCGTCCGGCGAGCACCTCCGGCGCGTTTTCCCACCAGTGCAGCGGCTCGGTTTCACGATGAAAAAACTCATCGCGATTAGCCGCGAGCGTGAGTAACGGGCGCTCAGCGTCAGACACTGTCGCGTGCGGTTGCCAGTCGAAGACAATCAGGCACATGAGCGAACCGTCCGCGATAAGTCAGACTTCGCTCGGCAACGCATAGGGCAACGGCGAGAACTTCAACGCCGGACCCGCCGTCTCACCCACGTGCACCGAACCCTGGTCAAGCGCCGCGAGCTTGATTTCCACGAGCGCGTCCACGCCGCCACCGGGCGCGGGCGCCACATTCACCACGAGGCCGCACGGCTGGCCGGGGTCGTCGGAGTGGAACAGTTCGTCGCCAGGCTTGGCGGTTTCGGCATGAGCCAGCGACGTGCGCCGCTTGATCGTGCCGCGATATTGGCTGCGCGCGACCACTTCCTGCCCGGGA
>DASYLW010000279.1:0-7958 GCA_036009385.1 Caballeronia sp.
CGCACCATCGGCTTGCCCGCTCTGGCGATTACAACGGATTCACCCTGCACCGCTTTCTCAGCCGCGACAGGTTGGTTTTGGCCTCGTGCATGTTGACAGTGATGGTAGACATGGCGCTCTCGTAGACTTAGCTAGGTTAGCTTAGTCTACGATGAGGCCGAAAAAGGATGTATGGCGGCGGTGTCGATCGGCAGCGGTCAACACCGGTAATTCACCGATCACGCAGCCAGCATTTCCTTCGCATGCTTGCGAGTGGTGGCCGTGATTTCGAGGCCGCCCAGCATGCGCGCAACTTCCTCAACGCGCTTCGATTTATCCAGCGGGGTAACCGTGCTGACCGTTCCGCCCGCTGAGTCTCCAGCTTTCGCCACCTGGAAGTGGTGATCGCCACGTGCCGCGACTTGCGGCAGGTGCGTGACGCACAGCACTTGCCGGTCGCGGCCGAGTTGATGCAGCAAACGTCCTACAACTTCCGCGACGCCGCCGCCGATCCCCGTATCCACTTCGTCGAAAATCAATGTGGGGATCGGGCTCGCCGTGCTCGCAATCACTGCCAACGCCAGGCTGATCCGCGCGAGTTCACCGCCAGACGCGACTTTCGCCAGCGGCCGCAATGTGACCCCCGCATGTCCGGCCACGCGGAACTCAATCTGCTCAAGCCCGTTCGCACCACCCTCCGCAAGCGGCACGAGCGCGACGTCAAAGCTGCCGCCGACCATCGATAACTCCTGCATACCTTTGGTGACCGCCTTGCCAAGCGACTTCGCAGCCTTCGCGCGCGCCTTCGACAATACCGTTGCCTCCGCCATATAAGCCTCTTTCGCCTTGGTCACCGCCGCACGCAGTGCATCGAGATCAGCGGCTGCATCGAGTGCGGCCAGCTGTCTGCGCCGCTCCGCGTGCTCTTCGGGCAACGCTTCCGGCTGCATGCGGAATTTGCGCGCGGCCGAATGCAGTTGCTCCATCCGATGCTCGACTTGCGCCAAGCGGTTCGGATCGAGCTCGAGCCGCTGCGCGTAGTGCGAGAGCGAATACGACGCTTCCTGCAATTGAATTTCGGCAGGTTCGAGCGAAGCCAGTACATCGGCAAGCGCGGGATCAATATCGACGAGACCGCGCAGCTTCGACACGATCGCGGAGAGCTGCGTGATCATGGCTTCGTCGGACTCGGACAACGCGTTCAACGCGCCCTGCACCCCGTCGATCAAGCTGGCCGAATGCGACAGCCGATGATGCTCGGCACTCACGTCTTCCCACTCGCCCGGCTGCGGCGCAAGCTTGTCGAGTTCGCTCAACTGCCAGGCGAGACGCTCGCGTTCCAGTTGCAACTCGCGATCGCGGTTCTGCGCCAACTCCACCGCTTGCGTCGCGTCGCGCCAGACCCTGTGCGCCCGCGCGACTTTCTGCGCTGCGTCGAGGAGGCCCGCGTGGGTATCGAAGAGTTCGCGCTGGGCGTCCGGGCGCATCAGCAATTGATGAGCGTGCTGGCCGTGGATGTCGACGAGCATTTCGCTCAGTTCACGCAATTGCACGAGCGTGGCCGGCGTACCGTTAATGAACGCTCGCGAACGTCCGCTCGAATCGACTACACGGCGCAGCATGACTGTGTCGGCGTCGCCAACAGCCAGTGCGTGTTCGTCCAGCCAGCGCGAGACTTGCGCGTGAGTGGAAAACTCAGCGGTGATGTCCGCGCGCGCTTCTCCAGTCCGCACAATGCTGGCGTCGGCGCGCGCGCCGAGCGTGAGCGCGAGCGCGTCGATAAGAATCGACTTGCCGGCGCCCGTTTCGCCTGAAAATACGGTGAAGCCGCGCTCGAACTCGAGGTCTAGCGCGGCGACAATGACGAAGTCGCGAATCGAGAGATGACGGAGCATGGGCGTCTTAGAGTTTCGTGGCGTCGTCGTGCGAGGGATATTCGTTCCAGTGCAGCTTCTTTCGCAGCGTGGCGTAATGGCTATAGCCCACCGGGTGCAACACCGGAACGGTATGGCGCGAACGCCGCACTTCAATGGTGTCGTTCAGTTCGACAGCGGTAAATGACTGCATGTCGAAATTCACGTTTACGTCGCGCCCGCCAATAATCTGGATATCCACCTGCGAGTCGTCGGGCAAAACAATGGGACGATTCGACAGTGAATGCGGCGCAATGGGGACGAGTACAAAACCCTGCAATTGCGGGTGCAGGATCGGTCCGGAAGAGGAGAGCGCGTACGCGGTCGACCCTGTCGGCGTGGCAACAATCAGCCCGTCCGAGCGCTGGTTGTACATGAAACGCCCGTCCACTGACACACGCAGTTCCGCCATGCCCGAGAAGCCGCTTCGATTCACTACGACGTCATTGAACGCGAGCGCGTGATAGATCGGCCGGCCGTCCCGGACAATGCGTGCTTCGAGCAAGGTCCGCTCTTCGCGCTCGAAACTGCCGCCAAGCATTTGCGGCACGAGCTCATGCATTTCGGCCAGCGTGATGTCTGTGATGAACCCAAGCCGCCCGTGGTTGACGCCGATCAGCGGCGTGCGATACGGCGCCAGCTGCCGCCCAATACCGAGCATGGTGCCGTCGCCGCCGAGCACGACCGCCACATCCGCGCGCGCGCCAATTTCCTGCGCGGTCAACGCGGGGTAGTCGGTCACGCCGACGTCGTGGGCCGTTTCCGCTTCGAATACGACGTCAAAGCCGCGTTTCACAATACACGCGGCAAGCGCCGTCAGCGGCTCCCTGATGCCGGGCGTATTGTTGCGCCCCACGAGCGCGACAGTCTTGAATTGGGTACCTATTTCCATGCCGGCATTACACCATAGGTGAGTGTCGAAAAGAACCGCATGCCACGTCCAACGCGGCTACGGGTTGCGTATACGCTAAGCCCCGGGCGCGACGGGGAATTGTCGCTAGAATGGTGTGGATCATGAATTGATGACGGGTGAATGACAAAATGACGTCAACCGGCATCGCCCTCCTATTTGGTGCGCTCGCTGTTTCCTTACACGTTGAGCTAAAATTTGCCCATGCTAGACCCACGTGCCCAGACCCTCCTCAAGACGCTGATCGAGCGTTACATCGCCGAAGGTCAGCCGGTCGGTTCCCGCACGCTGTCGCGTTATTCCGGACTCGAGCTCAGCCCGGCCACCATCCGCAACGTCATGTCGGATCTGGAGGACCTTGGGCTGGTGGTGAGTCCGCATACGTCGGCGGGGCGGATTCCCACGCCGCGTGGCTACCGGCTCTTCGTGGACACCATGCTTACCGTCGAAACGGCCGACGACGAAGCCATGACGTCCGCCGTCAAGATCAAGCTGCAGGGTGGAGAACCGGCGAAGATTGTGGCCGCCGCCGCGAGCGTGCTGTCGAACCTGTCGCAGTTCGCGGGCGTCATTCTCACGCCGCGCCGCAGCCACATGTTCAAGCAGATCGAGTTCATGCGCCTGTCCGACAAGCGCATTCTGCTGATCATCGTGACGCCGGAAGGCGACGTGCAGAACCGCATCATGGCGACCCAGCGGGACTACTCGCCGTCGCAGCTCACCGAGGCGTCGAACTATATCAACGCGAATTTCGCCGGTTTGTCCTTCGACGAAGTACGCCGCCGACTGCGCGAGGAAATTGACGCGTTGCGCGGCGACATGACCTCGCTGATGCAGGCAGCGGTGGCAGCGAGCGTCGACGAAACGGACCAGGGCGACACCTTGCTGATTTCCGGCGAACGTAACCTGCTGGAAGTGGCGGACCTTTCCTCCGACATGGCGCGGCTGCGCAAGCTTTTCGACGTGTTCGACCAAAAGACGAGTCTCCTTCAATTACTCGATGTCTCGAGCCACGCGCAAGGCGTGCAGATATTTATAGGCGGCGAGTCGAATCTCGTACCGATCGAGGAAATGAGCGTGGTGACCGCGCCCTATGAAGTGAATGGGAAGATCGTGGGCACGCTGGGAGTGATCGGACCCACGCGGATGGCCTACAACCGCGTCATTCCAATTGTTGATATCACCGCGCGCCTGCTGTCCCTCTCGCTCAGCAGCCAGCAGTAGTGCAATAAACGCCAATAAGCTGTCTCCCGGTCCGGCCCGCAAAATGCTGCAATCCCTCCGGCAGACAACCCATCTTGCCTTGTCCCCGCCCCATGCACCACTCGGCCGTTCGGCCGATGTTGCGTTCCGAAACCCGCCGCTATAATGGGTTTCACTTACTTACACGGGCTTCATAGCCTCTCCCCGTTATGCGCTACGACCTCGAGTTGCCTTCGCAGCCTTCCGCTTCGCATCGCGTTGCGGTGCTGCTGATCAACCTCGGCACGCCGGACGCGCCTACGCCGAAGGCTGTGCGCAAGTACCTTGCGCAGTTCTTGTCGGACCCACGCGTGGTCGAAATCCCGGCGCTCGCGTGGCAAGTCATCCTGCGGCTGGCTATCCTGCCGTTTCGCGGCCGGGCGTCGGCGAAGAAATATGCCCAGGTGTGGCTGCCCGAAGGCTCGCCGCTGCGGGTCTATACGGAAAAGCAGGTGGAAGGATTGCGGCGGCTATTCACGGTGAATGACTATCACGTGATCGTGGACTACGCCATGCGCTACGGGACGCCCGGGATTCCGGCCATGATGAATCAGCTCAAGCTGGAAGGCGCCGAGCGCGTCCTGCTTGTACCCATGTATCCGCAGTATTCGTCGTCGACCACGGCTACCGCGTTCGATGACGCGTTCAACGCCTTGCGGCGGGTGCGTAATCAGCCGGAACTGCGCACCATCCGCCAATACGCCGACCATCCGGCCTATATTGGTGCGCTGGCCGAGCAGGTGCGGGACTATTGGCGGCATCACGGCCAGCCGGACTTTGCGGCCGGCGACCGGCTGGTGCTGAGTTTTCACGGCGTACCCAGGCGCACCATGGATCTTGGCGACCCGTACCATGATCAGTGTCAACAAACCGGCTCGTTGCTGATGGCGGCGCTCGGATTGTCGCCGGTCGAATGCCGGGTGACATTCCAGTCGCGTTTTGGCCGGGCAGAATGGCTGCAGCCTTATACCGCGCCCTCGCTTGCCGAACTCGGCGCGGCGGGCGTGAAGCGAGTGGACGTGTTCTGTCCGGGTTTTACGTCGGATTGTCTGGAAACAATCGAGGAAATCGGCATTGAAGTGCGCGATGAATTCCTGCACGCTGGCGGCAAGGAGTTTCACCGGATTCCCTGCCTGAACGCATCGCCGGCGTGGATCAAGGCGCTGGGCGAAATTGTCGCGCAACACTTGCAGGGCTGGCCGGTGCAGGCGCCGCAAACGCTCAGCGCAGCCGCATAGAACGAGCTAATGAACTATCAGATATCAACTGACTCCGGCGCGCGCCTTCGTATCGACAAATGGCTGTGGGCAGCGCGCTTTTTCAAAACGCGCTCACTGGCCAGCGACGCGGTCGGGAAGGGCCGCGTGCGAATTGGCGGCGCGAATGTGAAGCCGTCCAAAGATGTGCGGGTCGGTGATCTCGTGGAAATCGAGATTGAACACGTGCTTTGGCAAGTGAACGTGCTGGGAATTTGTGAAGTGCGCGGTCCGGCGCCCATTGCGCAGACGCTTTATACGGAAACGGATTCCGGGCGGGAAAAACGCGTGGCGGAAAATGAGCGAAGGAAGACGTATCGTGAGCCGGCCGCCGCATTGCAGGGTCGCCCAACGAAGCGCGACCGCCGCATTATCGACAAACTTTCAGGCTCGGACTGAAAAAGTGTTCCATGGTGGCCGAGACGCCGCCGTACTCCGTGGTGTGGTCGTTGACCGCACCGGACATACAAATGGTCGTGGTGCCGCCAACGAGTACCAACGCGACGATCGCAATAGCAAAGGTCAGTTTCATTGGGCACCCCCAGTAACTACGCAACAGCTCTGAAAAACGGGCGCTAGAGCTGGTTTGAAACAAGCTTTAGCGATAAAAAAACTTGGATTCGGGCATTCGTAAGATTAGGGTTAACTAGGGCTTCCGAAGACATGTTCGAAGTGTAGGCGAGCAAGTCAACCGGCTCAATCTGAATCTGATGACAGGCCCAAAATGGTTGTAACCGGTCATTTCTGCAGCCTAGAAACAGCCCCGGGAAGCACGCGCAACCCCTTGAAAACGCTCATCCGGGCCCCAGATGGGTGTCTCAGGACGAACGCAGGAAGTCCCCCGCTTTACCCGCACTGTCTGCCGTTCGGAGCCGTTGTGTTTTTGCAACGTTGAGTTGGCGGTTATCATCGGCAGCCTTTTGATGGATCGAAACCGCAACGTTGCGTTCGATTTCATCCGTTTTCACCCATAGCAAAATCTCAAGCGACATGGAAAACACGCAAGACAATACCGCGAGCTTAAACCCCACGCCCGCCGACGATACCGCGGCGGCTCAAGCTATCCAGCAACCCGGTGCGCCGGACGCGACGTCCTCCCCGGAAGCCGTCGACGCAAACGAGACCGAGGCATTGCTCGCTGAAGCGCAAGCGCGGGCTGCATCGTTGCAAGAAGAGTTCTTGCGCGCAAAGGCCGAGACCGAGAATGTTCGGCGCCGGGCGCAAGAAGATGTGCAGAAGGCGCATAAATTCGCGATCGAAAACTTCGCGGAAAACCTGCTGCCGGTGCTCGACAGCCTGGAAGCCGCGCTGACGCATTCATCCACCGACCTGGCAAAAGTCCGCGAAGGTGTTGAGCTGACGCTGCGCCAACTGACCGCCGCGCTTGAAAAGGGCCGTGTCGTCGAGGTGAATCCGGTTGGCGAGAAGTTCGATCCGCACCGCCATCAGGCCATTTCCATGGTGCCGGCCGAGCAAGAGGCGAACACCGTTGTCTCGGTGCTGCAAAAGGGCTATGTGATTGCGGACCGCGTTCTGCGTCCGGCACTGGTCACCGTCGCCGCACCGAAATAAGCGTTTCGGCAAAAGACGTTGCCGTCATGACCAATATTCCAGTCGACGCCACCGCGTTTGCCGTTTTCGACATGCAGGAATTGAATGCCGATACGTTCGATGCCGGTCTCGAGTCGGCGGCGGACGAATTGGCCGTCGTATTTTTCTGGGGCTTCGAGTGTTTCAACTGCGAAATCGCGAAAAAGGCGATGCTCGCCAAACCTGATGAGATCCGCGCGCTCGGGTTGAAGTGGTTTCACAGCAACGTCTACGAGCATCGCGATCTAGGCCGCCGTTTCATGCTGCATGGCGTGCCAACGTGGTTCTTTTTCTTCCAGGGCAAGCGCTTGGGAAGAGCCACGGGCTGGCATGGGCTTGGCCAGTTCGAAGCTGCAGTAGCCGCCGCTCGCGAGAAAATCCGGGCGCTCAAAGCGAAGGCGTGAGCCGGGGGCGAGCCTGGTAACCAGGAAAAGTTTCAGATCGGCTGAAAAAAAGCGGAAAAACGTCGGTTTTTGGTCTTGAAAACGATGCGAACGCTCTTATTTGGCGTACAGGGTTAAATTTTGGGCGTCCAGCAAGCCAATTCGACCGTCAACCACGTCGAAAACGCAAAAAGGACCCGCTGCAATCAAAGTCAGGAGAGTGATAAAAATGGGCAGAATCATTGGTATCGATCTGGGCACGACGAACTCGTGCGTCGCGATCATGGAAGGCAATACGGTCAAGGTCATTGAGAACGCGGAAGGCACGCGCACCACGCCGTCGATCATCGCCTATGTGGACGACAACGAAATTCTCGTCGGTGCGCCGGCGAAGCGTCAGTCGGTCACGAACCCGAGAAACACGCTGTACGCAGTCAAACGGTTGATCGGTCGCCGTTTCGACGAAAAAGAAGTGCAAAAGGACATCGCACTGATGCCTTACAAGATCGTGCGCGCCGACAACGGCGACGCCTGGGTTGAAGCTCGCGATCAAAAACTGGCACCGCCGCAAATCTCGGCTGAAGTGCTGCGCAAGATGAAGAAGACCGCTGAAGACTATCTCGGCGAAGAAGTGACGGAAGCCGTCATTACGGTTCCGGCTTACTTTAACGACAGCCAGCGTCAG
>DASYLW010000280.1:0-15546 GCA_036009385.1 Caballeronia sp.
ACAACCGGCGGCTCCGATAAAAACCGCGACTGTGACGCGTCATGTCACGCTGATCGGCGATGCCACGCTATCGATCCTCGCGTTACAGCGAAGCGGCCAGCTGGCAGCCCCGCCACAGCCGATGCTCGGTGTGCAAGCGAGTGCCGCGTACGCGCGTTATCTGAAGTCTTTCGATCACCCGATTCCGGAACATCTGGATTCATCGGTGGGCACGGTCGGCGGCGCGACAAGCGGTGGAGCGTCGAACTGACATGAACCGCCTGCCGACATCGCCGGGCAAACCGACACCGCGCAACAGCAAACGGCAGCGTGGCGTGGCGAGCGTGTTGGCGGCGTTCTGGCTACTGATAGCGGTCGCAGCGCTTGCCGTGATCGACGTGGGCAACGTGTTTTATCAACGGCGTGTCATGCAAAACGTGGCGGACATGGCGGCGAATGCGGGTGCCCAGGTCGTCGATAACGCTTGCTCGCGGGCCCCTGCCACCGCGCTCGGTATTGCAGGCGCGAATGGCTTCAACGCATCGGCGTCGGGCAACTCGATTACCACGACCTGCGGGCGCTGGGATCCGACGCTTTATGCCGGTCCGGCCTACTACGCGGCGAACGCTGCACCGAGTAACGCGGTGCAGGTGACGGTGTCGAAGCAAGTGCCTTATTTCTTCCTGGGAAAAGGGCGTGTAGTCAGCGCAACGGGGCTTGCACAAGCGGTCAACGTTGGGGCGTTCACGATTGGCACGACGACGGCAAGCATCGACCCGACAGTCATTACCGGTTTGCTGAACGCGATGCTCGGGACGAATATCAACGCGCTGCAGATATCGGCGGTGGGGTACGCAGGTCTCGCGCAATCGCGAATCCAGATTGGCGACCTGGTGACGGCCGCCGGCGTGGGCACCGTGGACCAGTTGCTCGCGCTGAACCTCACGGCCGCGCAGCTCGTCAAACTCATGCTCGTCGCGTTGCAGAACACGCAAGTGGCGAACGCTAATCTGTCGGTGGCACTCTATGCGCTGCAGGCCGTCGTGAACGCAAATATTCCCGGCTCGCAGACCATTTCAATCGGCGCCGTAAACGGCGCTACAGGTTTGCTGCAAGTCGGACTAGCCGATACCCAGTCTGCGCTGAAAGCGACCATCAGCCCGTTCGATGCGCTATTAGTGGTGGCCGAAATCGCGCAAGCAGGCAAGTCCGCCCTGAGTTTATCGACGAACTTGAATCTGCTTGGGCTGGCGAGCGCCTCGTTGCAATTGCAAGTGATCCAGCCGCCCGTCCTGGCAGTAGGCGAGGCAGGACAGACGCCGGCGGGCGCATGGCGAACGGTCGCGCGCACAGCACAGGTGCGCGCCTATCTGAAAATCAGCGTGGGTGGCGGGCTGTCGCTGCCAATCGTATCGACGTTACTGGGTCTGAGTAACGCACCCCTGCTCAATCTCCCGATCTCGCTCGAAGTCGCGCCCGGCACGGCCTGGTTGCAGTCCACCACATGCGCCTCCACGGCGGCGGCAAGCAACAGCGTGGTCGGCGTGCAACCGGGGCTTGCCAACGTGTGTGTGGGCGATGCGCCGGCGAACATGTCGGCGTCAGCCGCGTTCAGTTGCACTCAGGCTGCAACGCTCGTCTGCGTGCCGATGCCATTGGTTCCGAATCAATGTCTACTGAAGATTGCGACCTTGGCAGCGGTGCCTGCCGTCGTTCCCTCGGGAAGCACATCGACGCTCACCTTCGACGGCATCGCGGGTAACGCCGATGACTTCCAGGCCGTCAACTCGAACGCAGCGGGCCACGTGCTCAGTAACGCGCTTGCGGGGCTTGCCGCATCGATCTCGCAGCCGAACGGTTTGACGGTATCTGTATTGGGTTTAGGCCTGTTGCTGCCAATTCAGACCGTCGTGGCCTGGGTGGTAAGCACGCTCGTAAGCGTACTCACACCGGTGCTTAACGCACTTGATCAGGTCCTCGTGCCGGTGCTGCAACTCCTTGGCGCACAGATTGGCGTGAGCACCGTGCATGACCTGTCGCTCACGTGCGGCCAGTCACAGCTTCAGTATTGAATGACATGAGACTCAAGCAATGAGACCAGGGACAAAAATCGATGACCTCGATATTTACGTGTGGGAAGGCAAGGCGGATATCGTCGAGCAGGTGGTGCACTGCATGTCGAGTTTTGAAGTTGATGTGATCCGCGCCGACGGCATGTCGATTGCCGCGGGCCATGACGCCCAGCGCAAGGCAATCGCCATTGTGAGCGTGAGTGTGATTGACACGGGTGCGTTCGCCTTGCGCGATTGGGAAGCGCATCGCGGCATGCCGGTGATCTGGGTGGGCGCGGCGCCGCGTGAGCGCGACACAAGCGTGTTTCCCACCGACTACTCGCATATCCTGCCACTCGATTTCACCGGCGCCGAGTTGCGCCGGATGGTGGCGAAGCTTGCCCAGCAACTGCGCGCGCATGGGGAGCAAGTGCAGGAATCGAGCGCCCTGATAGCGAATGCGCAATGCATGCAGGCCCTGCTGCACGAGGTGCAGACCTTCGCTGATTGCGATACCAGCGTGCTCGTGCATGGCGAAACCGGCGTGGGCAAGGAACGCATTGCGCAGATGCTGCACGAGCAGCACAAGCGTTATTCCGAGGGACCTTTCGTGCCGGTCAATTGCGGCGCGATCCCCGACGGCCTGTTCGAATCGCTGTTCTTCGGTCACGCGAAAGGTTCGTTCACCGGCGCCGTGATCGCGCATAAAGGCTACTTCGAGCAGGCCGACGGCGGAACGTTGTTCCTCGATGAAATCGGCGACATGCCGTTGTATCAGCAGGTCAAGTTATTGCGCGTGCTGGAGGACAGCGCGGTCACGCGGATTGGATCGGCCACGCCGGTGAAGGTGGATTTCCGGCTGGTTGCCGCGACTAACAAGAGCCTGCCGCAACGGGTGAAGGACGGAGAGTTTCGCGCGGATCTTTACTATCGGCTAGCGGTGATCGAGTTGAAGATTCCGTCGCTGGAGGAGCGCGGGGCGCTCGACAAGATTGCGTTGTTCAAGTCGTTCATCGCCCAGGTGGTGGGGCAGCAAAAGCTCGCAAGCCTCCCCGAGTTGCCTTACTGGCTGGCCGATGCTGTCGCCGATAGTTATTTCCCCGGTAACGTGCGCGAGCTGCGCAATCTGGCGGAGCGCATAGGCGTGACGGTGCGGCAAGTGGGATCATGGGACACCGCACGGCTGCAGCGTCTGCTCGCGCTTGCCCGTACCTCGCAGCCGGTCCCGCCGGAGCTGAGCGCGCAAGTGCTGGTTGACCGCAGCAAGTGGGACATGAACGAGCGCAACCGCGTGCTGGCAGCGCTCAAGGCGAATAGCTGGCGGCGCCAGGATACCGCGAGTCACCTGGGCATCAGCCGCAAGGTGCTGTGGGAAAAAATGCGCAAGTTCCAGATCTTCGATGAGGAACCCGAAACGCGCGTCGTGGGGTAGGACGTCGAAGGCCGTGGCGAGAATCAAACGTTCCCGCCGCGTCCGCATGGTTCGACTGCTACGCCAGTGCCTTCGTCAATGCGGCGAACGTGCGTTCGTCGGTGCGTTCGAATTGCAGCGGCGTCACCGACACACGTCCTGATGCGACCACTGCCGTCTCGCTGTCGGCCGCATTCTCACGCGGACCGCGCTGGAAACGCAGCCAGTGATATTCCAGCCCACGCGGATCAGTTTGCGGCAGGACCTCGATACCTTCGACCAGTCCCACGCCCTGGCGAGTCGCGGTGAGCGGGCCGGCCAACGCGGCGTCTATATCCGGAAAATTCACGTTGAAGCAGGTGGGCGCATCGTAGTCGAAGTCGACCAGTGAGCGGATCACACCGGGCGCGAGTTCGCGTGCTGTATCCCAGCGCAGGTTGTCGCGGTCGCTGAAGGTCTGGCTCAATGCAATGGATGGCAAGCCGAGCAGCAAGCCGGTCATGGCCGCACCGACCGTGCCGGAGAACATGGTTTCCACGCCGAGGTTGCCGCCGCGGTTGATACCCGACAGCACGAGCGTGGGCGGCGCGTCTTGCATCAGGTGGCGCACGGCCATTACCACGCAATCACCCGGGGTCCCGAGCACGCCGAAGCGGCGCTTGCCATGCTTGCTCATGCGCAGCGGTGAATGGAGGCTGATGGAATGCGACGTGCCGCTTTGGTCGTGCTCAGGGGCGACGACCCAAACTTCGTCCGCGAGTTCGGCGGCCACCGCTTCGAGCACCGCGAGGCCAGGTGCGTCGATACCGTCGTCGTTGGTCAGCAGGACGCGCGCCAGTCTGCGCCGGAAAGCTGGTATTGAAGCGGGCATTGCGAATCTCCTTTCGATTGGGGTAAAGCGTCACTCAACCGATTATTCCAGAGATCGCGGTGCCGGGCCGAAGCGTGAGCCTGCTGAGCCTGAGCGGAGTTACTTGATGCCGAGGCCGCGCAGCACTGCATTGCCGTCATCGGTCAGGCGGAACTTGGACTCGCCCGGTGTCGGCGACACCATTTCCACGTAGCCGTATTCGCTCAGCGAGGCAACGTCGGGGGGCGCGGCCATCACGTCGATCGGCGCGTGCAGCAGCAACAGCAGCGTGGCGATTTCGTGATGGCTGAGTAATCGTTTGATGGCCCGTACCGGAGCCGATGCGTCGCGGAGGTTCATGACGAACTCCTTTTGTTAATGCTTTGTCTTTGTGTCGTGCAGCGCGTCGAATGCACCGTACAGCGGCGCGTGAAGTTTCGATAAAGTTGGGCAAGGGTATCGAGCAACTCTTAGGCGAAACTTAAAACTGACCGGATGCCACGCGTGCGCCTGCTATGAGGACGATTGGCGAGGCTAAAAATTGTAAGCGGGGTTCTTGGGGCTGAACGTCGCATCGTCGAAGCTCTTCGGCGCGATGTTCTGGAACACGATGCTTTCGAAAATCTTGCCGTCGTTGTCGAAGGATTCCGCCGTCCGGAAATAGGGCCGCCTCAGGTCCAGTCCGAGAATCTCTTTCTTTGCATAGAACTCAGGCTGTCCTGAAGGGGTTTCGTAAGTGAACGCGACCACGCGGGCACCGTCGATCGTTTTTACTTCGATGTTATTGGCACGCGTGACCCCGGCGTCGGCGAATTTCTTGCCTTCGGCCAGGAATTGTTGCGTGATGTATTCGGTACCGAGATCGCGGACAGAATGCCGCGATTGCGAGCGCGCGAGCGAGCCATCGAGTGAAGTCCAGATCGCAATCACTTTGAGCAGGCCGCCCAGATGACCGTACATTTCATTGGGGCGCGCGGTTTCGTCGTAGAGAATCTCCTGGCCCGCGTGTCCGCCATCGGGCAGCCATCTTGCATAGACCCGCAGCGGGTCGCGTGTCACGCGCACCAGCATGTGGTCGGCCTCAGCCGGCCACATGCCGTGGATACGCTCACGCCGCAGCATGCTGAACTCATACGACGGATAACCGTTCGGGCCATTCTTCAGGTAACGCGGCAGCGCGAGCGGATCCAGCGACTTGAACAGCGAAACTAGCGCCGGGTCGCTCATGTTGGCGAGCATGCCGCTGCGCGCGGCGTGGCTCAGCCAGCGGACCTGGCCGTCGAGCGGAAGTTTGCCGACTTGTGCCGCGGGCGTCTTCGGCGGTGCACTTGTTGCACTGGCGCAGAGCGCCGGACCGGCTGCGGAGGTGGCGGCGGAGGTTGGCAATGCGGCCGTGGCCGTGCTGGCTGCCTCCTGTGCGTTCGCGGGCATGGCGATGGCTGATACGGCGAGTGCAGCCAGCAGACCAGGAATCCAGGCGCGTGCGCGGATCAGTTTGCAGTTTTGGCGGCGCGCTCGTGCTCGATGCATGAAGTTCTCCGTGTCCGTTCATTTTGCTTTGGCTGCTTATTCGCCGCGCAGTTCACGACGAACAGATTTCCGTTTGTTAGAACCCTGGAAGGTTAGAACGGATCGCGGAGACCGGAAATTCCGGTGCAATGTGTTTTATCGGGTTTTTTATCTTCAGGCAGTTGCCTGCGTCAGCGCTCAAGAATGGCAACAACGCCTTGGCCGCCCGCCGCGCAGATGGAGATGAGACCGCGGCGCGTTCGCATGTCGTCGGATGTTTGTGCCGGCGTCGCCAGCATCTTGGCAAGCGTTCCGACGATCCGTCCGCCGGTCGCCGCGAACGGGTGACCCGTCGCCAGTGATCCGCCATTGAGATTCATGCGGCTGCGCTCGATCGAGCCGAACGGGCCGTCCAGCCCGAGTTGCGTGCGGCAGTATTCCTCGTCTTCCCAAGCCGCGAGCATGCACAACACCTGCGCCGCGAATGCCTCATGGATCTCGTAGAAATCAAAGTCCGGCAGCGCCAGTCCCACTCGTTCCAGCAATCGCGGCACCGCGTACGCCGGAGCCATCAGGAGACCTTCTTTCTTGTCGAAGAAATCGACGGCTGCGGTTGCCGAGAGCGTGAGATAAGCGAGCACGGGCAAGTTGCGCGCGGCCGCCCATTCTTCCGATGCCAGCAACACCGCCGACGCGCCATCGGTGAGCGGCGTGGAATTACCCGCCGTAAGCGTACCGGCGTCGCGGTCGAAGACGGGCTTCAGCGCAGCCAGCCGCTCGGGCGTGAGATCCGCCCGCAGGATGTTGTCGCGTGCAAGGCCTTTGTACGGCGTCATCAGGTCGTTGAAAAAACCGCGCTCGTACGCTGCCGCCAGGTTTCGATGACTGTCGAGTGCAAGCTCGTCCTGCGCCTCGCGCGATATCTTCCAGCGCTTGGCCATCAGTTCGCAATGTTCGCCCATTGAAAGGCCGGTACGAGGTTCGCTGTTACGCGGCAGCGTGGGCTTGAGCAACATGCCGGGCCGCAGCTTCGCCAGCGCGCTCATGCGCTGTGCCGCGGAGTTGCCGCGGTTCGCTTCGAGCAGGATCTTGCGCATCCGTTCGTTCACGCCAATAGGCGCGTCCGAGGTCGTATCCACGCCGCCTGCGATGCCCACATCGATCTGCCCGAGCGCGATCTTGTTTGCGACCAGGATCGCGGTTTCAAGGCCCGTTGCGCACGCCTGACTGACGTCGTAAGCGGGCGTTTCCCGGGCGAGCGTGGTGGACAGCACTGCCTCGCGCGTGAGATTGAAGTCGCGTGAATGCTTGATCACCGCACCTGCCGCGACTTCACCGAGACGCAGGCCGTGCAGGTCGTATCGGTCGATCACACCTTGCAGCGTGGACGTCAGCATGTCCTGATTCGATGCCGTCGAGTACGCCGTATTGGAGCGGGCGAACGGTATCCGGTTGCTGCCGAGGATGGCTACGCGACGCACGGCGGGAAGGGCGCTGACGGTCATGATGAGATCTCGTCGAGGAATACGGTGGGCGCTTCAGGATCGGTTTCAGCCGGCGTGAGTTGTTTAGAACACCGTATGATTGCGTATAAAGAACAGGCCGGAATCATGGCAATTCCCACTCGAAGCGGCCGCGCAGGTGCAATCGCTCACCCGCCAGATCGCGTACTTCAAAGTCGCGTCCTGTCGCTGACAAAGCGGCGGTCCATAGCGTGGTTTCGGCGGGCAGGAAAATGGGCGACTTGAAGTCGCCCTGCACGTTAGCGGCATCGAGTTGCTTCGACGGTTGCAACGCCGCCAGCGTGCGTCCGAGTGTCCACATGCCATGCGCGATGGCGCGCCGGAAGCCGAACGCTTTCGCCGAAATGGCGTGCAGATGAACAGGGTTGAAGTCACCGGACGCTTTTGCATAGTCGCGGCCGAGTTGCGCGGGAAGCTGCCAGCGTGCTTCACGGACCAGCGCGCGCGGCATGGTGTCGGCTTGAGGAACTGAAGCCCGACCCCGGCCCCGACCCGTCACGCCGCGCTTCAGATACACGCTGTCCGCATCCCAGACCGCTTCACCTCCACGATAGATTCGCGTATGCAGCGTGAACGCCCCGCCCTTGTCGTGCGCCACCAGCTCGCCACATTCCACTTCAACGCGCAATGCTTGTCCCGAGTTCAGCGTGCGCCGCAAGCGCACGCTGTTCGACACATGCACGAGACCCATTGCCGGCCATGGAAACGCGGGATCGGTGAGTAGCATCAGGTGCAGCGGGAACGCCATCACGTGAGGGAAGGTGACAGGCACGCCTTGCTCGGGGATAAAACCGCATACGCGTGCATAGCGGCCGATCTGTTCGGGATCGAGCGCTACGCTCGGACGCACGAGGCGCAGCGGCGGTAGTTGATCAACCGCATCGGCTCGCTTAAAAATGCCTTGCAGCGCACGGCCATAGAGTTTCGCGGGTGGCGGCAGGGACTCCAGGATCACCGTGCGCATGGGTGACGAGCCTGACGGCGAGCTTGATGGAGGCGGCGTGCTCATGGTCATGCTCCGATCAGGCTTTGTCCGCACACGCGCACCACGTTGCCAGTGATGCCGGCGGACGCAGGACTGGCGAGCCATGCGATCGTCTGCGCTACATCCACGGGCTGGCCGCCCTGACTCATCGAATTCATGCGTCGTCCGGCTTCGCGAAGTCCCAGCGGAATCCGGGCGGTCATCTGCGTTTCGATAAACCCTGGCGCCACCGCGTTGATCGTGATGCCCCGTGCGCGCAGCGGTTCCGCCATGCTTTGCACGCGGCCGATCACGCCCGCCTTCGAGGTTGCGTAATTGGTCTGGCCGAGGTTGCCGGCAATGCCGCTGATCGACGACACCCCGATGATCCGGCCGCCTGCATGCAGCACGTCCTGATCGAGCAGCAGGTCGTCAATGCGTTCCTGCGCCGAGAGGTTCACATCGATCACGCTGTCCCACCCGGCCTCCGTCATCTTCGCGATGGTCTTGTCGCGCGTGATGCCGGCGTTGTGTACGACGATATCGATGCCGCCCACGGCCAGCAGGGCGGCTGCAATGGTCCCGGGCGCCTCGGATGCGGCAATATCCGCGACGAGCGCCGTGTGCGCCCCTTGTGACGGCCACGCATCTTCCAGCGCGAGCATGGTCTGGTCGAGCGCGTCTTGTGCTTGAGGCACATCCAGCCCGATCACGTGGGCGCCGCGATCGGCCAGCACCTGCGCGATCGCTGCACCAATCCCGCGTGCCGCGCCCGTGACAAGCGCACGTTTGCCCGCGAGCGGCCGGTTCCAGTCCGCGGGCTGCGCGGCTGGCGTGGCATCGATATGCACGACTTGCCCCGATACATACGCCGAGCGCGGCGAGAGCAGGAAACGCAATGCCCCTTCAATATCGGCGCCCGGTTCTGCCTGAAGCAGGTTAGAAGAGATGCCGCCACGCGCTTCCTTGCCGAGCGAACGGGTCATGCCTTCGAGCGCCTGTTGCGCGGTCCACGCTCGCCGGGAAGCGCAGGATTGGGGCGGCAGTCCCAGTACAACGATACGGCCGCTCTTCGCCACCGACCGGATTGCATCGTGGAAGAAGCCGTAAAGCGCATGCAGTTGCGTGCTGTCGGTAATACCCGTGGCGTCGAAGATCAGCGCTTGCACGCGGTCGTTCGGCGGCCCGGCTGGCGCGCGCGGCTCGAAGCGTCCGCTCATGGCGCCATGTCTTGCCGCGACGGGCAACCAGCCGAGTGCACTCTCG
This sequence comes from Caballeronia sp., assembly GCA_036009385.1. GTDB lineage: Bacteria > Pseudomonadota > Gammaproteobacteria > Burkholderiales > Burkholderiaceae > Caballeronia. The sequence continues at coordinate 9,554 of DASYLW010000280.1, forward strand.
TGGGCCACGCTTGTCATGCCGAGGGCAGTCAGCAGGGTGATCAGCGGCTCGAACAGCGTGGGCGATGGGCCCGCTCCAATCGCGGCTATTCCGCCGAATTCCGCGCGACCTTTCGCATGCCGCCGCAAGACTTCGGGCTGAGGCAAGCCGATGGAACGCGCGACGCTCGCGCCGAAAGGGGAATTGACGAAGTCGAGATAGCGATCTTTCATGCCTGCCTGAAAAACGGTTTAGCGCTTGCCTGGGAGTAGGACCCGACCGGGCTCATGTACGAGATGCGCACGGGATTCACGCGTGGATTTCCCCGGGCTCATTCGCCAGGGCTTCCTGGCGTTTCTTCAATGCATCGAGCATACCGAAATCCGCGCCGAAGTCATCGACCTTGACGACTTCCACGCCGTAACGCGCGTAGTCGGAGAGTACCTGACGTTCGCTTGCATCGATCAAACCCTGCATTTCGCAGGTCGCAGCCCATGCGTCGAGATCGGGCAGGTTTTGCGGCATCGGCGGGATCTGCCTGGCCTTGAGCGCATCGCGCAGCTTGTGCTCGATCCCGGCATACCGCGGACTGAGCGCGAACATCAATTCGCCGTAACCGAGCGGATCGATATGCACGGGCGGCGCGTATGAGTCCGCAATCAGACGTTCGCGGGCGTCACCGGGCGTTGTCATCAACTCGGCGATAGCCGTTCCCAACCGATCCCCCGGCGCGCGATACGGCATGCCGAAAGGAAACGCGAGCACGCGCACCAAGCCTGCCGCGAGCGGCTTCGGATAGTTGGAGAGGACGCCTTCGAAGGCTGTTTGCGCGTGATGCAGCGCATCCTCGACACCCCAGCGCACGAGCGGAAGGTCAGCGTCAGGGCGGCCGTCGTCTTCGAAGCGCTTCAGCGTGGCCGAGATCAGGTAGAGCTGCGAGAGGATATCGCCGAGTCTTGCCGACAGGCGTTCACGTCGCTTCAATTCGCTGCCGAGCGCGAACATCGAGACGTCCGCGAGCAGTGCGAATGCCGTGGCGAGCCGGGTAGCCGCGCGATAGTAAGGCACAAGACGCGCGTCCGCCCGGGTGGGTCTGGGGATCAGCGCGCTGCCGCCTGACGCGAACACGAGGCTGCGCACCGCATTCGATGCGGTGAAATTCGCGTGCCCGAAGAAGGCGCTGTCAAAATCACGCAGGCCGTTGGCGCGGTCGGTATTGCGCGTAGCGGTCATCTCTTTCAGCACATACGGATGACAGCGGATCGCACCCTGACCGAAGATGATGAGGCAGCGAGTGAGGATGTTCGCGCCTTCCACGGTGATCGAGATAGGCACCTGCTGGTAAGCGCGGGCGAGGAAATTCGACGGCCCCATGCAGACGCCTTTACCCGCGACCACGTCCATGCCGTCGTTGATCACTGCGCGTGCGCGTTCGGTGATGTGATATTTCGCGATCGCCGAAATCACCGACGGTTTCTCGCCAAGATCAACGCCTTGTGCCGACAAGCGGCGTGCCGCGTCCATCACATACAGGTTGCCGCCCATGCGCCCGAGCGCTTCCTGCACGCCTTCGAACTTGCCGATGGCGGTGCGGAACTGCCGGCGCACTGCCGAGTACGCACCGGTGCCGCGCACGGCCAGCTTCGCCATGCCCACGTTCGATGACGGCAACGAAATGGCGCGTCCGGCTGCGAGACATTCCATCAGCATGCGCCAGCCGTTGCCAACCTGTTCGCGTCCGCCGATCACCCAGTCGAGTGGGATGAAAACGTCGTTGCCCCAGTTCGGGCCGTTCTGGAACACCGCGTTGAGGGGCCAGTGGCGGCGGCCAATATTCACGCCAGGATGATTCGTCGGGATAAGCGCGCAAGTGATCCCGGGTTCATCGGCGGCCCCAAGCAGATGATCGGGATCGAGCGCACGAAATGCGAGGCCGAGGACCGTCGCGATCGGCCCAAGCGTGATGTAGCGCTTCTCCCATGTCACTCGAAAACCGAGCGTTTCGCGGCCCTCATGCAACCCCTTGCATACGATACCCACATCGGGGATTGCCGCCGCGTCCGAACCCGCGTAGGGGCTGGTCAGCGCGAAGCAGGGGATTTCATCGCCACGCGCGAGACGCGGCAGATAGTGATTTTTTTGCGCTTCGGTGCCGTAGTGCATCAGCAGTTCGGCGGGGCCGAGCGAGTTGGGCACCATTACCGAAACCGCTGCGGCAGAGCAGCGCGTGGCGAGTTTCATGATGACCTGAGAATGCGCGTAGGCGGAAAATTGCTTGCCGCCGTACTGCTTCGGAATGATCATGCCGAGGAAGCCCTTCGACTTGATGAACTGCCACGTTTGCGGCGACAAGTCTTGCCAGACCGCCGTGGTTTCCCAGTCATTCGCGAGATCGCAGAGTTGTTTGCAATCCTTATCGATGAACGCGCGCTCTTCGACCGTGAGCACCGGTGCGCCGAGTGCGAGTAGCGTGTCCCATTCGGGGCGTCCGGAGAACAGCGATGCATCCCACCAGACCGTGCCGGCTTCAATTGCATCGTGTTCGGTCGGCGACATCTCCGGCAGGATCTTGCGGAAGAGATTGAAGATGGGTTTGGTTAGTAGTGCACGGCGCAGCGGCTTGATGGCAAGCACGAGCGCGGGCAGCACGAGGACGATCGCAAGGAACGCGGTGACGATCGGTCCGGTCACTCCCGCGAACCAGCCCGTAGCCACGCAGATCATTGTCCATGCGAACCACGCGGCGGCGGGCGCCTGCATATACAGCAAAGCGCCGCTCACGATAAACAGTGCGACCACGAAGCTGACTGTCATGACGACCTCTCCTGTTGTTGTTCGACAGTGTGCGCTGGAACGGGATGGAGGCGGTATGCATCGGCAGCCTATTGTTCAGCACATTACATACCCGGTGTTCCTCTTCAATGTGCTCAAGTCAGGCGGTCGCATGTTGCGATACGGTATCGCGCGCGGACGGATTTGAGCTCAAAGGGTTCGCGGACAACGCGCCACCCGAGACCGGTTCGCGATCGACAAACATGGAGGCGAACGGGCAGGCGCCGTTTGGCGGAGACAGAGGCGGTTTGAGCGCGGCCACCATCACGAGCGCGAGGCGGCCAATTAATTGCGAGTCCTCCAGACGCTGGCCCTGCGTGAAATCGGCGATAAGGCTGCTCGTATCGGCCCCGGCGAGAATCCCGCTGAGCGAGCCGATGCAAAAGTGCAGCCGCCCACCCGAGTTCTTCGCGAGGCAAATGCGGCAGCACCGTTTGAAATGCGTCGAAGAAGCGCTCGGCGACATCCGAATAAATTCCGCGCAGGAAATTGCGGATGAACGACGACGGGTCGGTGTAAGCGCGGCCGAGCAGGCGCAGCAAAGCCGGGCCACTTTTCTCGACGCAGCGCGATTGCTGCAGCGCCGGGATGAACATCGCGCCAAGGATGTGCTCGCAAGTGAGTTTCGGACCCAATTACAACTGGAAGCGTTCGAGCAAGGCCAGGCGGTTCTGGTTAAGACCGTCGAGGCGACGGGTGAGCATCGCGTGGATCAGTGCGTCCTTGGCGCCGAAGTGATAGTTCACGGCGGCCAGGTTGGCATCGGCGCGAGCGGTGATGACCCGCATCGACATGCCTTCGTAACCGGTGTCGATAAACAGCAATTCGGCGGCGTCGAGCAAGCGGGTTTTCGTACCGCCGGACGTTCGTGATGACGAGCGACTGGATGGGCGACTGGGTGCGGCGAGCGTGGAACGGGTTGGCACTAGCGTCTCCTGGACCGCTGCGGCGGCCCACATTCTGGTAATGGTCGAGTAAGGCCTTTAATTAAAACGGGCGTTCTAATCAAAATAAAAAGCTTTGGGCGTATCGACAAGCCATTTCATGGAGCGTGCTCTCTAGAAAGAGAGCGATCGTGCGCAGGTAGGGGGCAAGCAGAGTTGAATCGAGTGGAAAAATGGAGACGCGAGCGCGTCTCCATTGGATAAAAACGCTTAAATCGAACTGGTCGCCCCGACATGCTTGGCGGACTCGGTCATGTCAATCCCTCGCCGTTCGCGGCTAAAGAAAATAAGCCCCGCGATCACCACGGCGACCGTGCCGCCGACCAGCGCCATGGCGAGTCCATAGTTATTGCCGTTCTTGATAGCGATGGACGCTTGCATGGTGGCATTGACCGAAGCTAGCAGATTCCCCAACTGATAAATGAGTCCAGGGAACGTGGCGCGGATCTCGTCGGGCGAAATCTCATTCAGGTGAACCGGGATCACGCCCCAGGCCCCTTGAACCGAGATCTGCATCAAAAACGCTCCGGCGGCCAAGGCTACGGGGCCACTCGAGAACGCCCAGAGCGGCAATACCGGCAACGCGATCAAAGCGGCAATAAAGATTGCCCAGCGGCGCCCGATTTTCTCTGACATGGACCCGAAGAACAGCCCGCCGCAGATCGCGCCGATATTCAGAACAATGGTAATGAGCGCGACCGTGTGCGGATCGAAGTGATGCTGTTCGCGCAGGAAGGTCGGATAAAGATCCTGGGTGCCGTGTGAGAAGAAGTTAAACGCCGTCATCAGGACAATGGCATAGATGGACAACTGCCAGTTTTGCTTAAGCGTCTTCAGCAAGCCGGGCCGCGGTTTTTTCTCCATTGCCTTCCATGCGGGCGATTCAGGCACGTGTGCGCGCACATATAAAACCAGCAATGCGGGAGCCACGCCAATGAAGAACATGCCGCGCCAGCCAACGTATTGATACGCAACGCCGAACACAATGGAAGCCAGCAGATAGCCGCTCGGATAACCCGCTTGCAAAAGACCCGAGACAAAGCCGCGCGCTTTGGTCGGCACGGTTTCCATGGTGAGGGCTGAGCCCACGCCCCATTCGCCACCCATTGCAATACCGAACAGCGAGCGCAATACGAGCAGCGTAAAGAGATTCGGGGAGAAACCCGACAGCAATTCCAGCAGCGAATAGATGGCGATATTGACCATCAGCGTTGGACGTCGGCCGTACTTATCGGCGAGGCGGCCGAAGATCAGCGCTCCAATAGGCCGCATCGCGAGTGTCAGGGTAATGCCTAAAGCGACTTCCGGAATCTTCGTATTGAATTCAGCGGCGATATCTTTCAATATGAAAACCATTAGAAAGAAATCGAAGGCATCGAGTGTCCAGCCTAAATAGGCCGCAATCGTCACGTTTCTTTGTTCTCGCGTCCAGCTCATTACCGTAATCTCCCCATTCGCGTAATTGATTAACCATGGCGACGTGACCGAGGCCTTCTCTGCGCCGCGCGGAATAAGGCGCTCGGCTGGTGTCGGCAGGTTGGAGTGTACGCCGCTGTTTAATTCAATGCTCGCCGCGATCAGCCAAACTGGTATTAACCCCGAAACAGTTTGATGTTTCCGTGCAATGCATCGCTTGGATAGCTTTCGGTTAAGCCGACGAATTAAAGAAAATGAAAGTTAATTGAATTATTTTTGTATTAAATGGGCGTGAACATTGGAGGCGACACACTCACGGGCACGATTGTGGCGCTTGGTAGCTACGCCTCTAACAGGCTGCGGAAATACAGGCCGACTTTACTGAGCCATGAGCGAGATCAGAATTTTCAGCGGGGAGTCTCTCATAGTTTGGAATATGGACCGGTTAATTTCGGTTTTCGGACCTATTTATGACGTTCTCTTGCGCATTTTTGGTTCACTGCGGCGGCAATGCACGGAGTTGTCCCAAGGTGCGCATGCGCACGAGGTTGTACGCGGCCATCGTCAGCACGAACATCTGATCGACCTTCCTCAAGCCGCGCACCATCACCTGGCGCATACCGCCGATGCTCTTGGCCAAGCCGAAACCCTGTTCGATGAGCTTGCGCTTTTGCTGCGAAGCCGCATAGCCCGCACTCTGGGCGATTGACTCGGGCACCGCCGACTGGCGGCCCGACTTGTTTTGCGCCACGTGAGGCGTGATGTTCATGGCCTTGCAGGCCTCGATGAACTCTGCCGCGTCATAGCCTTTGTCTGCCCCGA
>DASYLW010000281.1:0-4498 GCA_036009385.1 Caballeronia sp.
AGCGTTGACCGGCGGAATCGAAGGATGATTGCAACACGTCCGCGACCACTTGCTCGGCTAGCGCCGACGAATCGACGATCATCGAATTTTGACCACCCGTCTCCGCAATCAGCGGAATCGGCCGGCCATCCGGGTCGAGGCGTTCGGACAAGGTCTTGTTGATCAGGCGCGCAACTTCCGTCGAACCGGTGAACATCACGGCACGCGTACGGGGATCGGCGACCAGCGCCGCGCCAACAGTCTCGCCATTGCCCGGCAGCAGTTGCACCGCGCCCGGCGGCACGCCGGCTTCGCGCAGGATGCGCACGGCTTGCGCCGCGATCAACGGTGTCTGTTCAGCCGGCTTCGCGAGCACCGGATTACCGGCAGCGAGCGCGGCCGCGACCTGTCCCATGAAGATCGCGAGCGGGAAGTTCCACGGGCTGATGCACACCACGGGGCCGAGCGGGCGATGCGTATCGTTGGAAAATTCGCTGCGAATTTGCGCCGAGTAATAACGCAGGAAGTCGATAGCCTCGCGAATCTCCGACACCGCGTTCGCCAGCGATTTCCCTGCTTCGCGCACGACGAGGCCCATTAGCGTATGCATCTGCGCTTCGAGCAGATCGGCTGCGCGGGCGAGGCAATCGGCGCGTTCATCGACGGGCGTTGATTGCCAGATCGGCGCGGCGGCGACGGCGTTGGAAACAGCCAAAGCAACTTGCTCCGATGTCGCCTCGATCACCGTACCGACCAAGTCGCGCAGATCGGCGGGATTGCGAACGTCGCGCGCGACACCGTCCACTACGTCGGTGGCTTCCAGCATCGGAGCCGCGCGCCACGGATGATTCGCGCTCGCGAGCAACGCCGACGACAACGACGCCAGCCGATGCTCATTCGACAGATCGAAACCCATCGAATTGAGACGCTCGCTGCCGTACAACTGACGTGGCAGCGCGATCTTTGCGTGCGGCAGACCGAGCGGCGTGAGCCTGGACGCTTCGTCGACAGGATCTTGCACAAGTTCGCTGACCGGAATCGTTTTATCGGCGATCCGGTTCACAAACGACGTATTTGCGCCATTCTCGAGCAAACGCCGCACGAGATACGCGAGCAGCGTTTCGTGCGTGCCGACAGGCGCATACACGCGACACGGACGGTTGAGCTTGTCGCGGCCGGTGACTTCTTCGTACAGCGGTTCGCCCATGCCGTGCAGGCACTGGAACTCGTACTGGCCGGGGTAATAGTTCCCGCCGGCGAGGTGATAGATAGCCGACAGCGTGAACGCGTTGTGCGTGGCGAATTGCGGATAAACGGCATCAGGCGCGCCGAGCAGTTTCTTCGCGCAGGCCACATACGAGATGTCCGTATAAATCTTGCGCGTGTAGACCGGATAGCCTTCGAGACCGTCGACTTGCGCGCGCTTGATTTCCGAATCCCAGTAAGCGCCTTTAACCAGCCGAACCATGATCCGATGACGGCTGCGACGCGCCAGATCGATCAAATAATCGATAACAAACGGGCAGCGCTTTTGATACGCCTGCACCACGAAACCGATGCCGTTCCAGCCGGCGAGTTCTGGATCGAAGCACAGCGCTTCGAGCAGATCGAGCGAAATTTCCAGCCGGTCCGCTTCTTCCGCATCGATATTCAAGCCAATGTCGTAACGCCGCGCGAGCAAGGCCAGCGCCTTCACGCGCGGCAGCAACTCGGTCATCGTGCGCTCCTGCTGCGAGCGCGAGTAACGCGGATGCAGCGCGGACAGCTTGATGGAAATCCCCGGGCCTTCATAAATGCCGCGCGATCCGGCAGCCTTGCCGATCGCGTGAATCGCCTGCTCGTACGATGCGTAATAACGAACCGCATCCTCTTCGGTCGTCGCGGCTTCGCCGAGCATGTCATAGGAATACCGGAAACCGCGCGCTTCGAACTTGCGGCTGTTCGCCAGCGCTTCCGAAATCGTCTCGCCGGTAACGAATTGCTCGCCCATCAACCGCATCGCCATATCGACGCCCTTGCGGATCAGCGGTTCACCGCCGCGCCCGATCAAACGCGTCAACGCCGACGACAAACCCGCTTCGCTATTCGTCGTCACCAGCTTGCCGGTGATCATCAGGCCCCACGTCGCCGCGTTCACGAACAGCGACGGCGCCTGACCCATATGCGAGCGCCAGTCGCCCTTGCTGATCTTGTCGCGGATCAGCGCGTCGCGCGTGGCTCGATCGGGAATGCGCAGCAACGCTTCGGCGAGGCACATCAGCGCGACGCCTTCCTGGCTGGACAGCGAGAATTCGTGGATCAGGCCTTCGACGCCGCCGCCCGTCTGTTTCTTGCGCAGCGCTTCGACGAGCTTCGTTGCCATTGCATTCGTTTCGGCGGCGACACCCGCCGGCAACCGTGCCTGTCCGATCAAAAACGGCACGCATTCCGGCTCAGGGCGCCGATACGCCGCCGTAATCGCGGCGCGCAACACAGATTGCGGTTGCACGTTCTGGGCGAAATCGAGGAAGGGATGCGGCGCACCGTCCTCTTCGGAGTCGGCGTGCGCGGAGGAATCCAGCGCGTCGGCCGAACCGATTGCACCGGACAGTTCAGGTGGCAACTGTCCATGTTCGATGCGCTCGAGATACGCGAAGATGGCTTGCTTGATGAGCCAGTGCGGGGTCCGCTCGAGCCGCGTAGCGGCATCTCTCAGGCGGGTGCGCAGCAGATCGTCGACTTTGACGCCCAGGGTGGTGCTCGCCATATATCCTTCCTTGCCGGAATTGGAGCCGGCGATAGCTTGAAAAGTGGCCGAATCGTAACCCGCTCATAAAAAAGGTGCAACCAACATTTCGAGACGGGTTGCACCTCTCGAAACTCCTTTCAGAACAAGGGATTAGGGGTAATTGAGGATGGCCGTTTGGGCAGGGCGTGCTCTAGGATTCCGCGTTCGATAATTTTTCTTGGGTTACCCCTAATTAATCGCTGCGAAGTGCCGATAAGAATTGGTACGGCCATATGAGCGATGAAACTTTGCCGGCCGCCTTACAATTCAGCCGCGCGGTTTTGGGGAGAAGAGGACATGAGCACCTGGACAATTTTTTGCAGTATTTGGGCGATGAGTGCGCTGTGCGTGGTGTTGTTCATCCGCGGCGCGCATCCGCACGTCGAGCGGCCAGAGGGTGATCGCGACAGCGGCAATGACATGACATTGGGCGGTTTGACGGTTGCGCGCGTGCAAGGCGCGGACCGCGGCAATAGCTGAACGAACAAGTCCTGGATTAAACCGCCGGCCCGAGCGGCCTTAAATGTCGAGTGGATCGACCTCGACGTTCCATCGGATCACACCCTTCACCTTGAGACTGCGTAATGCCGGCTGCCAGGCCCGCAACGCACTCTGCAACACGGCCCGCGACGCGCATTCCAGCAACAACTGCGCGCGGTGCACGTTAAATACCTTCACGATAGTCAGCGGCACCGCGTCGTACACGGTCACGCGTTCAGCGCCGGCCAGCGCGGCGAACTCCCCTGCCGCAGTTCCTAGAAAGTCCAGCGCGGACTCAAGCGTGCGTCCTTCGGCGCGAAGCATCGCTTGATAGACGAATGGCGGCAGATGCGCGTCACGGCGCTCGGCCAGCGTGGAATTGGCAAAACCAACGTAATCGTGCCGGGCCAGCGCGTGATAAAGCGCGTGCCGCGCGTAGCGCGTCTGGATCATCACTTCGCCCGGCAAACCAGCACGGCCGGCCCGACCGCTCACCTGCATCAACTGGGCGAAAAGCCGCTCGCTTGCCCGGAAATCGTGGGAAAAAAGCGCGGTGTCGGCGTTAAGCACGCCGACCAGCGTCACGCGCTGAAAGTCGTGCCCCTTTGCGATCATCTGCGTGCCGACGAGGATATCGACCTCGCCCGCGTGGACATCGGAGAAAAGCGCTTGTGCGCTGCCCTTGCGCCGCGTGCTGTCGGCATCGATACGTAACACCCGCGCGCCCGGCACCGCCGTCGCAAGCGTTTCTTCCACGCGCTGCGTGCCGCGGCCCATCGGCGCGATATCCACATTGCCGCAGTCCGGGCAGGATTTGGGAATCCGCGATTCCCAGCCGCAATGGTGGCAACGCAACGCGCGTTCGGGCTTGTGAAGCACGACGTAGGCGCTGCACCGCGGGCAGCCGGCGACCCACCCGCAGGCGTCGCACGAAAGGATGGGCGCGTAACCGCGGCGGTTGAGGAACACGAGGCTTTGCTCGCCGCGCTCCAGGCGGGTTTTCATCGCGGCGATCAACGGCCCCGACAATCCCTCGACCGACGCCCGTCCGCGCTGCCGCTCCTCTTCAAGGTCAATCAGCCGGACGCTTGGCAGAACCGCTGTCGCCACGGCGCGCCGCGTGAGCGTGAGCTTGGTGTATCGCCCCTGCCCGGCTTGCCACCAGCTTTCGAGCGATGGCGTCGCCGATCCCAGCACAACCGGAATCTCCAGCTTGTTCGCCCGATAAACCGCCAGATCACGCGCCGAATAGCGCAAGCCTTCCTGCTGCTT
>DASYLW010000282.1:0-34255 GCA_036009385.1 Caballeronia sp.
GTGAACACGGTTCGAGCCTCGATCTGCGCCGCGTCCACCGGACGCGCGAAGGGTTCCGGAGCGGCTTCTCCCGGCGTGCGCGGCCGGCCGATCTCGCGAAAGAAGGTTTCGAGTCCCGAGGGCACGAAGAACCATACCCAATGCAGATCGACGTCGCCGTCGTTGATAAACGTATGCTTGCGAAGTTTGCCGAGGAACAGCGTCACCCCAGGCTCGAGCCGGTACTCATCGCCATCCAGTTCGGCCTTGCCCGTGCCGGAGATAAAGTGCAGCACCTCTTCGTTATCGGTGTGCGAGTGAAGACGAACAACGCCGCCCGGCGGCACGGTTTGCGTGCCGACCGCAAATTGACGGTCCATCGGCACCAGGTGCGGGGCGACATGGACCGACGCATATCCATTGGCCGGCTGCGGTTGCCAGTAGCTCTCTTCCTTTCGCGGATGCACGTACAGATACCTGCCCGTGCTGGCGACCCCTACGGGGGCTTCGTTGTTACGCTCAATCGGGTTGTCGATCATCTCAACCTCCAGCTTAAAAATGAACACAGCGATGCGGGAAACGCTTGCATGTCTCACGATGGAAAACGTTTACGCGCATGCGCGTCAACGCGCCCTTCAGGACAGTCAGGACCAGCCACGAAGACCCCAACCGTCTTTGCCTCAATACCCCTAAGCCTCCAGGTCTCTAGGCTCTTTTCTTCCAGAGGTCGTTCAACGTGTAGCCTTCTGGAAAGGGGTCGGACGAATCAAGCACGTACTGATGAAAACCCATGATCCACGCGCCGCCGGAAATAGCGGGACGTATGCCCGGCTTGCCGCCCACCATCAGGGTCTCGACAATCTCACCCGTAAATTCAGAGCCAATGATCGATTTATGGACAAAGCGCTCGCCCGGCTCGATCAAGCCACGCGCGTGAAGAACCGCCAGCCGTGCGCTGGTTCCCGTGCCACACGGTGAACGATCCAGGCGACCCGGCGAGACGATCACACCGTTTCTTGACGAAAGGCCGTCCAATCCGCGTTCAAGAGGGCCGGCGAACAGGGTCTGGTTGATCGTATGGATCTGTGGATTCTCCGGATGCACCGCAGGAATTTGCACGGCTGCCGCTGCCTTGATGGCCTCGCCCACTTCGACCATATCGGCGGCTTCATCCGGGACAACGGAAAAGCCCAGGGCCGCGGCATTGACGAGTACGTAGATCATTCCGCCATAAGCGACATCCACCGTCAGCGTGCCAATACCCGGAACCTCCAGCGCAAGATCAAGCCCGAACACAAAACACGGCACGTTAGCGAAGCGGACATTAAGGCACTTGCCGTCGCGGCATTCGGCCCGAACCCTGATCAGGCCGCCGGGTGCCTCCAGGGTCAGCTCCGTGTATGGCTCCTCCATGCGCAACATGCCCGTTTCCAGCAGCGCGGTCACCGTGCAGATAGTGTTGCTGCCGGACATCGGCGGATAGTGCTCGGACTCCATGATCACGAATCCGGCGTCCGCTTGGGGGTCACAAGGCGGAAGCACGAGGTTGATGCTTTGCGTCACCGTTCCTCTCGGCTCCTGCAGCAAGAATTTGCGCAGATCGTCAGCCTGGGTTTCCAGATATTGCATCTTCTCGAACATCGTTTTTCCGGGGACATCGAGAACACCGCCGGTAATCACGTCGTTGCGCTCGCCGCCGGTGTGCACGCCAACAACATTCACCATTCGTTTCATTTTCATTTCCATTGCTTCCAGATTGTTTCGCCACTAGAACCGCTGGAGTACCTTTCGTTCGATATGTCCGACGCATCGCGTCAGCGGATACGCGACCACGAAGTAAATAAGCGCCGTCGTAGTCAGAACTTCCACCGGCCGGGCACTCGTGTTCGCAATGTTCTGGCCGACAAACATCAGGTCGGCCATGCCGAGCGCGGACACCAGGGCGCTTTCCTTGAACAGGCTGACTATGTTCGAGAGCAAGCTGGGCATCGCACGGATAAAAGCGAGCGGCAAGACAATGTGCGTCACGCGTGTCATGCGGCTCAGTCCAAGTGCCACGCATGCGTCCAGTTCTTCCTTCTTGATCGTGCTCAGCGACCCGCGGAAGGTCTCGCATGTGATCGCCCCCATGTAAAGGCTGAGCGCTGCAAACGATGCAACGCCTACGCTGATATTCACGTGAAGCAAGAGCGGCAGGCAGAAGAAGAACCAGAACAACTGGACCAGCAGCGGCGTTCCGCGAAACACTTCCACGTAACCGGTCGCTATTGCCCGAGCGGAGCCGGGGCCGTATGTCCGCAAGAGGCTCGCTACGAATCCCAGGGCAATGCCGGCGATCGCGGACGCCAGCGTCAGCTTGACGGTGAGCGCGAGCCCGTCGAGCAACGGCTCGATATAACCCAGCAGGAACACGAAATTGAATTTCATGACTGACTACGCCGCTGAATAATTGAAGGAGCGTTTTCGCTCGATCACGCGCAACGCCTGCGCAACGAGCACCGACACAACGAGGTACAAGATGCCGACGGTCGTGAACACCTCCAATGGCCGATAGGTATCCGAAGCAATTTCCTTGCCGCGGTACATCAGCTCCTGGATTGCCACCACCGAGAGCAGCGACGTCTGCTGCAACGCCGAGATGCCATTGGTGATCAGGACCGGCAGCGCCACGCGAAAAGCATGCGGAAGCACAATCAGGGTAGTGCGCTGGAATGGCGAGAAGCCCAGTGCGACACCCGCGTCGTGCTGGTCGTGCGGAACCGACTGGATGCCACCCCGGTACGCCTCGGCATTGAACGCCGTCAGGTTCAGGGAGATGGCGAGAATGCCCATTGCCATTGGACTGAGAAACACGTTGAAGATGATCGGCACGCAGTAAAAGAACCAGACCACCTGGACCAGCGCCGGCGTGCAGCGGAAGAACTCAACGAACGCCGATACCGGCACGCGCACCAGCCGCGATTTGCTTTGAGTCAGCATGCCGACAACAAATCCCGTTACCACGCCTATTGCATTCGCACACAATGCGATCGCCAGCGTAACCGCCAGGCCTTGCCACAGAAGACCGAGTCCCGAGGATATCCACGAGAAATCCAGAGAATAGTTCACGGCTTTTCCCTAGTTCACATGCAGCACGTTGTTCAGGAACTCTCTCGTCCGGGTGTGTCTTGGGTGCTTGAACATTTCATCGGGCGTTCCTGACTCGATCACCACGCCGTCCGCACAGAACACAATGCGGGAAGCGACTTTCCTCGCAAACCACATGTCGTGCGTCACCATGACCATCGGCATTCCTTGCGACGCGAGCTCGAGGATGACCGTCTCGACCTCCGCAACCAGCTCAGGATCCAGCGCGGATGTAACCTCATCGAACAGCATGAGCTGTGGGTCCAGCATCAAGGCCCGCGCGATCGCGACGCGTTGCTTTTGGCCGCCGGAAAGCTGTGCGGGATAAGCGCGCGTTTTACTTGATAGTCCGAAACGATCGAGCAATGACGTCGCTCTTCGTTCCGCCTCGGCCCGTGGCTCGCCTTTCACTTTGCAGGGCGCGAGCGTCAGGTTGCGCAGGACGTCCAGGTGCGCGAAGAGCGTGTAGTTCTGGAACACCATCCCTATCTGCTTGCGGATGCTCAGGTCCATGCGTGTACGCCGGTTCTCTTCATCAAACGACAGATAGGGTCTGCCATTGAACTCGACAGTGCCTCCGTCGATGGTTTCGAGTCCCATGAGCACACGCAACAACGTGCTCTTTCCCCCTCCGCTCGGTCCGATCACCACGAGGCGGTCGTCGTGCCGCATATCCAGATCGAGCCCCTTGAGAACCTTGACCGTGGGACCGTATTGCTTGGATAAACCCTTGATGCTGACCAATGGCTCCGTGCCCGCCTGCAGGATCGGGCGGCCCGGCAAATGCCCTTGCTGCCATCCTGCCGGGCGCGCATCGGCGTCGTGTTTCATTAGCCGGCTCACTTTCATGACCTGTTCCATGTCGTTGCTCATTGTCTGGCTGTCTATGGAAAAATCCGGCTACTGTTTTACCGACTGCGCCGCCTGCTTCACAGCCGCGTCAACGCTGGATTTGACGAAGCCGCTCTTGGTCTGCTGCTCGATGAATTGATTCAGCTCGTTGAGGTCCGCACTTGTGTAGCTCTTGTTCATTCCGAACGCCACGTCCTGAAGATTGAAGGGCGGGTCCGGGCGGTAGATCTCAGCCCAGTCGGGGTGGGCCGCCTGGAAGATCAGGTTGGCATCGGACTGGTCGGCAAGAAAATTGGCACGATGCGACATGAGTGCAAGGCGGGTGCTGTCGGCGTCGGGCAGACGAAGGATCTGGGCCTGTTTGAGCACCGGACTGATCGCCTTGTCGTCGGTCGTACCCTGCACGACGGCGACAATGAACTCTGGCTTGTCGATATCGGCGACTGACTTGATCTGCTTGGGCACCTTTGCGTCCGAGCGGCTGTACACGAAGTTTGTATCGTTACGAACGACGGCCGCTGAGAAGTTGATCACCTGCTCCCTCACAGGCGTGCGGTTGATCGCCATGGCCAGGTCCCATTTGTCGGTTTGCAGCCCTGCAATCATGTTGTCCCACGTCGTGTCGACAAATCTCACCTTGACCTTCAGGACATCCTCACCGAACCGGCGGCACAGGTCGCTGAATGCGCCCGTATAACCGCCGGTCTTCGCATCGCGCACGACAAAGGGAGGCGCCAGCGCTGCGCCGCAACGCAGTTCTCCCGCTTTGCGCACGGACTGGAAAGTCGTTGAATCCGCCGCGTTGGCAGGGGCAACCAGGCTGCTCATGCCTGCAACAAAACAAACTGACGCCAGCGCAGCCCTGAGCAGCGCGCGAAGCGTTTGGGCGGCCGGAGCGCGGCGAAGGGCCGGCATAAGCGTGTTCTTCATGGTGGTCATGGACTCCGAAGAATATGAACGAATTAACACTTCCCCAATTAACTTCCCTTCACGCTCCGCGGGCTAAAGCCGACTTTTGGAATTCTATTCACCCTTACCGATCGATCAACAAGTCGCCTCTCGGCGGTCGCGTGGTAATCGTTTACGCGGGTGTTCGAAGTCAATCGCCATCCGGATGACAACCGTCTTGTCGCCAGGAAACAGCCTTTGTCTGAGTGCGTACAACCATGCTAGTAGAAAAAAATTGAAGCGTAAAGCTTTACATCGTTGCTTTAGTATTTTCACTACCTTCAATGCCTACAAGGGTTCTACGGATGGAAAACGATTACCATTTTGAGGTGTTTTGCGGCCTGAAATTTGCAGTGTGCGCACTCGCTTGACAGCCGACCGAAGGCGGCGTGTCCCGGTGAACGCAACTCGATGAGCAAGGTATTGAGCGGAAGCCGACGGCGGTACGCGCGCACCGCTCGGCTGAACGCCGAAACCGATGGCCTGAAACAAGCGTCGCAGGCGTGTTTGTTCGCGGGGATTCACAAGAGAAACGACGGCACAAACTGAACGATCAGCCAATTCCCGCGCTAGAAACGCGAGGCCGCTGCGTCCGTTCGATCTCTCCGGAGTGGTGACATCGTGCGGGAATAGGCTGAGAGCTTCTGCAGGCGTTGCAGCAGTTGGAGAAGCTCTGGGGGGTCATGGATCAGGGTGGAGCCGGCGGGAGAGAAACGTTAAACAATCAATGGCTCGACATGCCAAATATGCTTGGCATACTCCGCAATCGTCCGGTCTGACGAAAAAATTCCCATCCCCGCGACGTTTTCAATCGCACTGCGCGTCCACGCTTCCTTGTCGAGAAATTTCGCATCGACGTCTGCCTGAGCTTTGTCGAAACTCTCAAAATCTGCCAGCACCATGTAATGGTCGCCCCAATCCACCAGCGTATGAAAGATGTCGTAGAACCGATGCGGCTGGTCAGGCGAAAAGTGCCCAAGCCGGATCTGGTCAAGCGCCACCTTCAATTCGGGATTCTCTTCGTAGATATGGCGCGGCCTGTATCCGGTCGCCCGCAGCGCATCAATCTCTTCAGTTGAGTGCCCAAAGATAAACATGTTCTCGCGCCCAACGGCGTCGCAAATCTCGATGTTCGCGCCATCCAGCGTGCCAATGGTCAATGCCCCGTTCAACGCGAGCTTCATGTTGCCCGTGCCCGACGCTTCGGTTCCCGCCATCGAAATCTGCTGCGATAAATCCGCTGCCGGAATAATCAGTTCGGCCACGCTCACGCCATAGTTCGGAATGAAACCGACCTTCAACCGGTCGCCAATCAACGGATCGTTGTTGACCTTCTCCGACACGTCATTAATCAGCTTGATGATCGTCTTGGCCATCTTGTATGCCGACGCCGCCTTGCCGGCAAACATCACCACGCGCGGCGTCCACGCCTTCTCCGGCTGCTCGCGAATCCGGTTGTAGCGCACGATTACATGCAGGACGTTAAGCAACTGCCGCTTGTATTCGTGAATGCGCTTGACCTGCAAATCGAACAGCGCATTCGGGTCGATGATCGCGCCCGTCTCCCGCTTCGCACGTGCGGCGAGCCGTACCTTGCTCGCGAACTTCGCATCGTGAAAGGCTTTGGTAAATTCAGGATCATCGCGCCATTCACGCAGCCGGGCCAACTCGAACAAATCAGTCCGCCAGCGCAGTCCAAGCCGTTCATCGATCAATGACGACAGCTTCGGGCTTGCCTGCGACAACCATCGGCGCGGCGTAACGCCGTTCGTCACGTTCGTGAAGCGCTCGGGGTACATGCGCGCGAAATCGGCAAAAATATTCTGCGTCATCAACTGCGAATGCAGTTTCGACACGCCGTTTACCGTGTGGCTTGCAACAATCGCAAGATGCGCCATGCGCACGCGCCGCTGACCGTATTCATCGACAAGAGAAATGCGGCGGATCAGGTCGACGTCGCGCCCAAACTTCTCGCCCACTTGCTTGAGAAAATCCGCATTGATGTCGAAGATGATCTCAAGGTGGCGCGGCAACAACCGCGACAGCATCTCCACGTCCCAGGTTTCCAGCGCCTCGGGCATCAACGTGTGGTTCGTGTACGAGAACATTTGCTGCACAAGCTTCCATGCCTTGTCCCACGGCAAGTGATGCGTATCGACCAGCAACCGCATCAGCTCGGGGATGGCCAGCACCGGATGGGTGTCGTTCAGGTGCACCGCCACCTTCTCCGCCAGCCGCCCAAAATGCGTGTGCGTGCGTTGATAGCGGCGAATCAGATCCTGCATCGTCGCGGAAACAAAGAAGTATTCCTGGCGCAAACGCAGTTCGCGGCCGGCCTGCGTGGAGTCGTCCGGATACAGGAGGCGCGATACGTGCTCCGAGGTGTTCTTCGCTTCCACCGACCGTCGATAGTCGCCCTGGTTGAACGCGGACAGGTCGAATTCATCGGTCGCCCGCGCCGACCAGAGCCGCAGCGTATTGGTCGCGGTCGTGGCGAAGCCGGGGATCACGGTGTCGTACGCCATGGCGTTCACGTGTTCCGTGTCGATCCATTCGGTCCGGTCGCCATGACGGACCGTACTGCCGCCAAAATGAATCACATAGTTCACTTCGGGGCGCGGAAACTCCCACGGATTACCCGCGCGCAGCCAGTAATCGGGCGTTTCGACCTGATTGCCGTCAACGATGGTCTGCCGGAACATGCCGTATTCGTAACGGATGCCATAGCCAAAACCGGGAATGCCCACGGTCGCCATGGAGTCGAGAAAACACGCGGCGAGGCGGCCGAGACCGCCGTTGCCGAGCGCCGCATCGGGTTCCAGGTTCTCCAGCGTATTTAAGTCTATGCCGAGACCGGCGAGCGCCTCCCGGACTTCGTCGTGAATGCCAAGCGCAAGCAACGCGTTAGTAAAGGTCCTGCCGATCAAGAACTCCATCGACAAGTAGTAGACGCGCTTGGCGTCCTGCTCGTACTGCTGGCGCGTGGTTTTCATCCAGCGCGCCACCAGCCGGTCGCGGACCGCCAGTTCGGCGGCATGAAGCCAGTCGCGCGGCTGCGCGGTGACAGCATCCTTGCCGACTCCGTACATGAGACGGTTCGAAATGGAGCGCCTGAGCGCATCGACGGTGCTGTTCAGCTGTTCGAATTCCAGGTCGACGGATGTCATCGAACTCTCCAGAAATGCATTGCTGGACAACGCGCTAAGTGCAAGCCGCGTTCTGTCAAGCGGGACGGGGCCGGGTGAACAGGCAGGTTACGCTATTTTTATTTTTTTGGGTATTGGCCCCGGCGGCCGTGGAACTGGCACGACATCCGCCGGCGGTCCGTCGTTTTGTCGCATTTCCGTCATCGGGAGCAGTCAGGCTGCTCCCGGAACAGCACTGTTAAATTACTTTGGTTTCCTGATCATATCCCTGTTCAAACGCACTTTGATGACATCGCGCCGTGGCCCTCGGCAATCCTTTCGATTAGCTGAATATAGTGATCGAGCGGGGGCGTAACGCGCTCAGGACTCTTCGCAAGATCATCCCAACGGCGCAATGAAAGCGCGTCCTGCGCAAAGGGCTTGCGCATGAAATCATCCGCTTCTTCCTTGCTGAAAATGCCTCCTTGCAATTTCAGGCTGCGGACTGAATCCGCGGATAGTGTCGAAAAATATTCGTCATCAATTGCACATAAACAGCGTTTCGCGTCCACGTGGAGGCGGATCGGCTCGAGCACGGCATGACCAAACAATGGCCGCAGGAAGGGCAGCGCGAAATACTGGTGCAGGTCGTCGATACCGCGCTCGCTCGGCGTCTCGCCCTGAAGGTTCAGCAAGTGTCCCAGGTCGTGCAAAAACGCCGCGCCAACGAGTGTTTCGTCTGCGCCTGCCTCCTCGGCCAGCGCCGCCGTCTGCAATGCGTGCTGGAGTTGCGTGACCGGTTCACCGCTATAGGCCATGGCGCCGTAGGTATCGAAGAGATGCCGGATGTCAGTGAGCGTAAGCGCCATGATTCAAGCCCAGGGCAAAGAAAAAGTCTTGAGGTTCGTGAAGCTTTTCATCGCTTCCTGAACGCCCTCCTTGTAACCCAGGCCCGAGTCCTTGATACCGCCGAACGGCGTCAGCTCGATCCGGTAACCCGGCACTTCCCACACATTGACGGTGCCCACGCGCAGTTCGTTCACAAAGCGCGTGATCAGGTCCGCCCGGTCTGTGCATACCCCGGACGACAGCCCGAACGCCGTGCCGTTGCTGATACGAATAGCGTCGTCGATGGTATCGAATTCGATGATCGGCGAGACCGGCCCAAAGGTTTCCTCACGCACGAGCGTCATGGACGGATCGACACGATCAAGCACCGTGGGCGAATACAACGCGCCATGGCGATGATTGCCGCACAGCAAC
This sequence comes from Caballeronia sp., assembly GCA_036009385.1. GTDB lineage: Bacteria > Pseudomonadota > Gammaproteobacteria > Burkholderiales > Burkholderiaceae > Caballeronia. The sequence continues at coordinate 9,294 of DASYLW010000282.1, forward strand.
CGCGCTCCCTTCGAGACCGCTTCGTTCACCCGTGCTTCGAATGATTTGGCCGCAGCCTCGTCGATCACCGTGCCCATCTGGTTGGCAGGATCGAAGGGATCGCCGTAAGTCCACGCAAGCGTTTTTTCCACCACGAGCTCGGTGAACCTGGCGGCCACGCGCTTTTGCACCAGCATGCGCTTGACCGCCGTGCAACGTTGCCCGGAGTTCTTGTACGAGCCTTGCACGGCAAGCGTTGCCGCGCGCTCCAGATCGGCGTCGTCGAGCACGATCAGTGGATCATTGCCGCCGAGTTCCAGCACCACGCGCCGATATCCCGCCTTCGCCGCAATCTCCTTGCCAATAGCCACGCCACCGGTAAAAGTGACGAGGTCGGCATGCCGGTTGGTGACGAGTTCTTCAGCTATCTCGCGCGGGTCGCCCGTTAAAACCTGCAGCATGGGTGCGGGCAAACCGGCTTCGACCAACACGTCCGCGAGGTAATAAGCCGATAACGGCACCTTCTCCGAGGGCTTGAGGATCACCCGGTTATTCGTCGCGATAGCCGGCGCAAGCTTATGCGCGACCTGGTTCATCGGATGATTAAACGGCGTGATCGCGACGATAACGCCAGCCAGCGGTTCACGTTGCGAGAACACGCGACGAGCCTTGCCGTGCGGGGTAAGGTCGCATGAAAAACTTTGGCCGTCGTCGCGTAACGCTTCCATCGCGGCGAATTTGAACACGTCGGCCACGCGTCCGATTTCATAACGCGAGTCTTGCTTCGACAAACCCGATTCAAGTGAAATAAGATCCGACGCTTCTTCCGTGCGCTCGCGCAGCAACGCCGCAGCGCGTTCGAGAATCTGCGAGCGTTCATAGCGCGTCAGCGTCGAGCGGTAATTCGCCGCGTACTCGAATGCGTCGCGCACGTCGTCGACGCTTGCCATTGGCACGGTTCCAATGCGTATGTTCGTGTAAGGATCGAAAACATTCATAGTGCGAACACGCGCCGCACGCTCGCCTTTCAGGCGCAGCCTTTCGACCCGCAGCGCATGTTGCTCAACCGCGAGAACGGCGGTCATGATGCAAGCTCCAGATGATTCAGCGCGATGTTGAAGACATCGAAGTTACGCAGGCGTTTCCCGTCACCCTTCCCCCCACGCTTCGATTCGAAACCATCGGTTGGACGATTGAACAGCAAGGGCACTTCCTGCTCGGACACGCCGCCATGCGAGCGCAACGGTACGGTCAATCCCGACAGGTCGTGCTCCGCGCGCCGGGTACCGAGTACCGTATTGCGTCCGCTCACGACCACCAGATCTCCCACGCGATCGTTCGGCAATTCGAAGCGCTCGCACGCAGCCTGGTTGTCGAGCACGATGTCCACGCCCGGCAGTTCGGCGATGCGCGCCGCCAGCGCTTTTGCATCGATGGAAGGCGGCAGGTAGATGGTTGCGAACGAACCGAGCGCTCCGTGGTGGACCACGTAGGGATCGGTAATTGGCAGGATTACGCGTGCGTTCGAAACGTCCAGCATTTCATCCAGCCAGTCTTGCAGATACACCACGTTCGGCTCGCCCGTTGTGACATCGTGCTTTGCGTTCATGCCGTGGTCTGCCGTCAGGCCGATCACCGCGCCGAGGTCGTTCAGGCGCGCGAGGTAACCGTCCATCATCGCGTAGAACGCGTTCGCGCCGTCCGTGCCGGGTGCGCATTTGTGCTGCACGTAGTCCGTGGTCGACAAATACATGAGGTCAAGCTTGCGGGTCTCGGCAAGCCGTACGCCGGCTGCAAAAACGAACTCGGAAAGCTCGGCGCTATATACATCGGGCACCGGCTTGCCGACCAACTCAAGCACGTTCTCGATGCCGTTCTCCGCGAGTGTCGCCGCGTCCGCTTTCTCCGCTGAGAAACAGATGCCGTCGAGTTGCCAGCCGAGCAGGCGGCGCAGCTTGTCCTTCGCCGTGATCACCGCGACCTTCTCCCCGCGTTGCGCCGCAGCCGCGAGGATGGTGCCGGCGCGAAGGTAGGCCGGGTCGTTCATCATCACTTCGCCGCCCTTGCCGCCGTTTGCTTGCGGGTCAAAGAAATAATTGCCGCAAATGCCATGCACGGAAGGCGGAACACCCGTCACGATCGACAAGTTGTTCGGGTTGGTGAACGACGGAATCACGCAGTCAGCGCGAAAGGCCGACCCACCACGCAGCATGGTGCCGATAAACGGCGCGACACCCGCTGCAACTGCCGCTTCCAGGTAATCGTATTCGCAGCCGTCGACGCAGACGACCACGGTCAGCGCGCGCGCCGGCCCATAAGCGCGGCCATTAACTTCCATAAGCATTTCGGTGGACGTGGACATGAAGTTCCTTCCCGTGATGAAGCAGCGTTTTTCTAACCGTTGCGGTTAAATAGCGGACAGATAGGTGATTCCATATTTTGATGCACGACGCCAATATTTGCCACATTTTTCCGCGCAAAAAAGTCCCGAAAAGTGGGACTTTCGGGGGAACAGCCCGGATCAGGCCATTCGCCGCCGTGGCACTTTTGCCGCGATCAGCAGCAATGCAGCGAGCGAGACGGCCAGCAAGATCAGCGAAAGCGCCGACGCCGGCAAGTAATACCCGCGATTCACCTGCCCGACCACCACAATCGGCACGGTCGCGAAACCCGGTGGATAGACGGTCAGTGTCGCGCCGAGTTCACCGAGCGATAACGCAAATCCCAACGCAAGACTCGCGCGGATCGCGGGTACGAGCTGCGGCAGAACAACACGCGAGAGGACCATCGAAGGCGGCGCGCCGAGGCTTGCGGCGGCTTCTCGCAAGATCGTGAGTTCGGGGCGCAGCGCAGCCGCCGCGCATCGATAACAAAACGGCAGCACAAGCGCGAGTTGCACCAGCACGACGATTGCCGCCGACCCCGAGATATCCAGCGGTTTCTTGTGATACGCAATCAGCACGGCAAGGCCAAGCACGACGCTCGGCACGCCATTGGGCATCATCGCGATGGTATCCACCCACGCGCCCACGCCGCGGCGGTCACGACCTTCCAGCGCGAGCGCAAGCCACAGGCCGAGCACGGTACCCAGTACCGCGACGCCGAAGCCGACTTCAAGGCTCGTGGTCAACGCATCAAAGTCGCTTCCGCCCAGACGTTCGAACCAGCGCATGCTGAAACCATCGGGAAAGATGGTTCCCGACCAGTGCGACGCCACGCTGGACAGCGCCACCACGATCACCGGCAACACGAACAACCAGAAGCACAGCAGCGCGGCAAAGCCCGTGAATATCCACGCGCCGATCCGCTTCAGCGAATACGGCTTCGACGAGGTTCCAGGAAGCGTGAACTCAGTTGCCATTGCGGCCTCCCGTGCGTCGATTGACTCGTCTGTACAGGGCGTACAGCGAGAGCGACATCGCCAGCATCACAACCGCGCCGGCGGCTGCCGTCGGCAAGTCGAGATCGACCGTGGCCGAACTATAGATCGCCATTGGCAGCGTGATCAGATGCGCGCTGCCGAGCACCAGCAGAATGCCGAACTCATTGAGCGTCAGCAGGAAACACAGGATCGTGCCCGCTGCAATACCGGGCCACGCGAGCGGCAAGATAACCTTGAATGCGACCATCCAGCCGTTCGCGCCAAGGCTCTTGGCGGCCTCGATCAGGCGCATGTCGAGGGTGGCGAACGACGCGAGCGTGGGCCGCACGACGAACGGCGCGTAGAACACGACCTCCGCGAGAATGACGCCGCCGATACCGAACAAGAAGTTGAGCGGCGGGTCCTGCAGGTTAAAAAGCCGCTGCAAGCCGATACTCACCGACCCCTGCGAGCCATACAAAAAGATCAGCGTGAACGCGACCAGGAACGACGGGAATGCGACGAATAATTCGAGGAACCGGGTAACAAGTTTCGCACCCGGGAATGGCTTGAAAAACAGCATGGCCGCGAGCAGCACGCCGAGAACTGAAGCGAGTGTCGCGCTGGCGAACAGGATGCCAAGCGTTGTGCCAAGCACCCCGCTTGTCTCGGGATTGCTGAAGAACGCTGTGTAGGCATGAAAGCTCAGGCCATGCGCACCGCGCACACTGAGAAGCAGGAGTTGCAGCAGCGGATAGATGACCATCGGGCCAAGCACGACCACAAGAATGAACCACAAATGCCACTGTGCCAGCCGTTCGCGACGCCGCCTGGCGGCGGTATGCGCGATGTCGTCGACTACATGTTCACTCGCTGATAAGGACGACATCGTCAACCTCGTGGCGTAGGGAAACGCGCGCTCCCTTCACGGGCATCGAGCCGTGGGCACGCTGCATGGTGACGAGCACGGGTTGATCGGGCAGTGCGTCGAGCATGACCGATACCGACAACGCCGCACCGTACCACTCCACCGAAGCGATGGTGCCATGCAGTTGGGCATGCCCAAGCGGCACGATGGACAGGCACTCCGGACGCACGCACGCCATGCGGTCGCGATCGTCGTGACGAGCATCGCCGATGGGGAACATGATGGACGGTGGCAACAAATTCGCCGCGCCAAGATAGCGCGCGACGAACGCGTCCTTCGGGTTGTCGTAGAGTTCGCGCGGCGTGCCAAGTTGCGCAATGCGGCCATCGCGCATCAGCAATGTGCGATCGGAGAGCACCAGCGCGTCGTCCTGATCGTGCGTGACACACACAATGGTCAGGTTCGGCAAACGCTCATGCAACGCCTTGAGTTCGGTACGTACGGAGGCGCGCAGGTTGGCATCGAGTGCGGACAGCGGCTCGTCCAGCAACAGCACGTCGGGCTCGATGACCAGCGCCCGCGCCAACGCGACGCGCTGCTGCATGCCGCCCGAGAGCTGCGCGGGCATCACATGCCCCGCGTCGCCGAGCTGCACGAGTTTGAGCGCATCGGCTACCCGCCGTGCGATCTCCCCCGCTTTCAAGCGCCGCACCCGCAAACCGAACGCAACGTTGTCGTACACCGACAGATGCGGAAACAGCGCATAGCTTTGAAACAGCAAGCCGAGATTGCGTTTGAACGGCGGCACGTGCGTGAGGTCGCGCCCCGCTACCGACAACGTCCCCGCCAGCCCGTCCGCTTCAACGAAGCCCGCGATAAACCGCAGCAACGTGGTCTTGCCGCATCCGCTACGGCCGAGCACGGTGAGCAGTTCCCCGCGCTCGATGGTCAGCGACAGGTCGTCGAGCACCGTGCGTGTGCCGAAGCGCACGCTCAGGCGGTCGATACGCACGCCGCCATGCGCGTGCTGGTTTGAATCCACGGCGGCAGCGTCACGTGCGGCCGGAGCCAGCGTCAAAGTGTTCACGGTTCGCATCCTTGAAAGGCTGGTGAAGACAGGACGAGCCCGAAGGTCGAAGAAACGAATGGCTTCAATCGCTTCAAAGACTTACGACTTCGGCTTGACGACTTCGAGCTGTTTGTCGGAGTTGCCGATCACGTCGTTTTTCCAGCGCGTGGTCCATGCAGCCTTCTTCTCCATCACCTGGTTCCAGTCCACCGGAATCAGCTTCACGCCCGCGATCGCCTGCTTGACCGTCTCGCCGTTCTTTCCTGCCAGCGGCACGTCCGTACGGCCCGGAATACCGTAGATATCCGGCACCTTCGCCTGCACTTCCTTCGACATCAGGTAGTCCACCAGCTTCTTGCCTTCAGCCTGGTTCGGGCCGCCCTTGATCAGGCCGATTGCGTAGGGCAACTGGAACGTGGTCGGCGCTTCGCCGGGCTTGGCCGAGAGGAAAATCGGCTTGAGCGACAGGCCGCCGTTGGTGGAGTCGTCCAGGTCCATCTGCAGGTCGCCGTTGGCGAACGCGATCTCGTTACGCGAGAGCAGGACGTCGAGATAACCCGTGCCCTTGGTGTGGAATTTTGCGCTCTTTTCCAGATCCTTCAGGTAGCTGAACGCCTTGTCTTCGCCCATCAGCGCGCTCGTCAGGATGATCACGGCCATGCCGTCACCCGCGGTGGCCGGATTCGAATAAGCAACCTTGCCGCTGAAGTCGGGATGCAGCAGATCAGCAAAAGTCTTCGGTGCGGTCTTCGTGATTTCCGGGTTGATCGCGAACGAGAAATAGTTGTTCACGAAGGTCGCCCAGGCGCCGTCCGGCGCTTTCGCGATGGCCGGCACGTTCGCGTAGTTGACGCTCTGGTAAGGCTGCAGCAAGCCGCCTTGCGACGCCTGCTGAATGAACGGCGGCAGCGTGACGAGAACGTCCGCTTTGGGCGAATCCTTCTCCACTGTCGCGCGATTCACGACTTCCCCGCTACCCGCGATCACGATGTTGACCTTCACGCCTTCTTTCTTTTCAAAGGCCGGCAATACGTCCTTGTACAAGTTTTCCAGACCGTCGGCGCTGTACAGCACGACTGCATCGGCAGCAAAAGCCGGCACGGTCGCAACGCTCGCGAAAGCGGCCACGGTCACGGTCAGTGCCGGCAACACGCGCTTTGCAAAACGGGATGCGGGGAAGCGATTTGTTGTCATGGTGCTTGTTTCTCCGGGAAGGCGGATACAACCAGGTGGCGTGAGATCAGGTGCACGTTTTCTACACATCGGCTCGACTCTTCTTTCGTCCGATACGGCCGATCCGTCCGATGATTCATTGGTGCAGCGTTCCAAATTTTCGGTCCGCCGGCAACCCGGACGAAGGATCACAGAACTTCATGACAGCGACGTGACGATGCCACATTTTTCCAATAAAGACCACATTTCGCCAAAATTCCGACGTAGACTATTTCAGACCTGCCGCGCGAGACTTAAGCGTCGACCGAAGTTGACGGAGCTGTCGAAGCGGTGCCTGAAGCCATGAATGGAGGGAACCGTGATCAACGGAAGTGACCCGATTTTGCTGACCCCCGGCCCGCTGACAACATCGCCTGCCACCCGTCAGGCGATGCTGCGCGACTGGGGTTCCTGGGACGCGGCTTTCAACCGTATGACAAGCGATATCTGCCGCGACCTGCTTGCCATCGTGTCCGGTCAAAAAGAGTTTGTGTGTGTCCCCATGCAAGGCAGCGGCACATTTTCCGTCGAAGCCGCGCTCGGTTCGCTCGTGCCGCGCGACGCCGTCGTGCTTGTGCCAAACAACGGCGCGTACTGCACACGCTTACTGAAGATACTGGATCGGCTGGGGGTGGCGTCCATCGAGCTGAAGTTTCGCGATGGCGAGCCGGCCAGCGTCCTGCGGATCGAGGAAGCATTTCACCGTGAGCCGCGCATCACGCATGTGGCGCAGGTGCATCTGGAAACGAGCGCGGGCTTGCTGAACCCGCTCGACGAGATCGCAGCGTTGTGCAAGCAACATGGCAAGAGTCTGATCGTCGACGCAATGAGTTCGTTCGGCGCATTGCCTGTCGATGTGTCGAAGGGGGGAATTGATGCCGTGATTTCCGCCAGCGGCAAGTGTCTCGAAGGCGTTCCGGGGATGGGTTTCGTGATCGTACGGCGCGCATTGCTGGAAGCATCGGCGGGCAATTCGCGCTCGCTCGCGCTCGATCTCCACGATCAATACGCGTACATGATGAAGACCACGCAATGGCGGTTTACTCCGCCTACGCATGTGGTCGCCGCGTTGCGCGCGGCGCTTGACCAGTTCATCGCGGAAGGCGGTCAGCCGGCGCGCGGCGCGCGGTATCGCCGCAATTGCGCCGCGTTGATCGACGGCATGGCGTCGCTTGGTTTCAAGCCGTTCCTGGATGCCGCAGTGCAAGCCCCTGTGATCGTTACGTTTCATGCGCCGCGCGATCCGGCCTACGATTTCAAGCGCTTTTATGAAGCCGTCCGCGATGCGGGTTACGTGCTTTATCCCGGCAAGCTGACGGAAGTGGAGACGTTCCGCGTGGGCTGCATCGGGGCTATTGATGCGAACGAAATATTGAACGCGGTAGCGGCGATCGGGCGGGCGCTGGACGCGCTGAAAGTGGGCTTGACAGATTCGACCGCAGACTTGACGGCAGCGTGAGATCAGCGCAAGAGCAGCCGATGCCCCGGCATTCAGGCGATCAACAGTTCCGGCCCGCGCGCGGCGATTGCGCGGCGCATGGCTTTGTCGGGCGCGGCTTCGGTGATCACGTAACGCGCCTTCTCGAAGTCGCGGATACGCACGGGTGTGACGTTGCCGAACTTCGAGTTGTCCGCGACGATAGCCGCCGCGCTCGCCGCCAAGATCATGCGGCTGCGTACTTCAGCGGCCAGGCGCGAGTAGTCGGTCAGAAAGCCTTCCGGGGTGATCGCGCCCGCGCCGACAAACGCAAAGTCCACGTGGTATTGCGAGAGTTGCTGCACGGTGTCCAGCCCGAAGACCGCGTCCTCATGGTCCGAGAGCTCGCCGCCGAACAGCGTGACCTTGTTGTCGTTGCGGCGGCCGAGCAGCAGCGCGATGCGCCAGTCGTTGGTATAGACCACCAGCCGGTGCCGGTCGCCGAGTGCGCGCGCGACGGCTTGCGTCGTGCTGCCCGAGTCGATGACTACCGAGGCGCCGTCGGGTACGAGTTGCGCGGCCCGCTCGCCAATCGCACGTTTCGCGGCTGCGTTCGCGGCTTCCCGCACGTCGAGGTCCGGCTCTCGACGGTCATTGGACAGTGCGCCGCCGTGGGTGGTTGCGATCAGGCCGCGTTCGGCGAGTGCGTTGAGGTCGCGCCGGATGGTCTCGCGCGACACGTCGAGCGCGCGCACGAGTTCGGCGACCGACAACGCGCCGTTTTTCGACAGCTCCGACAGGATGTATTGATGACGTTGTTCGGCGAGCATCGAGTGCGGCCGGGCATGCCGGCGATGAATGAACAAGCAAGGGAATAACCACGGGACCGCGCGTATTGTAGTACGCGGCGGGCCGTCACACGGATGACCATGCCAACCACACACATTCCCCTTCATACCGATGTCGCGATTATCGGCGCGGGCATTCTCGGGCTGGCGCATGCCTATGCGTTCGCTAAACGCGGCTTGCGCGTAACCGTGTTCGAACGCAGCGGCACGCCGGTCGGTGCGTCCATCAGAAATTTTGGCATGGTGCTGGTGAGCGGCCAGCCGCCGGGCGCGATGCATGCGCTTGCGCAGGCATCGCGGAAAATATGGCTCGACTGGGCAGCCGGCGCGGCGCTGCATGTCAGGCGTTCGGGCTCGCTGATGTTTGCCCGCAGCGCGGCCGAAGCGCAGGTGATGGAGGCGTTCGCGACAACGCGTGCCGAGACAGAGGGCTACGCCGCCGCGCTGCTTTCCCGCGCCGCGCTCGATGATCTCTACGATGGCCGCTTCCGGAAACATCGCGCTGCGCTGCATGGGCGGGCCGATTTGCAGGTGTTTTCGCGTGAAGCGGTGCCCGCGCTCATCAGTTACTTGCGGCTTGTGTTCAACGTGGATTTTCGCTTCGGGACGCTCGTGCAGGACGTGGATGGCGGGCGGATCGAAACGACTGCCGGCCAGTGGCGCGCGGAGCATGTGGTGGTTTGCGCGGGACATGACTATTTGTCGTTGCTCGCGCGGGAGCTTGCCGCGCTCGAGCCGCGCGTGTGCCGTTTGCAGATGCTGCGCGTGCGGCCGAGCACGCCTTTCGCGCTCGATCACGCTGTGCTGACTGGACTGAGCTGCCTGCATTACGGTGCGTTCTCGGACCTTCCCGGCGCTGCCGCGCTGCAAGCTGAAGTGGCTGCGCGGGAAGCCGCGTTGCTCGAGCATGGTATCCATCTGCTGGCCAGCCCGACGCCCGGGGGTGATCTGATCGTCGGCGACTCGCACGATTATGGCGATGATCCGTCGCCCTTCAATGCGCAGGCTATCGATGAAATCCTGCTTGGTCTGGCTGAGGACACGCTCGGCAGTACGTTGGGGGTCGTCGAGCGGTGGCAAGGCGTATATGGCGCGCGCACCGGGACGTCGGAGGCGCCGTTTTCCGTTCTGCGGGCCGCACCCAATGTGACCGGTGTGTACATGCATAGCGGCGTGGGCATGAGCGTCGGTCCCGCGCTGGGCGAGCGCGTCGTCAGTCATCTGATCGACGGGGCAGCGCTGCCCACGGCGTGACAACTTGTCGCAGACACAACGTCTTCAGGCCTTGCGGCGCTGGCCCGCTTCGTCAAGCCAGCGGCAAGAGACTGTTTCCTCGCCGCACGCCAATGGAGGCGGACTGGCCCGGTAAGATCGATGCCTGTTCTTTTCTGCGACCGCGCGGAGTGTTGATCGATGAGCTACAAGAAAGGCATTGTGCTGGAGATCCAGTTTCCGCCCGAGCGTCTGAACGACGGCGCGGGAGACCCGTACTGGATCGACCTGACACTTGACGAAGCCCGCCGTCTCCACGACCAGCTGGCGAGACGCTTCGCCAGCGAGGCGCAGGCGAATCAGCCGCTCGATACCTTCACGATGCAATGAGAAGTCGTCCGGGGCGGTGCTGACGCCCATTGGCGAACCAGCATCCCCTCACCCCCCGTTGCAGGTCGGGCTCGACAAATTGCGGAAACGGTTCGGCCAGTCGCCTGACATGACCGCCTGTGCCGCTGCCAACGGCATATCCCCCGTACACACGCAGCGCTTCAGGAACACCGCCAGCCGCTCCTTGCGGCGCTGCCCGGCACGCCCGTCCCAACGGCGGATGTCGAGGTTCGCCGCAGCGGTTGGGGAGCCACCCAGCAGGATCGGCATGCGGTGATCGAGCGCGTAGTCCGAAGCGCTCTGCGGGTCCACATGGCGTTGAATCAGCAGTTGCTGCTTTTGGCGCTGCAAGGTGTCGAAGGGCGGCAAGACATCGTCGGCATAACCGGGGCGGCAGATCGTGTCGACAATGGTCGACTGGCTCACGCGCGGATCAAGCAGCTCGGCTTTCTGCGCGTGAACCGGCATACCGCCGGCCGACAGCGCAAGCAGAAACCACACGGTGGCATAGCGCCGGCGACTATGGCGGCGGTAACGGAGCTGCGAAAGAAACCTTCTATTCATTCGGCGATCGGGCCGCGCCGCAAACGCGACGGCCATGTGTCGGAGCGAGAGGAGGGGCTAATTAAAACACATGCCGTTCCAGGAACGGAATCGGTCATTAATCACGACCGTGGAATAACCCGTGCCGATCAACGCCGATCGATGGTAAAGCGCTTTGGGCTCTTGGGCGTTTGTTTGCGTGCCTGTTTGCTTGCTTAAGCAGTGTGCTGCTCGAGCGCTGTACGGAGCGCTATTGCTTCATCGTGGAAACGCACATAGGCCGCGCGGATTGCCGCGGTGTCGCAGGCTTGTCCTGGCTTGATCGCGCATGCACGCTGCAGGCTCAGGCAGGCGTCGGAGAAAGACGTGGCGCCGATCACGAAAGCCGCTCCTTTCATCCGGTGCGCCAGTTCGAGCAGACGATGGAAGTCCCTCGATGCGAACGCCCGGCGCGCCTCCTCCAGATCCTGCCGGTTGGCCGACTTCATTGCATCGATCAGGGCGGCGGCTTGATCACCGAAGCCGTAAACCTGGTCCGCGTTGAAACGCGGGACCGTGGATGGGAGAGCAGCCGGGTCTGGTTGGGCAACGGCGTGATCGACAGGTCGAGCAGCGTCGGATGCTGTATCCGAGGCGCTGTCGAACGTGCTGCCCAGTTGTCCGGGACGGGAAATGGACATACTGTATGCGGCTGAAACGGCTCTGCCGACGGCTCTGTTTGCGGGAAAGTTTTGAGTGGGGCCATAGGTATCGGCATGAGCATGGCCCGGTGCGAAGGAGATCGCAGAATCGATCGATGCGGTCGACACATGCATGGGTGACGTACCCAATACGCGATCAAAAAAGGATCTGGAATCCGATGATGGCGCTGGACGTCCGGCACGAGTAGCACAAGTAGCGCGAGCAGCAAGCGTCGCAACGTGCAACGCTTCGCTCGGCGCGGGGACCTTCGACTCCTGCTCATCGTGCATGGCAAGTATCAGCGCGCGGCCCAGCGCGTCGAGCCCAAGCGGCTTGACGAGGCACAACGTCATGCCGGCGTTGAGCGCTTGAGTAAGCGCCTCGGGCTGTGCGTTCGCGGTCACGCCTATGATGGGTATCGGCTTTGGCTTGGCGTTCATACGCGTCAGCGTCAGTTCGCGCTCACGAATCGCGCGCGCAAGATCCTCCCCGCTCATCGTGGGCATCGAACAATCGGTCAGGATCAAGTCGAACGGCGCGCCCTCTTGCCGCTGCCGCTCCCAGCGCGCAAAAGCATCGCCACCGTCATTCGCGGTTTCAAGCACGCAGCCGAGCGCCTTCAACTGGCTCGCCAGCAGGATGCGATTGGCCGGATGATCGTCGACAACGAGTACATGCAGACCGGGCAAGTCATGTGTATCGAGGGCGAGCGTGAGAGCGCGCGCGGGCGTCGTCAGCGGCGGGCGGGCTACAGGAAACCATACCCGCGTGGTAAAGCGGCTTCCCTGCCCGGACTTGCTGGACAACCGGATCGTGCCGCCCATCATGGTCATCAAGCGCCGGCAGATGGTGAGGCCGAGACCGGTGCCGCCAAAGCGGCCAGGCCGCTCTTGTCGCGCCTGCGTGAAGGGTGCGAACAGCAACGCTTGCTGATCCGCCGCGATACCGATGCCGGTGTCGGTGACAGTCAGCAAGAGTTCGCGATGCGCCATGTGCGCATCGTCACCGAAAGGGCCATGCGCGTGGCCCGTCCTCACCGCGCCGATCGCATACTCGAGCGTCACGTGCCCCGCATCCGTAAACTTGATTGCATTCGACAACAGGTTGCCCAGCACTTGCCTCAGGCGCAGCGCGTCGGCCATCACCCACGCGTGCTCGTGCTCCTGACCGCCACGCACGCGCACCACAAGCGCGACGCCTTTGCTACGGGCCGCCGGCTCGTAGATCGCCGCCACGCTTTTCACCCAATCGTCAAGTTCCAGCGGCGCCGATGTCAACACGAGACGCCCGGCTTCGATCTTCGCCATGTCGAGAATATCGTCGATCATTCCAAGCAGGTCATGTGCCGCCTGATGTGCCGTACCGAGTGCCCGCCCGGTCGATGCGCGGTCCCCCGGACTGCGCAATTCGAGTTCGAGAAGTCCGAGCACGGCGTTCATCGGCGTACGGATTTCGTGGCTCATGGCGGCGAGGAATGCCGACTTCGCGCGATTTGCGGTTTCGGCTTCTTCCTTGGCCGCGCGCATCGCATGTTCGGCCGCCCGCCGGCGTGCGATCTGCGCTTTCAACGACACGCCCCAGCCGATCAAAAGGGCAAGCAGGGCCGCACCCAGCAGCGCCCCAAAGATGACTTGCGGACGCCGCCGTTCCCACTGGCTTTCCGGATGTTCGACAAGCATCCAGCGTCGGCGGATGGCATCAAGTTCGCTGGGCTGCATGTGTTCGATCGCACGGTTCATGATTTCCAGCAGCATGGGCTGATCGCGCGCGATGATAAATCCGTGCTGCACGGGCTGATCCGAGAACGCACCCGTGATGACGAGCTTGTCGCGATACGGATTGCCGACTGCATAGTTGGCGAAGGCAAGGTCAATGATGGTGGCGTCGGCCTGGCCGTTCACCACGGCATCGAACTGGCCATTGATCGGCGATGTCTCGACAATACGCACCGAAGGCATGAGCTCGCGCAACATGCCCATGAGTGCATGGTTGCGCCACAGCGCAACGCGTTTGCCGGCCAGCGCACGCTCGTCGCGTAGCGGCTCCGCTGCCGTGCGCGTCAGGATCACAAGCACGCCTTCGCCATAAGGTTTGCTGGGCGCGAACTGCGGCGGGATGTTCCCGGCGCTCAGCCCGTAGGCGATCAGGCTCGCGCGGCCGTCGCCCAGGTCATCGGTCACGCGCTCTATCGAACTGCGCAGGCGGCCTTCGAAGCTGAGGCCCGTGAGAGCGCCAATGGCGCCGAGCATATCGATTGCCAGACCCGCGGGCTTACCGCTTGAATCGCGGAACGTCATGGGAGCAGCGTCTGCATACATGGAGTAGTCGATCACCGGATGCGCGGTGATCCACGCTCGTTGCGCATCGCTCAACGTAAGCGGCCGGTTGAACGTCACCGCGGCAGCAGCGGCCCACCGCGCACGCACCTCCAGCAGAAAGCGGGGGGGCAGCGCGGCGAGCGCCGCGTCCACGCGTTGACGCTGGTGGTCACCCGCGGCGTCGGCGGCAAAGGCGAAGCTGTAGCCGGCTTCGTCGAATGCTGCAAAACCCGAGATGGTGAGACTCACCAGGTCCAGATGATCGATCGTGTAACCCGCCGTGGCCAGGTCGCCCACGAACGCGTCCGCATCGCCCTGCGACACAGCCAGCAGCGCACTCAGCGTATCGCGATAGCCCACGGCGCGCAGCGCGGGATAAGCATCGCGCAGCCGTTGCGCCGACGTTTGCTGCTCGACATAAGCAACACGTCCTGTGCGACGTCCCGCCACGCGCCGTTCCACGAAGACTTGCTTCGTCACGACATAAGGCCGGCTATAACGCAGCGCCGGTCCTGCGTCATTGCCGGTCGCAGTGGCCGCGGCATCGATCCGATGATGACGCAGTGCGTCCATCATGGCAGGACGGTCAGGAAAGGTCCGCCATTCGAGCGGCCTTTGCAACGCGATAGCCACGCGTTGCGCGAAATCAGCAGACACACCGCGAATGCCCACACCGGCACCATCCGGATCGTTCATTTCCATCGGCGGCAACGCGCCCGGAACCGCCCCCACGATAAACGGTTTCGCCGTCGCGGCATTGACTGCAGTGGAAAGTGCCAGCAGGCACGCGAACAGTATCGCCTGATGCAACGCCGCGATGCTTTGTGTCGCGACGTGTGTCCTTACATGTGTCCTTGCGTGTGTCTTTAGCGAACTCATGGGGTGATTGCCTGCGCACGACGCTAGACACGCGTTCTTGAAAGGAGCGCCAGTGTCGCAAATACGATCGGCCATGCCAATTGGCGAACTTGAAACGATCAGTCCGCCTAAATGACACAATCACGTGACGCATGCAGAAAGAGCGCCGCGTCCGGCGATTCCGGGCTAACGATCGCGCCGGTGATAGCTGGCGGTGCATCCTGACAAAACCGTAAGCCTGGTCATTAACCGGACGGTTAATCGCAGCGGTACACGGACGGCTAATCGATCAGCATCCGCACCGATCCAGTGCATTCATTATTGCGAGACACACAATACTATTTCGACAGATTCACGGCTAATGCAACAACACTTACTTACCTACACTTCAGAACTGAGATTGTTCAGCATGACCTCATTGGTCCTGGAACAAACTCGACACATATAAGAGAGGAGATTCCATCATGTTCAAGTCACTGGTTCCCGCAATCGTGCTTGCTTCCGCGTTGGGCGCACCGGCATTCGCTTATGCGCAGGACGCGGACGCGTTAAGCCGTCCTGCAGTCAAGGCCGATCTGCTTCAGATGGAACAATCCGGCTATAACGTCGAAGGCGATCACACCACCTACCCGGCGCAGACCCAGGCAGCAGAGCAGCGCGTGGCAGCGAACCGCGGCGTCACGGCAACGTCCTACGGGTCGCCGACTGACAGTTCGTACGCAGCCGGCATGCGCAGCACCCCGATGGTGCAACCTGAGTCGACACGTTCAGTGTACTTCGGACATTAAGCCCGACAAGAATGACTCGGCCAGGAGGGAAATTAACGGTTTAGTTAAATCGCGTCGATGAATTGAAGCGACGAATTGAGTCGATGAAGGCAGCCGCCACGGTGCGGCTCCCTGTGTTTCAATCTTACAAGCAGCAATATCCGCACTTTATGAATAGACCGGCATTGCGGTCGCGTCTAGCTCAGCTCATCCCGTCCAAGCCCCGTTCGCCCCTCCGTCAGCTGTTCTCTGACAGAAACTGATTTCACCGCTAACATTCAGCAAGGTTCAGCAAGGTTCTGTTGCCGTATTCAATCAGCTCACTCATTGCGAAACCATGACACCTCAGTGTCACATCGCTTGAAGGGGCTATCCGGGCTGCGCAATAGTCAACCTGATCGATCCAGCGCCGAGGTTTGTCATCGACGCAAGCATGCTCGTTCGCTTTACCCAATGCGTTTCGTGTCAGCCGTATAAGCCGTCGGTTTCACTGGTCGCGGCTTAGTTGCCGCTTAAGTCTTCGTTTGATCGTAAAACGCTCCACCTGTGACCATCAGCTGACAACGCTTGGCCGATGGTATTTCCGGCGGCCAGTGCAGGCATGTCTTCGGTCTTTCCCGCCCGCAGACGTGCATGCCCGCGCCGCCTGCCTGCTTATTCACTCGCGCAAGAGGATACACATGAAGACGAAACTCATCGCAGCGCTACTTGCAGCAGCGCTCGCTCAAGTCGCCCTTCCTTCGCAGGCGCAAGTTGCCGGTACGCAGACGCTCGGCATCAGCGTGGAGGAATCCACAGCCATCCTCGGCGGCTGGAGCGTCAAGAAATCCATTCTCAACAAGCCGGTCGTCAATGAGAACGGCGACCGCGTCGGCGTGATCCACGACATCATCGTGGCGCCGGACAAGTCGGTGTCGTTTGCGATTGTCGCGGCCAGCCAGTTTGCCGGCGTCTCGCATCACGACGTCGCCATTCCTATCGAGCAACTCGATATGGTCGGCGGCAAAATTGTATTGGCGGGTGCGACGAAGGCGGCAATCAAGGCGCTGCCGGAGTTTCAATACGCGAAGATGCCCACGACGCCGAAGCCCCGCGCGGACTTCAACGAGCATCATTGAGGGATGTGAGGTTTGCTGCGGCGGGTTGTCGACGCCGCCGCAAATGACCCGCGCGCGACTCACTCGCCGCGTGAGTTCAGCCCGGCAGCTTGGCGGCCAGCACATCGATCTTCGCGATCTGCGGTGGCGAGGCGAACAGGTCGCCCGCCTTCGCCATCAGCGCTTCGGCGACCTTGCCCGAAAGATGGGCGTCGCGACCGGCTTCATCGGGGAAGGCATCGAAGATTCCAAACGTGCTTGCGTTCAACTGCAGCGCGAACCACGCCGTCGTGGCAGGTTCCTGGCCGACCAGCGCAAGGCCGCCCAGCAAAAACGCCTCGACCTCTTTCTCCTTGCCGGGTTTGGCTTCCAACCGGACCCACAATGCTGTCTTGACCATGTCATCCTCCGTGGATTCCCCTCACACACCATAACGGTCAGCGTTCGTCACGCCGGCACGCTTTCTGCCTTTTCGGCGCGCGCCCATACGCGATGTTTCGACAACGCCGCAATAAACGCCTGCATCACCTTCTTCGCGTCGCTGCCTACGCTGATGCCTTCGTCACCGGTTGGCAGATGCGCGGCGGCCAGCACGTCCTCGCCGTCGCCCACCGCGCCAATCGCCTTGAGATGCTTGAATGATTCGAGTACGAAGTGGCGGGCATCGCCGGATTCAGACAAGAGCTTCGCGCTTGCCGCGCCGCCGGCTACCACCACGCCGTCGAACATGATCGACGGCAAACCGAGAATGGTTGCATCGACTTCCACGCCGTCGCCCAACGTGCCCAACTGCGGCGCAACCACCTTCGCATGCGCGCCTTCCGCCGTCAGCGCCTCCATGATCGCCTTGATGGTGGCAATATCCGCGCCCTTCGCGGCGAGAATGGCGACCTTGCGTGTCTTCACCGACGGCTTGGTCTTCGCGACAATGCTCAACGCCGGCGACGCAGCCAGCGACGACTTGCCCAGTTCCTGCGCGCTTGCGCTCGCTTTTGGCGCCGGCAGGCCGAGATTATCGGCAACACGAGCACAGAGTTCACTGTCGATATTCGCCAGGATCCCCAGTTGCCGTTCGCGGATAAACTTGCGCTCGACCTTGCTCAGTTCGAACGAATATGCGCCCACAATGTGATCCTTTTCCGGCTTCGTCATGCTGTTCCAGAACAGCGTGGCTTGCGAATAGTGATCGGCGAAGGACTCGCTGCGCTGGCGGATCTTCACGGCATCCACGCGTTCCGGGTAGGTCTCGAAGCCACCGCCCGTCGCCGCCGGGTCGGTTTCCTTTGGCCAGCCGCTATCGATGGAATTGGGTTCATACGAGGCTTGCCCGCGATTCACCGTCATCCGGTGTTTCGCGTCGCGCTGATTATTGTGCATTGGCGCGATCGCGCGGTTGATGGGGATCTCGTGAAAATTCGGACCGCCAAGCCGGCTGATCTGCGTGTCCGTGTACGAGAACAAACGGCCTTGAAGCAGCGGATCATTCGAGAAGTCGATGCCCGGCACAATGTGCCCGGGACAGAACGCCACCTGTTCCGTTTCCGCGAAAAAATTATCCGGATTGCGGTTCAGCGTGAGTTTGCCGAGCATCGTGATCGGCACAATTTCTTCTGGAATGATCTTGGTCGGATCGAGCAGATCGAAGTCGAACGAATGTTCGTCGTCTTCCTCCACAATCTGTACACCCAGTTCCCATTCCGGGTAATCGCCCATATCGATCGCTTCCCACAAATCGCGCCGATGAAAATCCGCGTCCTTGCCGGCCAGCTTCTGCGCTTCGTCCCACAAGAGCGAGGCCGAACCAAGGGTCGGACGCCAGTGGAATTTAACGAACCTGCCCTTGCCTTCGGCATTCACCAGACGAAACGTATGAATGCCGAACCCTTCCATGGTGCGCAGGCTGCGCGGGATCGCGCGGTCGGACATGGTCCACAACACCATGTGCGCGGACTCCGGCACGAGCGAGACGAAGTCCCAGAATGTGTCGTGGGCCGAGCCGCCCTGTGGCATTTCGTTATGGGGTTCCGGTTTGACTGCATGAACGAAGTCAGGGAACTTGATCGCGTCCTGAATGAAGAACACGGGCATGTTGTTGCCGACCAGGTCGAAGTTGCCTTCTTCGGTATAGAACTTGACGGCGAAACCGCGCACATCGCGCACGGTATCCGCGGATCCACGTGAACCCTGCACCGTCGAGAATCGTACATACACCGGCGTTTCCTTATTCGGGTCCAGCAGGAACGCCGCTTTTGTCAGGTCCGTATGTGCCTTGTAGGGCTTGAATACGCCGTGCGCGGCAGAACCGCGTGCATGCACAATGCGCTCGGGAATCCGCTCGTGATCGAAGTGCGTGATCTTTTCACGCATGATGAAATCTTCGAGCAGCGAAGGTCCGCGAGGACCGGCTTTGAGCGTGTTTTGATTGTCGGAAACCTTGACGCCCTGGTTGGTCGTCAGCGCTTGATTCGTCGCGTCCGAGCGAAACTGCTCAAGAGTGTCGAGCTTGGGATTGGTATTGTTTTGTGAGGGTGTCCGCGCAACTGCGCTTGTATTTGTTGAAGGCGCAGCAGCGCCCGCGTTCTTCTTCGAGGTCGGCATCGGGGAAACTCCAGTGTGCAATTGAAGTGGCGCATTCCACATACGCTCGTTCGTCCGTTCGCAACTTGTGTTCCCGCCAATGCCGTGCTTGATGCCCGTGCTTTAACCCTCGGTAATTGCGCGCTATTTCGCTTCAATCGTGCGTTGCTGCAGTGCGCGAATCCGGCCCATGGCTTCATGATCGGTCGTCGCGGCCTGATACATCTTCGCGAGATCCGCCTTCAATTGCGTGCGCGAACCGCCGTCGAGATAGATCATATGGCCCGACGGATAGAAGTTCGCCGTCAAATTCTCCCGCACGGTCTTATCGATGAGCGGCATTTGCTGCAGGTCGATTATCGTCTGGTAGAACGGCGTCACGAAGTCGTAGAAACCATTCGCCGACAGCACCTTCAAGTCGATATTGAGCGCCATCACCGCAGCCAGGTCGCCGGCCGTGTAGAGAATGATGTTGCCCTGCGCGTCCACCCCCTTCTGGGCGCCGGTCGGATCCGTGTGATGAAAGTCCCAGTTGGCAAAAGCCTGGTCGTTGAGGTCCGTGAACGACGCCGTGGACGTGAACTTCAACTTCTCGTTCAGGTACTCGTTCCACATTGCCGTATAAACGCCGGTCACCGCCGTCATGGTGGGATCGTTGCCGCCGGAGTTCGGATCGATCTTGCCCGCGATACCCGTTGAAATAGCGGTCACGCGGCCATCGTAGGAACCTAGCGCCACGCCTTTGGACTTCAGCAGCGTGGTAAGAAATAACGAGTTGCCGCGGCTGTCGTAAGAAGCAACGTCGAGACTCCATGCAATCAGGGTGGCTTTGTCGATGCCCGTGTATTCGGACAGCTTCTCCACGGTGTCGTTGTCCGTCTGCGGAAATTTGCGCAGCGCCGCGAGGTAGTCCGTGCGAGAAAACTGCGCGACCTCTTCAGCGAAAGTCAGCAGGTCCGTTGGGCGCGGATGCACACCCAGCTTGCGATGAAACCAGGCATCGGCGGCAGCGGTCGGCAGTGCGCCCACCGGATTGCCGGATTGCGTGTAGTCGAGAATCGATGACTGCAGCGTGATGCCGTTCAGGTCCACGCCGTCCTCGTGCAGGAGGTACGCAAGCACGCAACTTCGCGCCGTGCCGTACGATTCTCCGTACAGGAACTTGGGCGAATTCCAGCGATTGTTTTTTGTCAGGAAGCGCTTGATGAATTGCTTGAGAGAATTCGCGTCCTGGTCAACACCCCAGAAATCGCGGTTCTTGTTAGGCGCAATCGCCGCCGAGTACCCGGTGCCAACCGGGTTGATGAACACGAGATCGCTCTTGTCCAGCAAGCTGTCCGGGTTGTCCTCCATCTGGTAGGGCGCGGGTGGCGTGAACGCGGGCGTGGAGGTCTTGATGCGTTGCGGCGCGAAGGACCCCAGCAGAACGAATACCGACGACGACCCAGGTCCGCCGTTATAGAAAAAAGTGACCGGGCGCGATTCTTCAGTCTGGTTATCCTGCGTGAACGCAACGTAGAACAACTTGGCGTCCGGCTTGGAACTGCTTGGATCGACTATCACAAGATGCCCGGCGGTGGCCGTATAGTCGATCGTCTTGCCGCCTATGACGGCCGAGTGATGCGTGATGGCGGCGCTTTCATCGGTCTGGGTCGCGTCGATGGAATCATCGGGACCGTTGCCGTAAGCGGTGGAATCGAAGTAAGGCTGATCCCCCGCTGTTGAAGCCCCGGTTGAAGCCCCGGATGAAGGCGGAGGTGAAGAGGTGGTTGAAGAAGTGGTTGAAGACTTTTTCGCCGCTGAACTGGAGTTCGTCATGATTGCTCCCTTGCCGGTGTTGTTGGAGTTCTTGCCTGGCCCATCGTCATAGCACTGTGAAAACTTGACCCATCAACCAAAACCGCTACTTCAGCGCAGCCGCGACTTTTTCGCCGTCCGGGCTGCCGAGGCCCGTACACGCGTCCCATCCCGACGACGCCTCGAAGCTGCCGTTGTTTCCCTTCGTGATGTCGCGGCCCGCGGTCTTCGCGCCGTACAGCTTCGGGTTGAGGAAACCCGCCGGCTTGCCCGCCGCCGCGTTGATCCGGGCGATCAGCCCCGCCCATAGCGGCGCGACCGCGCTCGTGCCGCCCACGACCGTCTGCGTCCCGCCGATGATTACATCGTAGCCGGTGATCGGCGACGCGTCGCCTGCGACATCGGGTACGCCGCGTTTGGTCAATGCCGATGTGCCGCCGCTGGCCCGCGTGACGCTCAAGCCTTTCTGCCAGACCGGCAGCGCAAACACGGCGCTCACGCCGCCACCGGTTGCGCCGCCCTGGTCGCCGTCGTTCCACACTACTTCGCTGCTGATGCCGCTCTTCGACGCCCGCAGTTGCGTCCCGCCACACGCGAGCACATACGGGCTGGAGGCCGGGAAATCGACGTGATTCTGGCCGTCCGCAGCGCCGTCGCTGGAGCCGCTGTCGCCGGAGGCCGCGCACACGGTCACGCCCAGCGCCGCGGCGGATTGCAGGACTTCATTGAACGCGTTTTGCGACTGTGATGTCCAGTTGGTTTCGGGACCGCCCCAACTGATCGAGATGACCGATGGCTTGTTCGTATCGTCGTGGATCGCGCGGTTCACGGCGTCGATAAAACCCGCGTCGCTGTTGGCCGTGAAATACACCGCGATGCGCGCGCCCGGCACAATCGCGCCGATAATTTCGATGTCCAGCGTCACCTCGCCGTCAGGCCCGTTCGGATTGCCCGTCGGCGAGTTCTTGGCCTGGTCGACGCCGACTGCAACCACGTTCGGCTGGGCTACGCCCAACTGCGAAAAATAGGCGCTCAGGTCGCTTGCGCTATACCCCCCGCCCAGTTCGATAATGCCGACGCACTGGCCACTGCCGTCCCCGCTCGGGAAGCCGTAGAGCCGCGTGAGATCGAGCGGCGTGTACGAGGTGCTGGATTCGCTGCGCGCTGTCTGGAACGGCGGCCGGAAGCGGAAATGCGGGCGCGCCTGCGGGCGGCTGTCCAGACCCAGCACAGCGGTCACCATGTCCTTCATATCGTCCGGCACGTTCACGGGTCCCGTACGCCCGCGATACTCGCCTATCGCGTGATGTTCGAAGCGCTCCAGCTTGACGCCGAAGGCCGTGCTGAACTGGGCGACGGTGCCCGACAGCACCACGCTGCGCGAGCCTGCATCGGCGCGGACTACGCTCAGACTGTGCGCCTTCGCGAACGCTTCAGTCCTGGCCACGTCTGCGGCCGATGCCCCGAAGCGTTTGGCGAACTCTTCGCGAGAAACCGGCGCGGCGTCGGCGGCCCCGGTATTGATCTTTTGCATCAACTGGCGGAATGCGTCCTCGTTT
The DNA here is from genome assembly GCA_036009385.1 of Caballeronia sp. Taxonomy (GTDB): domain Bacteria; phylum Pseudomonadota; class Gammaproteobacteria; order Burkholderiales; family Burkholderiaceae; genus Caballeronia. The sequence goes on from DASYLW010000282.1 coordinate 31,847, forward strand.
TGCCGCCGAAGCATCACTACTACTTCGATTTTTTCGTCCGGATTGCATGCGCCGAGGCAACGTGCGCCTTCGGGTTGCGACTTGTCGCTGCCGGCTATCGGATGCTTGCTCATGGCTTGTGGCTCCTGGCTGGTACGGAAAAATTCGTGTCCCGCGGATTCAGGGTCGAGATGATCTCTGCCTGGCTCAAGGCTCTTATCCGACACCGCGCGGCGGGCGCAGTTCCAGCATAGGCAAACGGGTGCTTTCTGCTTATGCATCGGGCGCCAGCAGACTGTCAATTCGGCATCGCCCCCGGTCTTGCGTTTGATTCGGGGTAGATCACGGTGCCGTCGGGTTGCGGCAAAGCTTGTGGCGTGAGGGTCGCGGGCCTGACCTGATGGGGGCCCATGATGTGCAGCACGGTCTCGCCTCGCGCGAGCAAATAATCCGCCACGATCCGCCGATGACATCGCCACCACACGGCTTCGGAGCACATGATCGCGCAGCGCCCTGCGTGGCCGAGGTTCAGCAGTTCTTCCAGCGCTTCACGGAAAGATTCGCCCAGCGCGTAGTCGGCGTAATTGCGGAACGCCGGATGGGTCCAGTAAGTGTTCGGTGATGGCGAGTCAGTGTTGCGCTTGCTGCGCCGCCCGCCCAACGCCGCACTGTGCACGTAGGCAATATCTGCTGCACCCAGCGAAGCCGGCAGAGTGTCCTGGTTGAATTGCGGATTGGTCCGCGATCTTGGAATGCTGCGGACATCGACCAGCGTGTTGATCGCGCTTTGTTTCAGCAAGCCGGTAAATTCCGCCAGCGGACGCGTCGAATGACCAATGGTGAAAAAAGGCAGATTCATTTGGCGACCCTCGGGTCCGGCAACCCGGCGCGCTTGGGACGAGTCCTCAGCACTGGTTTTCAGGGCCGGTCCTCGGGATATTCCCGCCGTCCATCGCCGGACAGCCAAGGCTCGCGGCGGCTGCACCAGAGTTCATACGATGGGTCGAGGAAACCGGTTTCGTCGAAGGCGCCAATCGGCAAGTCGATCTCGTCGGTGTTGACATACGCCATGTACGCTACCGACCCGCATACCGGGCAGAAGTGGCGGCGGGCATCGACGGAGCTTTGCCAGGCTTTGGTCGCGCCCGACATGGTGACCTGCTCCTCCGCATAAACCGCGTACGCGCCAAACGCCGACCCATGCACGCGGCGGCATGTCATGCAATGGCAAAGACCGACGCGATCCGGCGCCGCCGTCGCCACAAAGCGCCATGCACCGCACGCGCAGCCCCCTTCATGCCGAACTTCCTGACCGGTGTTCTGAATCATGTCGTCCATCTCAGTCTCCCTATAATCTGGTATCTGTTATCTACTACTGGCATGAAGGATTCTGCCATCCTGGCAGCAACGCGCATGACAACAATCCTGACAGCAATCCGCGACGTAGCAACCGGCGCGCCGCATCGGCTTTGCGACGTGCAAAAAGGCGCGATTTTGCTACGATGACACCCCCACGAGACGGAGATGGCACTCATGAAGCACGTATCCCTGCTGGCTCTGCTCCCCTCCGGCGCGACGCCTGCTGTCGCGACCGGGCCGTATGCGACACCGGCCGCTCCCGATCTCGCAGCCTATGTGCTGTCGCACGAACGTTATGACGCCGTGGAGAACGCACCATCTGCGCGCAAGGATTACAAAAACGTGCACGTCGCGGATGTCATGACCGACCAGTACGTGTTCCCGCTTGGAGATACAGGCAAGTCGATCGTGCTGTCCGGTTATCAGATTGCAGCGGGATTTCTCGCCGAACGGGCCGCCGACGAATGGCTCGAACTCGCGCGCCAACAGCATGCGGCCAATGGTGGCGCAGACAACGACGGCACGCGGCACGTACCCGATCCCGCTGAAGCCGATCAGTTGATGGACCGCGCGCTCGAATCCGCGGAACGCATTCTTGCACCGTTCGAAGCGACGCCGGTCGCGTCGTTATTCGAAACGCACTATCGCGGCGCTCGCGAATTTCTCCGCCTGAGCTGGGAAGGTTTGCCGGAAGACCTCGTGCCCAAGTCGCGCCGGCCGGCCGTGGTGTTGAAAGCGGCTGCGGATTCAGATTCGGCGCCGGCATCTGCGTCGGCCGCGAAGGACTACGACCCCTACGGGCTCGAAGGCACGAGCGATTACGACGTCGACAAGCCGTTGGCTTATCGTGAAAAGATCGGTCCGTTCCTGCTCACCATGACATACCGGCATGAATACCCGCAGGTCGACGACGAACGGCTCGGCACCGCGTTCGCGGTGTTTCACGAGGCGGGCACGGATATCGTCGCGGCGGCGGTCGAATTGAAACTCGTGAAAGTGCCGCCCATCCAGAGCAGTGCGGATCTCGTTTATGTCCTCGATACCTACTCCGGCGAGATGCTGTCTCTCGCG
>DASYLW010000283.1:0-6455 GCA_036009385.1 Caballeronia sp.
CATTGGTGCATGGGCGCCGTTCTTCCTGCTGATCGCACGGCTGTTCCAGGGCTTGTCGGTGGGCGGTGAATACGGCACGAGCGCGACCTATATGAGTGAAGTGGCGCTGCAGGGGCGGCGCGGTTTCTTCGCATCGTTCCAATATGTGACGCTGATCGGCGGACAGCTTGCCGCGTTGCTCGTATTGGTTGTTCTGCAGCAGTTATTGACCACGGAAGAATTGAGGGCGTGGGGTTGGCGTATTCCGTTCGGGATTGGCGCGCTTGCGGCGGTCGTATCGCTGTATCTGCGGAAATCGCTCGATGAAACCACCACGGCTGAAACCCGCAAGCTGAAGGAGGCCGGCACGCTTCGCGGTCTCATGCAGCATAAAGGCGCCTTCCTCACCGTGATTGGTTTCACTGCCGGCGGATCGCTGATCTTCTATACGTTCACCACATACATGCAGAAATATCTGGTGAACACCGCCGGCATGCATGCCAAGACGGCCAGCAACGTGATGACCGCGGCGTTGTTCATCTACATGATCATGCAGCCTGCATTCGGCGCGTTGTCGGACCGGATCGGCCGGCGCAAGTCGATGCTCTGGTTCGGCGGCCTCGCCACTTTCTGCACGGTGCCGCTCCTGTACGCGTTGAAGGACGTCACGAGCCCGGTCATGGCGTTCGTGCTGGTGGTGATTGCGCTGGCTATCGTGAGCCTCTACACGTCGATCAGCGGACTGATCAAGGCCGAAATGTTCCCCGCGGAAGTGCGCGCGCTGGGTGTGGGTTTGTCGTATGCGGTCGCAAACGCGGTGTTCGGCGGCTCCGCGGAATACGTGGCGCTGTTCCTGAAGTCGATCGGCAGCGAGACGACCTTCTACTGGTACGTGACGGCGCTGTGCGCAATTTCCTGGATCGTCTCGTTGCGGATGCGCGATTCATCGAAGGAAGGATATTTACGCGACGTGCCTTGATGATGCGATTGATGTGATGCAAACCCGGCGTAAGCTGGGTTTGGCGCGAAATCGTGCAGTTCGATTGCACTGCAATTGATGGTTCGATGGATCAATTGCAGTGCTAAGTAACTCGCTCAGATAAGGTAATCATCAGGTAACTATCAGGCAACCAACCTGGCGGGCATTGCGTCGAGTTCGACCACGGTCCTGCGCAGTCCCTCGAAAATACGGTCCGCGACCCTGGCCGGAAAACCCTCCGGCAACTCAGCCGACACACGTTCGATGACACCGGGCGTTTCTTCAATCAACCGCTGGATGATCGGCTCCGCATCCTGTCCATATGAGCATCGCGGCGCCATTGCGTTGAAGTGGCGGCGCTGGATGTCGCGAAAGGCGTAGTGACGGTTCTTGCCCGACACAGCCATGGCGAGCTTGGCCTTGAACCACGACCACTGGCTTGCCCCCTTCCCCTCGACCGGCCAGATCGACATCACGTCATAAAGCGGAGTCAGCCGATACTGTCCACCCGCCAGCAGCCGGATGCTGAAGTTCTTCGCGTGCCCGTCCGGAGCCGCCAGCAACCAGAAGAGTATCTGCGTGGTCAACAGCGTTTCGATGTCTTCCTTAGCCGCCTCGGACTGCTGAAGCACTTGCGCCAGATCGATCACCCCCGGGCCGCCTTCGTTCTCGTATTTCTTGTACGAGGGCAGCCCCATCACCTGGCAAAAGTCCTCTTGCGGGAGCCTCAAGATCCACTTGCCGCTTGAGTGCATCTGGCGGTCAAACCGTTTGACGCTCAGCACGCGTTGCCGGCCGAAGGTCTTGATCTCCGTTTCAGCGACCGGTAAGCCATAAGCCTGCAGGAGATGCATGCACAGCCATTCGTTTTCAACCGATGTGGTGAGGTCCGCGCGCCGATTACCCACCAGGCCAAGCGGAAGCTTGAGGATATGCGTAGTCGGCGTGGCGCCATGGGGTTTCATCCACTGGCCCTCGTGCCAGAGGAGCGCCGTCTTTTCCTGCGCACCGGCGAGAGAAATCCGGAAGTCGTCTTCGTCGTTCTGAGGGCCAAAAGTGCCGCTGCCGGCGGTCTGGTTCAGGAGCGTCTCGATTTCTCCGTCACTGAGCGGAGTACCGTCGATCTGTTCGACACCAGTGGGCTCCTCGTCGACGCCCAGTAGTTGGACTGCGCCGACGCAGTCCCGGCCAATGGCCTGCAAGAGATCAAACGCATCCAGCGTGTCGGTGCGGAATCGCTGGCCGATGCGCTTTCGAATGGCTTCGCTGTCGGGCAGCAGGTTGTCGAAGTAGTTGAGTACCCGATCGCCTTTAAGCGGGGCATGATCGAGCGGGATCGGCAACGACAAGGAGAGCGGCCGGCTCAGCTCGGAAGCAGCCCAATCGGGGTCGTAGGCGAGTTCCATCGGTCCGCGAGTGGGAATACGCCAGATGCCCATTCGTACGCCGTTGACCCATACCGACAGCGCTCGGGAATGTGGCTTGCGTCCTGCCATTACCACTCCAGCGCAGAAGCGGGGGAAGGTGGAGCGGACGAACCCTTGTCCAGCACTTGGAGTTGCAACTCGTAGGCACCAAAGAGCGTCAGCAACTGATCAAGCGTCAGCGCGCCGGAATCGGTCTCCAGCGTTGAGATGCGACTTTGGCTGACGCCGAGTCTGGAGGCCGCTTCGGCTTGGGTGAGCCCCGCGCGCCGGCGGCCGGCCGCGAGAATCTGACCCATTTGGTACGGCGTTGCGATAGTCTGCTGCATGACAATTATCTCTCACACGAATAAATGCAATTTATTCCCGTGGCGGATATTTGTCAACTATTCGTGTGGCGGATATCTGGTGATTATCTGTCACACGAATAATTTCCTTTTATTCGTGTGGCAGATATCTTCTCGAACGAGACATGCCGGCAAGAAACAATGTCGGTGTATTGAGCAGCATGAGCGGTCACACTTCGGCCTGACTGCCCTCGATTCCGCGCCCCTTTTAGCGTGGTTGCCCTTAAACCACAGCGCTTGCTGTTGATTCCGCGGGTTTTTACCGCGTGCTCATACAAAAACGCGCATTATTAAGATACCGGTAAGATTGCGGTCAGATGCCCACTTAGGCGACGCCCCCGAATACGATCCGGCTCGTCGCCGTGATGACGGGCTCGCCAGGACCTGCGCGTCAAGCGCCTGCGAAACAGTTGCGCGGCGTTTGCGAGTCCGTCTGCTTGGAGACTAGCCCATGGAAGATTTCGATGAAACGCTGTACCTCGTGTGGCGAGCCAACTTGAATGTGCTCGCAGGATCGCCGGCTGGCGGCGCGAGGATTGCCCGCATGATGAGTTTTTCCCCGTCGTACATGAAACTGATTCTGGCCGGAAGGCGCGATTTCAGCGAGGAATTCGTGCGGGGGGTGGAAACCGTCACCGGCTTGCCGCCGCGTTGGCTGGACGAGCGCCGCGACCGGCGCGACATTCCGCCCGGGACCCAGCGCGCAATGGACGAGGAAACGCCCGCTGCCGTGTTCCGCGGCAATGCGCACCCGGCGCCCAAGCGACCCGTCCTGCGTGGGCCGGAACCGCTCCTCTCCCAGACGGAAGCGACCCGGCGCATCGCCGACCAGGCGCTCCAGCAAGTGGAGACGCATCGGCGTGACCAGATGTTCCGGCGCAACCGCGACCTCTTGTTGACTGACCTGCGCCGCGTGGAGCGGCAGCTTTCGATGGTCCAGCTCGATGGCATCAATGCGAAGGCGGAGGATCTGCGCGCGTCGGGCAAACTGGACGACCCGGTGAAGGCCGATCTTGCCGGGCGGATTGAACAGATCGACAAACACCGCGCAATGCTCATGCAGCATGTGGAGAAGCTGGCCATGCTGCTGACCGGCCTTGACGACTAGCGGCGAGAGCGGACTAGCGCGTCCGTTTGTTGTGGCTGTCGTGACTGGTGCGACGTTCCGGCGCGGAGGCAGGTTGATGATCGACCGAGATCGCGACCGGGTCGCTTGCGGGAAAGCTCTCGTCCAGCGCCTCGTCCAGGGCGGCCTCGCGATGATTTGCGTCTGCCGTCGCTTCCGGCTTGCTGTGCGGTGGTATTTTCGGTTGCGGCATGGCAACGCTCCTTCAGTGGACCAGCAGATTTTCACTATAGCAGCGCGACGGTGTGCGTGCTGTCATGCATCGGCGTCGCTGTTGGCGTCAGTACGCATGCCGCGATACGCCGTCGGCCGCAACCCCGTCCACTTCCTGAATGCGCGATGAAATGCGCTAGGTTCTGCGAACCCGAGCGCATGCGCGATCTCCGCGATCGTCTGCGCCGTATCAGCAAGCCGCGCGATGGCGAGATCGCGCCGCAGCGCATCGCGGATCGATTGATAGGTTGCGCCCTCTTGTTTCAGGTGGCGTCTGAGTGTGGCTTCGGCCATGTTCAGCGCCGCCGCCATGGCTTCGCTATCCGGCCAGTCGACGGGCGGCGCCTGCCGCAATTTGCGGCGAATCCGCGCGGCGAGCGAATCGGGATTGCGATATTTAACGATGAAATTGGCCGGCGCCTCGCGCAGGAAAACCTTCAGCGTGGCGGCCGTCTGAACGACCGGCAACGTGGCGCAGTCCGGCGCGAGATCGACATACGACACGGGTTGGTCGAAGAACATTGCGTCGCAGAACATCAGCCGGTATTCGTCGCTTGCCGCCGGTTCCGGGCAGCGCAGATGTGCCGCCAGCACAGGGATGCGACGGCCGACCAGCCAGCACAACAAACCATAGATCATGATGAACGCGGTTGCGTAAGCGAACATCGGGCGGGGTGAGCGGGTTTCACTAGCGGTGTCGACGAGGCGAATTCTTACGCGGTTTGTGTCGGTATCGATTTCGCATCGCAGGTCGTCCAGCACGAGCCGCAGGAAACCCGCGATGCGGGTCAGCGCCTCGCCCGCATCGCGCGAACCCAGCGCCGCGTGAGAAAGCAACGTGAAGCTGCCGCGACGCATCGGATGGCTGTCCTGGCCGAAGAATTCATCGTCGAGTGCGTCGGCGACGGCGCTCCATAAGCGGCCATATTGCGCCGCCGACACGCGGGAACGAGCAGGGGCACGAGCACGGGCGAGCGGCGCCGCCAGCGTGGCGGGGTTGATGCCCGCTTGCTCCAGCAGCGCGGCCCGTGCCACGCCGCGACGCTCGGCGCACCGCAGCGCTTCTTCGACGAAATCCCCCGCTATGGTCCCGCGTTCGTCGCCTTGGCCGCGTGGTGTCCTGGGAGTGGGCGGACCTGCGGTCACGGCAGGCCGGGGCCGCCGATCGTGCGGGTTTTTCGGTGTTGGGGTAGTCACTAGGTGGCGCATTCGCTCAGGAAGCTTGATCGTTTCAGGCATCGGCGGACGGATGTGTCACGCCTAGAATCTGGCGTGAGGCTATTTGCTAATCCACTTGACTGCTCTGCCGCTTAAGCGCAGCAGTGTAAGCCCACGGCGTTCGCCTGTATTTCCCTGCGTTTTCCTGTATTTCACACGAGCCAGACCATCATGATCGACAGTTTCCTGACCGATGACCAACGCATGATCCGAGACGCCGCACGCGATTTCGCCACCGAAGTGCTGGCGCCGCACGCGGGCCAATGGGACTGCGACGCCGCCTTGCCGGACGATGTCGTGCGGCAACTCGGCGAGCTCGGGTTGCTTGGCATGATCGTACCCGCTGAGTGGGGCGGCACGTTCAGCGACTACGTAGCGTATGCGTTGGCTATCGAAGAAATCGCGGCGGGTTGCGCCTCGTGTTCCACGCTGATGGCCGTGCACAATTCTGTTGGCTGCGGACCGATTCTCGCGTTCGGCACTGACGCGCAAAAGGCTGAATATCTGCCGAAACTGGCAACGGGCGAGATGATCGGCGCGTTTGCCCTGACCGAACCGCAAGCCGGATCGGAGGCGAATAATCTGAAGACGCGTGCTATTGAACGCGACGGCCAGTGGGTGCTTTCCGGCGCAAAGCAATTCACGACGAACGGCGCGCGCGCAGGCATGGCGATCGTGTTTGCCGTGAGCGATCCGGAGCTTGGAAAGAAGGGCTTGTCGGCGTTCATCGTACCGACGAATACACCCGGTTTTAACGTTGGGCGGCCCGAGCACAAGATGGGCATCCGTGCCTCCGATACCTGCCCGATTTCACTCGAGGACTGTGCGATTCCTGCCGCCAACTTGCTGGGCGCGCGCGGCGAAGGATTGAAGATCGCGTTGGCGAACCTGGAGGGCGGCCGCATTGGTATTGCGGCGCAGGCGGTGGGCATTGCGCGCGCGGCATTCGACGCGGCGCGTGCTTATTCCCACGAGCGCGTGCAGTTCGGTAAGCCGATCAAGGAGCATCAGTCGGTAGCCAACCTTCTCGCCGATATGCAGACCAGCCTGAACGCCGCGCGTCTGCTTGTGTTGCACGCGGCGCGCATGCGCACCGAAGGTTTGCCGTGCCTGAGTGAAGCGTCGCAGGCCAAGCTGTTTGCGTCGGAGATGGCGGAGCGGGTTTGCTC
>DASYLW010000284.1:0-7182 GCA_036009385.1 Caballeronia sp.
TGTTTTCGGCATTACCTTGTCGAGCGTGATCGGCAAATCGCGCACCCGCACGCCTGTCGCGTGATACACGGCGTTGGCGATCGATCCCGCCACCCCCGTAATGCCGATCTCGCCAATCCCCCGCGCGCCGAGCGGGTTGATATGCGGATCGGGTTTGCCCAGCAAGGTGATGTCGAGCAAACCGATATCGGCGTTCACCGGCACGTGATATTCGGCAAGGTTGGCGTTCGTGTAGCGGCCATAACGAGCATCGAGTTCGCTCTTCTCGGTCAGCGCCGAGCCAATGCCCCACACGAGACCGCCCATCAACTGACTATGCGCGGTCTTTTCATTTAGCAAACTACCGACGTCATAGACTCCCACAATGCGCGCCACGCGGATCGTACCCAAGTCTGCATCGACGTGAACTTCCGTGAACACCGCGCCGAACGAGTGAAACGCAAACTGCTGTTTTTCATCGCCGGGCTTGGCGGTCGCCATGGCTTCGATCGGCTTGCCGCCGTTGCGTGCGATCACCGCGGCAGCCGGATCACGCTTCGATGGATCAGCGCGGCTGATGACCCAGCCGTTGTTGACGGTGACATCGTCGATCGAAGCCCCGCTCAGCGGCGACCCCGAATCCGCTATCGCCATGGCAATCAACGTGGCGCGTGCCTGCGATGCCGCTTCGCGCACTGCCGGCGACACGCTCGCCACCGACTGCGAACCGCCCGAGACCGGCGCGTGTGGCAACGACGAATCGCCGAGCGCGAAGTCGACCTTGTCTACCGGGAAACCTAATGCATCGGCGGCCACTTGGGTCATCACCGTATAGGTGCCGGTGCCGAGATCCTGCGTGCCCGATGCGGCCATTGCCGTGCCATCGGGCAAGATGCGTGCAATCGCCGATGCCTCGCTGCGGTTCGCCGGATACGTCGCTGTCGCCATGCCGAGACCGATCAGCGTGTTGCCGTCGCGCATGGAACGCGGCTTGGGATTGCGCCGCGACCAGTCGAATTTAGCCGCGCCAATTTGATAACACTCACGCAGCGACTTCTCCGACCACGGTCTCTTCTCCTGCGGTTCCATCTCGGCATAGTTCTTCAGCCGGAACGCGAGCGGGTCCATGTTCAACTGGTAAGCCATTTCGTCCATCGCGGATTCGAGCGCAAACGAGCCGCTCGTTTCACCGGGCGCGCGCATGAACGTGGGTGTGCCGACATCGAGTTTCACCAGTTTGTGCGTGGTCGCCTGGTTCGGCACGGCATACAGCATGCGCGTGACGATGGCCGAGCTTTCGTTCCAGTCTTCGAACGTCGATGTGGTCGAGATCACGTCATGACGCATGCCGGTGAGGGTGCCGTCGTCGCGCGCGGAAATCTGGATATGCTGATCCGTGAACGGACGGTTGCCGACCATGCCGAACATTTGCGGACGCTCCAGCACGAGGCGAACCGGCCGGCCGGTTTGTTTCGCGGCCATGGCAGCGAGCACGACATGCGACCACGCCGATCCCTTGCATCCAAAACCGCCGCCGACAAACGGGCAGAGTACGCGCACGTTTTCTTCCTTGATGCCGAGCGTTTTTGCTACTGCGCCGCGTGCCCCGGAGACGCCTTGCGTGGCATCGTAGAGGGTGAGGTTCGGGCCGTCCCAGCGAGCAAGTGTTGCGTGCGGCTCCATCGGATTGTGGTGTTCGTTGGGTGTGGTGTAGACCACGTCGAGGCGAGCAGGACCCTGACGCAGACCGGCAGCCGCGTCGCCGCGTTGTGTGTTGATCGGGCGGCCCATCATTTTTTCCGGCTGGTAGGCGCTGCCTTTCGCGCGCTGATAGTCCGCGTTCGGCGTCGCGGCTTCATAACGAATCGATGCCTGGAGTTTGCGGGCGCCATCGGTTGCGCGTTCCAGCGTATCGGCAACGACGACCGCTACCGGCTCGTTGCTGTAGCGCACTTCGTCGGTTTGCAGGAGCGATAATCTGCGCACGGCCGGCGGCTCGGCATTCGGTTTTCCGCCATTGGGCAGGCGCATTGCGGTTTCGTGCGTCATCACGAGCAGCACGCCGGGCATGGCTTGTATGCGCGCGGTGTCCATCGAAGCAACCCTGCCATGTGCGATCGTGCTCGTCACCAGAACCGCATGCGCGAGCTTCGCTTCGGGGTTATCGGCGGAATATTTCGCCTGGCCCGTGACTTTCAGAAGACCGTCGGTGCGATCGAGCGGTTGTCCAAGAACACTCATGCCATACCTCCTGCGCTCGACACTGCGCGGATAATCGCGCGCTGCGTCAGTTCGATCTTGAAGCCGTTGTCGCGGTAACTGCGTGCATCGCGAACTGCAAGCGCTGCTGCGCTACGCAACGTCTCGCGTGATAATGGCTGGCCGGTGAGGGCTTGTTCAGTCGCTGTGGCACGCCACGGTTTGTGCGCAACACCACCCAGCGCGATGCGTGCGGTCCTCACTGTGTTGCCGTCCATCTGCAATGCGGCGGCCACCGACACCAGCGCGAACGCGTAGCTCGCGCGGTCACGCACCTTCAGATAATGCGAATGCTGCGCGAAGAGCGGGGGCGGCAGGTCGACGGACGTAATCAGTTCGCCGGGTTGCAGGGTGGTATCGACTTCAGGATGATCCCCGGCCAAGCGATGAAACTCCGCGAACGGAATCGACCGTTCACCCTGGGGACCGCTCACGTGCACCACGGCATCGAGTGCGGCGAGCGCCACGTTCATATCGGATGGATTCGTCGCGATGCATTGCGCGCTCGCACCCAGGATGGCGTGGATGCGGCTGTTGCCTTCGATTGCCGCGCAGCCGCTTCCCGGAGTGCGTTTGTTGCACTGGACAAAGCCGGTGTCATAGAAGTAATAACAGCGCGTGCGTTGCATCAGGTTGCCGCCGACTGTCGCCATGTTGCGCAACTGCGCCGATGCCCCCGCGAGAAACGCCTGCGACAGCAGCGGATAACGTCCGCGAACCCACGTGTGATTCGCTGCATCGCTGTTGCGAACCAGTGCACCGATCCGCAGACCGCCGTCGGGCAGCTCGCTCACTGTGTTGAGGCCGGCTATGCGCGTGATGTCGACCAGCTTTACCGGTCTCGCGACACCGCCTTTCATGAGGTCGAGCAGATTCGTTCCGCCGCCGATAAACGCAACACCCGGCTGTTGCGCTGCCCTGATCGCCGCGCTCACATCAGTGGCGCGTTCGTAAGAGATGGCATCCATGTGGCGCTCCTAAGCTTTATTGATCGCGACGGTTTTCACCGCCGCGACAATGTTTGGATACGCGCCACAGCGACAGATGTTGCCGCTCATGCGTTCGCGGATTTCATCGTCGGAGAGTTGGGGCGGACGGTAGCGGACATCGGCGGTCGCGGCGCTGGCGTCGCCTGCACGGAATTCATCCATCAGTGCAGTTGCCGAACACAGTTGGCCTGGCGTGCAAAAACCGCACTGGAAGGCGTCGTGATCGATGAAAGCGCTTTGTATCGGGCTGAGAGTGAGCGTCCGAGCGTTGGCGAGTCCTTCGACTGTCACGATCGAATCGCCATCGTGCATGACAGCGAGCGTCAGGCAGGAGTTGATGCGACGACCGTTCGCGATCACCGTGCACGCGCCGCACTGGCCTCGATCGCAGCCTTTCTTCGTGCCGGTGAGGCTCGCATATTCGCGCAATGCGTCGAGCAGGGTCGTGCGCGCTTCAAGCTGCATCTCGTAAGCATGGCCGTTGATCGTCAGCTTCACCGGCATAAGTGGTGCTGCAGTGTCGGGCGTTGGCGGCGGCGGTGCGGAAGTCGCCGCCGGTTGCTGCGCATGGGCGAGCGGCGCGGCGGTGACGGCTGCCGCTGCCGCCGCGGATTGCAGGAACCTGCGGCGGGACGGTTTTATTGCTTCGGATGGTTCCTGGTCCGGGTTGCCGTTCTGGGGGACGTTGATGTGGCGCATGGCGATATGAAGCTCCTCGCTCGATCGAGTGAGCGCTGTGTTTGGCTCGACGCGTCGGGGAGTCGGCGTGTCTGGCTGACAGAGGCGCTGGCGCCATTCGCTTGTGTCTTGCGGGTGCAAGCCGATGCGGCGAATGGGGACGATGAGAGTCAGCAAATCCAATGCCAACAATAAATGCCGCGCTGTTACGGTGCTTGCCGTTCAGGATTGCAGGTAAGGGCTACATTCATCGGTAAATCGAGACGGCTATCGTGCGGTCCTGAGCATCTCCTATTCGGTTGTGAATGAGATCACCGGCCGCTTCACCGGTCTGCCCATCACCTCCACCGTGAGAGGGTGGGCGACCGAGATTCCGCTCAAGAGCCTCAAGCGCCCAGGCGTGGCCCTCGTCGATCAGGTTCGGAGCTGGAGCTACATTGCCGGAGAGGTCAACTTCAGGGGCGAAACCGTCACGGCAGAGGAGCTCAACGCGGCCAAGATACGCTATTAGATCCTTGCTCCAGCTTTGAACTTACCGGGTTTGGAATAAGCCCGTTTGGCGAGTTCGGCGGCCAAGGGACAGCACCAGGCGCCGTGAACTTAACCTGTCAAACACGCACTTTCAAAAATAGCCAAAGGGTGGCTTAAGTCGTGCGCATCGCACTAACCAGAAATGCAAACTGCCACCTTACGGTGGCAGTTTCACATCGAAAGCACTGAGCTTGCTTACAAATCGTTTGGATACGGCGCCTTGAGCCACTTCGTCGAGAGCTTGTTCAGCGTGCCGTCGTTCTTCGCTTTCACTACGGCCGCATCCACTTCCTTGAGCAAACGCGTCTCACCCTTGTTCACGGCAACATGATCGGGTGAACTAAAAAGCGCGAACTTCTGCTCGGGCGCGATCGGCGGATTGCGCGCAATGATCGTTGCGCCCACGTCGTTGCCCACGACCATCAACTGAACCTGCCCCGACAGAAACGCCGAAATGGCGCCATTCGGGTCGTCGAAACGCTTGATCGTCGCATCCGGCGGCGCGACCTTCGTCACGCTCAGGTCTTCCAGCGTGCCGCGCGCCACCGAAATCGTCTTGCCTGCCAGATCCTTTTCACTCTTCACCGGCAACGACTTCGGTCCGAACACCGCGAGATAGTACGGCGCATACGGCCGCGAAAACTCCAGCACTTTTTCGCGCTCCGGCGTCTGGCCCACGCTCAGCAGCACGTCGGCCTTGCCGGTGGCGAGATAAGCCATACGGTTTTCGCCGGTGATCGGTACAAGGTCGACCTTGACCTTCATCGTCTTGGCCAGATAGTCGGCCATCTCGATGTCATAACCCTGCGGTTTCATATCCGGGCCGATAGAGCCGAACGGCGGATAGTCCATGAATACGCCAACCCGGAGCACGCCGTTTTTCTGCACGGCATCGAGGGCATCCGCGTGAGCGAAGGTGGCTGCGGCCGCCAAGGGCACGGCGAAAGCCGCAGCCACGAAGAGGCGCCGGGCAAGGCGGGAAAGGCGAGTCGTCATGATGGTGGCCTTGAGCAGAAAAGTCGGAGAGCGGGGTCGGGATTCACCTCGCGGGATTCACTCGTGGTATCCACTCGACATCCCGGAGCGCTACGTAACCGTGCGGGTGAAAAGCACGTGAAAGCACTGTAGGCAGGCCAAAAACCCGCAACAATCGAAATCTGCTCATGCCAGCCATGATCCGCGTGCATGGCTGACGATGGTGTTACTGATGCTATCTGATCAGCGCCAGCGCGTCCCTGAAACGCGGATGCCCGCAGCTTCCCAACCAGTTGAAGATCGCGGTTTCCGTGGTGGTAGGAAGCGCGCCTTCGCGCTGTGCTCTAGCCAGCGCGATTGCCTTATTCTCCGGGGCGCGTGAACCGACTGCATCAGCGATCAGCTCCACGGAATAGCCGAGTTTCAGCAAGCCGTTCACCGTCAGCAACACGCACACATGCGCCTCGCAGCCGGCCACGAACAACACGGATTCCTTCGATGGCAACGCCGCCACGAAGTCCGGGCACAACGTGGCATCGAATGTATGCTTCTCGATCAGGCGATGCCGCTCTCCACGTTCTCCAAGTTCTCCGACCAGGCCGTCGACGCTTGCCCCAAGCCCACGTGGATTCTGCTCGGTGACAAGTACCGGGATATCGAGCATATGGGCAGCTTTCACCAGCGCCCGGCAACGCTTCAGCACAGCCGCGCCGTTATCGATATGCGGCATCAATTTCGCCTGCATATCGATAACCACAAGTACCGGATCAGGCTTCACTTTCCATGATCCGGTCGATCAGCCGCGCGTTTTCACCCGCCGATCCAATACCTTCATGCTTGGCCATCGGGATGAAAAAATGCGTCTTGACGTTCGGCAGGTTTGCACGATCCAGCCATTCCGTCAGATGCCGGGTGAGCCTTTGCGCGGGTAGATCGACTTCGGCGCGCAACGCGGGCGGCAACTGGCTGAGATAGCGCACTTCGGTCTGATACGGCTCGGGCGCGACGCACAACGCATCGGGACGGCCATCGGGATCTGCCGGCAGGCGTTGCAACGCCTCGCGCAGTAAGGCGACGCCCAGGCCTTCGCCGCGCCACGGTTTCCTCACTTCCCATGTGCTGATATAGACCACCCGGTGCGTATTGAACACGCTGCACAAGCGCTCGGGCCCGAGCGCTTCGGTGGCGGCCAGCGCGAGAGACAGCATCTCGCCGGAGTAGGTATCGAGGACATAAACGAGATCCGCACTGCTCTGGATGGGCGGCACTTTCACGAGTTTCAATTCGACCGCCGCCGCGACGATATCCGTGCCCGCCTCGTGAAACACCGCAAACGCGGTGCCGAGCCGTTCGTCGTCGACTTGCGGGTATTCATGCCGGTATGTCATGGTGAGCAGGAAAGGGCCGATTTTTTCACGATAAGCCAACGGCTTGTCAACGTCGTAATCGCTCGTGCCCTCGAGCCCGTAAGGGTCGTAGTCCTGCCTGACCGAGACAGACGTCGAATCCGGATCCGTGGCCGCTTTCAACACCACGGCCGGCCGTCGCGACTTGGGCACGAGGTCCTCCGGCAAACCTTCCCAGCTCAGGCGGAGAAATTCGCGAGCGCCACGATAGTGCGTTTCGAACAACGACGCGACCGGCGTCGCTTCGAACGGCGCAAGAATGCGCTCCGCGGATTCGAGCGCACGATCCATCAATTGATCAGCTTCAGCGGGTTCGGGTACGTGCCGCGTGCCATCGTTATCTGCGCCACCATTGGCTGCGTGCT
>DASYLW010000285.1:0-6511 GCA_036009385.1 Caballeronia sp.
TGCATCTCGATCGTGCCCATTTGCGCCGCGCCCACCAGCGCGCCGACGTTTTCTATCGTGATGAGCGCCGGATGACCAGGATCGATGCCCGGATGCTGCTTGACGTTAGGAATGGTCAGCTTCTCGCTGTGCTTCTGAAAGAACAACTCGCCGCCGATATCCTCCGGCGCACGCACCAGCGACACAGGCCGGTCCTTGAGATGCGGCAGCATCCACGGTGAGACGGCCTCGTAGTAGAGGGCAAGATCGAGCTTGCGAGTGCCCGTCGAAGGATCGATTACGCGATCGGGATGACTGATTTTCACGCCGGCTACAAGCTCGGTCCCAGTGGCATTGCGCGCGGTTTTTTTAACGGCCGTTTTCACTGCTGTTTTTGATGCTGTCTTCGTTGCTGTCGTCCCGGAAGCCAGCTTGGATTTGCCGTTCGGTTTCGCCGTACCGGCGGTCTTTGCCGAGGTTTTCCCGGTCGCTGCTTTCACCGCGCGAGTCGCTTTCGCCGCGCCTTTCGCCGCTGTTTTCTTCGCTGGTTTTATGTCCTGGTCGTTGTCATCGTCCAACCCAACCTCCTTCGTCGATTTCGGCACTTCCTTGACGATCTCACGCGCCGGCTTGTCGTCTCTCAGGCTGACAAACGAGGCTTGTCGCACGATCCGCTCGGACGTCCATTCAGCGAAATTGCATTCAGCGACAAGTTCCGGCTTGACCCAATGCACCGGCGTGCGGCTGCGCTCTTTCGGCGCGCTGGCGAACGGCATTTTATTGACCTCGCGGGCATCGAGTTGCTTTTTGACATCGCGTAGAGTCGATGCATCGAAGCCGCTGCCCACACGCCCTGCGTATTGCAGCTTGCCGTTCTCGTCATGAACCCCGAGCAATAACGCGCCAAACTGCCCCCGGCTGCCCGACGGCTCCGAATACCCGCCGATCACGAACTCCTGCCGGCGCCGGCATTTAAGCTTGATCCATGCGTTGCTCCGCCCCGGCGTATAAGTGCTGTCGCGCCGCTTGCCGATAATCCCCTCCAGCGCCATGTCGCAAGCGCTCTTCAGCAGATCATCGACACCGAATTCGAAGTCAGTGGAGAAGCGCAGCGCGTCGTTATCGACCGGTTCCAGCAGCGCCTTCAGGATCGCGCGCCGCTGTACCAGCGGCACGCCGCGCAGGTCGTAACCGTTCAGGTAGGGGATATCGAAGAAATAAACGGTAATATCTTGCGGACGATTGGCGTCGAAGGCGTTTTGCAGTTTCTGGAAGCTGGGGAGGTCATTGTCGTCGAGCACGACCGCCTCGCCATCGAGCCACGCGCTATCCACATCGAGCTGACTCAGCGCCTTGACCTGGCGGCTGAATTTGTCGGTCCAGTCGTGACCATTGCGCGTGAAGACCTGCGTGGATTTCGCTTTCGATGCAGTCTGCCTATCGATGCGCACGAGAATCCGATAACCATCGAATTTGATTTCGTACGACCAGTCACCGCTCGTTGGCGCAGCGTCCACGAGGGTCGCGAGCTGTGGCTTCATGGTTGCAGGAAGCTTGGCGCGTACAGCGTCCTGGATTGCGGGGTTGTCAGCAAGGGTTCGCAGCGATTCACCGCTGCGGTTCGCCACGATATCCGGCCGTGGCCGCTCAGGGCGCGTGCCTTGGTCCTTCACAGCAGGCCGCTTCGGCGGAGGTGCGGCCTTCGTCGTTTTGCTCGTCTTGGCAGCGGTCTTTCGCTCGGTCCTGTCGCGTACTTCACCGTTCTTCGCGCGTGCTCCGAGCGAATCGCTCATCACGCTGCCCGGCTGCTTGAGCAGCACGTCGTAGTCGGCCTCGTTGCGAGCTTCGTCGTCCCGTTCCTTGATCAGCAGCCACTGCTCCTTGTCGCCATTGCCCCGCATGTTGCTGCGCACGAGCGTCCAGCCGCCGTGCAGCTTTTCGCCGTGCAGGACGAACTTGAGCTTGCCCTTCGCGTAGGTTTCCCGGGCTTCGTCGATACTGCCGGCCTGCGGCTCCCAGGTTCCGCGATCCCACACGATCACGCTGCCCGCGCCGTAATTTCCCTCGGGGATACTGCCTTCGAACGAGCCGTAGTCGATCGGATGATCTTCGACATGCACGGCCAGCCGTTTCACCGACGGATCGAGACTCGGCCCCTTCGGTACGGCCCAGGATTTCAGCGTGCCGTCGAGTTCGAGACGAAAGTCGTAGTGAAGGCGTCGGGCATCGTGTTCCTGAATAACGAACGAAAGCGCGCTCGCCTGAGCTTTCTTCGACGCACGCCGGGCCTTTGCAGCCGCCTGGCCGGATGGCTCAGGCGTCTGGTTGAAGCGCCTCATGCGCTGATAGGTATCCAGTTTGTCGGCCATCGGCGGATCGCAGTTCGTCGTGCTTGTGGAGGGGTAACCCAGCGCGTAACTCAACGCGCGGCGACGGGCTTAAGCGCGTTTGCGGCGCGTCGTTGTCTTGCGTGCCGGTTTGGCCGCCGGTTCCGCGGCGTCGGCGTCGGCCGTGTCATCCTCGGCGCTGCCGGTGCTTTTAGCGCCGCGTCTCGTCGGCTTGCCCTTCTTCAAACTACGCTTCAAGAGTTCGGACAAGTCGAGGATCTCCGCCGATGCCTTGCGCGGCGTGCCTTCTTCTACCTCCGACACTTCCTCCGTCTTCCCTTCCTTCACCTTCTTGTTGACGAGCGCCATGATGTCTTCACGGAACGTGTCGTGATAGTCGTGCGGGTTCCACGTATCGCTCATGTCATCTATCAATCGCTGCGCCATCTCCAGTTCTTTCGGCGATACTCCTGCCTTCTTCGAGCTTTCGTCCGGGAACTTGAAGTCATCGAATTCGCGCACTTCGTCTGCCCAGCGCAACGTGTTGAGCGCCAGCGCAGGACCCACCGGAATCAGCGCCGCGAGATGCTGTTTGTTGTGCAGCACCACGTTAGCTATCCCGACTTTTCCCGACGCCTTCAATGCGTCGCGCAGCAACGCATACACCTTCTCTCCCTTGCGATCGGGAGCGAGGTAATAAGGGGTATCGAGGGAGAGAAACGAGATTTCGGGCGCTTCGACGAACGCGAGGATGTCCACGGTTTGCGTCGATTCCGGATTGGCCGAGCGGATCTCGGCGTCGCTCATCACGACGTATTTGCCCTTCTCGTACTCGAAACCACGCACGATGTTGTCGCGCGTGACATCTTTACCCGTGTTCTTGTTGAATTGCTTATAGCCGATGGGGTCCATCGAGCGCTTGTCGAGCAGGTTAAAGCCGACCTTCTCCGACTGCGTCGCCGGATAGAGCTGCACGGGGACGTGGACCAGCCCGAAGCTGATCGCACCTTTCCAGATCATGTGTGGCATCGCGAATGACCTTTCCGAAAGCCAATCTGACGGCGTGACGGGATGAACGGCAACGTCGATTAACACGCGTCAATAGACGCATGGCCGTTATCGCGTTGCAGAAAACGTGCCAGATGGGACAAGCGCGCGACGGCTTGCGCGGGCGTTTATTATGTGAGGGAACAACACGGCCTCGCACGCAAGGTGCAAAGCGCCAGCCTTGCCAGCCTGGCCGGGCGGGACGCTACTTGCGGCTCGCGCTGATCGTGAGTTTTGTGCCGTCGCTGAGTGTGATGTCTTTGCCGGCGCCGCCGGTGGGCATCGTGAAATGGACCAGCTGGCTGAAGAAGTTATCGGTAGGACATTGAAGCTTTTTGCCGCCCACGGTAACGGCGGCGACCGGGCGCGGCGCGTGGCCCTGGAAGCTCAACTGGACATCGGCGTCGCCGCTGCTCGCGACCACCGCCGCGAAACGGATCTTCACCTGACGCACCGTCGTGCCGCTTGCGTTGCGAATTGCGTCCACGTCCGGACACGCATCCGGAACATTCTGCGCACCACCGGCAGGCTTGCTTTGCCAAGTGAAGTCATCGGTCTGGCCCGAGCGGATCGTGCGCGTTTCCTGCGCGCTGCCCCAGTTCTTCGACGCCATCTTCACCGTATATTTGATCGGCCCGTCGTAGGCGACTTCCGACAGCACCTTGATGCCGGGTGTCGCATGAGCTGCCGGTTCAACCACGCACGCGAGCAGCGCCATCACAGTGCTTGCAGCAACCACACGAGCTTGCGAAGACCAGCGAACCTGAAAAAAACCCGAACGATCGATCATGCGAAAAACCCCTCCGTTTGCAGCCGTCGCGCCAGGCATACACCAACGGCGCCGGAGTGGCCGCGCCGCGCGTGTGGCGCGATCAGTCTAGCGCGGCGCGCACGACGGGTTTCTCATGGGAAACCCGTGGCGCGCGTGCTGCTTGCAACGAATTCGCCGGTCGTAACGCCAAGCGAGCGGGGTAAAGCCGGGCGAATCAGAAGCCCGTCAGCACCAGTTTGCCGATCGCGCGCCCTTCTTCCAGAAGGCGATGCGCTTCACGCAGGTTCGTCGCGTTGATCTTGCCGAGGTCGCGGCCAAGTGTCGTCTTGATCGTGCCTGCGTCGATCAGTCGCGCCACTTCAGTCAGCAGTTTGTGTTGTTCGATCATGTCCGGCGTGCTGAACATCGAGCGCGTGAACATGAACTCCCAATGGAACGCGGCGCTTTTCGCCTTCAGCAATTCGACGGCAATCGGCTTGTTGTTTTCGACGATCGTGCAGATGCCCCCTTGCGGTGCAATGACGGCGGCGGCAGCCGGGAAATGTTTGTCCGTGTCATTGAAGATCAGCACGTAGTCCACTTGCTCGAACCCGGCGTCCTTCAGTTGCTTCGGCATGTCACTGAAGTGGTCGACGATATGATCCGCGCCCAACTCGGTCGCCCACTTCGCCGACTCCGGCCGCGATGCAGTCGCGATCACCTTCAGTTTTGCGACTTTTTTCGCAAGCTGGATGCCGATCGAACCCACGCCGCCCGCGCCGCCCACGATCAATACGGACTTGCCCGCGTCGTCTCCTTCCGCCGATACCCCCAGCCGGTCGAACAAGGCTTCCCAAGCGGTTATCGTCGTGAGTGGCAAGGCCGCAGCGTGCGAGAAGTCGAGCGACGCGGGCTTCACGCCGACAATACGTTCATCGACCAGATGGAATTCGCTGTTCGTACCCGGCCGCGTGACGCTGCCGGCATAAAAAACGGGATCGCCCACTTTGAAGAGCGTCACGTCCGGGCCGACCGCTTCGACCACGCCCGATGCGTCCCAGCCGAGGATGCGCGGCGTTTCTTCGATCTTGTCCTTTGGCGCACGCACTTTTGTGTCGACGGGGTTCACGCCGATCGCTTCAACCTTCACCAACAGGTCACGGCCCGCCGGCGCGGGTTTGTCGATCTCCACGTCCATCAACGATTCCGGGTTCGAGACGGGCAGGTAACGGGTCAGGCCAATGGCTTTCATGGAATAGCTCCTTAAGGTGTTTCAAGCGTCGTGTTTCAAGCGTCGGATGTGCAATGGATGCATGGACCCGATGTTAAGGGCATTCCGCTTCGCGTGACACCGCCATGATTGCTGAAACATTTTATTGAAAATCACGGAGATGCCGAAAATAAACGGTCGGAGCGAATTACCCCATAAAGGACAACTCGACTTGCTGGACGTCGCGCTGTTCGTGCGGTCGGCGGCTTTATCGAACCTATCTGCGGCGGGACGGGAATTCGGGTTGTCCGCTGCTGTCGCGAGCGCCCGGCTCGCCCAACTCGAACGGCACCTTGGCGCGCGCCTGTTGCATCGGACGACGCGGCGCATCAGCGTCACGCAGGAAGGCGAAATTTTCGCTAGGCCCGCCCGCGCCCTGCTCGACACCGCCGATGCCGCCCCGCGCTTCGGTTGGACGCGCGTTCGAGCAACCGCAGGGGCGTTTGCGCGTGACCATGCCGTCTTCGCTCGGGCGGCAGCATGTCTCGCCGGTCATTTCCGAGTTCTTGCGCCGCTATCCGGGCGTGAGCCTGGACTTGCGCCTGACCGACCAGATAGTCGATCTCGTCGATAAAGGCATTGATCTGGCGGTGCGCATTGGCGCATTAAAGGACTCGACGCTCGTCGCGAAAAAACTCGCCAGCAATCGGCGCGTGTCGTGTGCGTCGCCCGCGTATCTCGCTGAGCACGGCACGCCGCGCCACCCCGCCGATCTCGCGCAGCACGAGTGCGCGATTTTGTCAGGTCAACGGGACTGGGGGTTTGTCACGCCGACCGGGACCATCGATGTCCGCGTGTCGGGCCGGCTCAAGACGGACAACGGCGAAGTCATTCGGGATGCGTTGCTTGACGGGTTTGGCATCGGGTTGAAATCGACGTGGAGCGTTGCGCCGTTTCTGCACGGTGGCGAACTGGTGAGCGTGCTCGACAGCTATCCGCTCGCGGAAACGGTGGCGATCTGGGCGGTGTACCCGAGCCGCGCATTCGTGCCGCCGAAAACAACGGCGTTCATCGATTTCCTGATTGCGCATTTCGGCGATCCGCCTTACTGGGACGTCGATCCGCAGAGGGTGATGCGGTAGCCATCATCCCGTAAATGCAAATAGGAATTTACGTATTCTTAAAATTTTGGACGAG
>DASYLW010000286.1:0-26381 GCA_036009385.1 Caballeronia sp.
ACCAGGTCGTCGATATCGCCATCCATGATCGCGTCGAGCTTATACAGCGTCAGGTTGATCCGGTGATCGGTCATCCGCCCTTGCGGAAAGTTATACGTGCGAATCCGTTCCGAACGATCGCCCGAGCCGATCAGGCTCTTGCGCGTGGCCGCTTCCTTCGCGTGCTGCTCGTGATACTGCTTGTCCATGATCCGCGCGGCGAGCACCTTCAACGCGCGATCCTTGTTCTTGTGCTGCGACCGGTCGTCCTGGCATTCAACAACAATCCCCGTAGGCAAATGCGTCACGCGCACGGCAGAATCAGTCTTGTTGATGTGCTGGCCGCCTGCGCCGGAAGCGCGAAAGGTATCGATACGCAAGTCCGCCGGATTGATCACCACTTCGCCAAGCTCGTCGGCTTCGGGCATCACCGCGACCGTGCACGCCGACGTATGGATACGCCCCTGCGTTTCCGTCGCCGGCACCCGCTGCACGCGATGCCCGCCCGATTCGAACTTCAGCTTCGAATACACGTTCTGTCCCGCGATCCGCACGATCACTTCTTTGTAACCGCCGAGATCAGAGCCGCTTTCCGACATCATTTCGACCGCCCAGCGATTACGCTCGGCGTATCGAAGATACATGCGCAGCAGGTCACCCGCGAACAGCGCCGATTCATCGCCGCCCGTGCCAGCGCGGATTTCGATGAAGATATTACGGTCGTCGTTGGGATCTTTCGGCAGCAACATGGCTTGCAGATCGCGCTCGATAGCCACCATCCGCTCGCGTGCCTCGCCAATTTCTTCTTCGGCGAAATCGCGCATGGACGGGTCGGAGAGCAACTCCATGGCGGTGGTTTCGTCGTTCGACGCCTGCCGCCACAACGCGTATTGCTCCACGACCGGCCCAATTTCGGCGTTTTCCCGCGTGATCTTCCGATACTGATCCATATCGGCGGTCACATCTTCGCGGCTCATCAGGTCATTGAGTTCGGCCAGCCTGGTAGTCAGCTGGTCGAGCTTGTTTTGCATGCTCGTTTTCATGGAAGGCTGGAGCGACGCTCCGAAGAAGACAGCGATCAGGAAGGCGACCGCAAAGATGCTCGCACGCGGCGCAATTGCAGAAGAGACGAAAGAAGGGCGCTAAGTTTCCGACGGATCGGACGGTTCGTTCGATCCCGACGGATGGGCGTGCTTGTAAAGCCCGCCCATCAAGTCGATGAGCTGGTCGCGATTCTCACTGCTGGCACGGCTGAGTGCGTGCGTAGGGCCGTGGATCAGCTTGTTCGTCAGCGATTGCGACAGCGCTTCGAGCACCGCGGCCGGATCGTCGCCACGCGCGAGCATCTTGCGGGCGCGTTCAACTTCGGCGCGGCGCATTGCATCGGCTTGCGTGTGCATGTGGCGGATCACCGGCACGATGCTGCGCGCGTCCAGCCATTGCATGAAATTCTGCACACGGGTGTCGATGATCGATTCCGCTTGCGCCACCGCTGCTTGCCGCGACGCGCTGCCTTCGCGCACGATCGCGCCAAGGTCATCGACGGTATAGAGGAATACGTCCTGCAGCTTGCCCACTTCAGGTTCGATGTCGCGCGGAACGGCGAGATCGACCATGAAGATCGGCCGATGACGGCGCGCCTTGACCGCCCGTTCCACCGCGCCGAGCCCGATGATCGGCAACGTGGATGCGGTGCACGACACGATGATGTCGAACTCGTGCATGCGCGCCGGCAACTCTGAGAGCGGAATGCAACGGCCGTTGAAGCGCTCGGCGAGCTTTTCACCGCGTTCGGCGGTGCGGTTCGCCACCACGAGCTCGCGCGGCTTTTGCGCGGCAAAGTGCGTCGCGCACAACTCGATCATTTCACCCGCACCGATAAACAGCACGCGCTGACCTGCAATGTTTTCAAAGATGCGCTGGGCGAGACGCACGGCCGCAGCAGCCATGGAAACCGATTGCGCCCCAATTTCAGTCGTTGTGCGCACTTCCTTCGCAACGGCAAAGGTGCGCTGGAACAACTGGTTCAGATACGTGCCAAGCGCGCCGGCTTCAGACGCCGTACGCACCGCATCTTTCATCTGGCCGACAATCTGCGTCTCGCCAAGCACCATGGAATCAAGTCCCGAGGCGACGCGAAACGCATGCCGCACCGCTTCGGACTGCGGCAGCGCGTAGACGTGCGGCGCGAGTTCGGACACCGGCAGGTTGTGATACCTGGACATCCAATGGATGGCGGCGTCGCGGGCGGCTTTGTCGTCGGTGGCGCAATACAACTCCGTGCGGTTGCACGTCGAGAGGATCGCGGCCTCCGGCGCCGCCTTCCCCAGCGGCCCCAGCCACAGGTCTTTCAGCGCGCCGAGCGCTGGTTTGATCTGTTCGAGCGGAAACGCCACGCGTTCGCGCAAGGCGACAGGCGCAGTGTGGTGGTTGATTCCGATCGCGAGGAGCTGCATGTTATGGGCCTGATCCGATGGCCTTGGGAACCTTGGAAATTAGCCCGATATTATAGCCTTTCGCGAATTCCTTCAGTCCCCGCCTGGAAACCCAAGCCGGACAAGCCGCCTGGAATGCCGTCCGCTTCAATCCGGTCCAGTTGATAACCGTAGCCGTAGAGCGGCGTCAGCCGGTATCCGTTGTCCGGCCGAAGCAGCAATTTCGTCCGCAGACGGGACGCGTGGGTATCCAAAGTCCGCGACGCCATGTCGCTGCCGCGCGGCCACACCACTTCCATGATGTGTGCCCGCGACACGGCGCGCGACAGGTTCGTGAAGAGCAACCGGGCGAAGCGGAACTCCTTGGGCGTGAGCAACACCCGCACATCGGCGAAACTCACGCTCAGTTCCGACGCGTTGAACCGATACTCGCCGAAATGCTCGGCGGCAGGCGTACGAATCGCGCTGCGGCGCGCCAGCACTTCGACGCGGGCGGCCAGTTCGACGCAGCGGACAGGTTTCGCGACGCAATCGTCGGCGCCGGCTTTCAGGCACGCAACCATGTCGTCCTCGCTCTGGCTCGCCGCGATCAACACAATGGGAAGCTGCGGCGCCAGTTGCCTGACCCGTTCGATGATTTCCGCGCCGATCATGTCGCGCGTTTCATTGGCGGCGATCAGCAAATCGAATGTGTCGTACCTCATCCGATCCAGCAACACGGGCGCGGTAGGGAAGAAATGACAGAAATGGCCGTCCAGGACAAGGGTCCGGCGGATGAGTGCGGCGTGCTGAGCGTCCGCGTCGATGATGGCGATTCGCATGATTTGCGACGCTGCCGCGCGCGTTGGGAGCAGGCCGGGCGGCGTGGCACTTGGCACTTGCTTGCCATCGCCATTCCAGCCCCCTAAACTCATCCGCTACGCTGCAAACGCCTTCCAGACCTTCTAGGTTTACAGAACAGAAAATGCTAGTTCACCAATCCGATTCAACCCATAGGTTTAGTCTTAATTCCGTTGGAAAGCACCGCTAATGGGGTGGCCAGGGATCGTATTTCTCGGTTTGGTGGTCGGGCTGGCCGGCTGGCGGCTGCATCCGTTGCGGCGTTTGGTCTCAAAACAGTTCGGCCGGTTATGGGCGGCGGGACTCGCGGGCATGGTGGCGGCGACGCTCGCAAAAATGCTCGGCAATATCACTGGCGCTTTCCACGATGGTGACTCCCTTGAGTGGCTCGCGTGCGCGCTGCTGGCGCTGGCCGCCGTAACCGTCACGGTAGGAGTGGCGGCGCGGCGTTGATTCGCGGTCGATGTACCGTTGACTACGGTTCGACTGGTTCTACGTATCAAATTAATTCTGCAGGTGACTCCATGAACGATCGACTGAATTCCCCCGACGCCCAGACTTTCGCCCGGCGTATCGAATTGCTGCGCGGCGCGATGGCGCGTGAGGCGCTGGCCGCCGTGCTGGTGCCTTCGTCGGATCCGCACATCTCCGAGTACTTGCCGGAGCACTGGCAGGGGCGGCAATGGCTCTCAGGGTTCACGGGCTCGGTTGGAACGCTGGTCGTGACCGCCGAGTTCGCCGGCGTGTGGGTCGACAGCCGTTATTGGACGATGGCCGAGGCGCAACTGGCCGGGACCGGTATTGCATTGATGAAGATGATGGCCGGGCAGCAGTCCGCACCTCACGTGGACTGGCTAGCGGAAAACGTGGCGGCCGGCGCGACGGTCGCAGTCGATGGCGCCGTGCTCGGTGTGGCGGCGGCTCGGGCGCTGCAGGATGCGTTGAGCGCACGCGGGATCGTGTTGCGCACGGACCTGGACCTGCTCGATGCCGTCTGGCCGGAGCGGCCGGGTTTGCCATCGGAGAATGTGTACGAACATGTCGCGCCCCACGCGAGCGTCACGCGTCCGGAAAAGCTGGCGGAAGTGCGGCGCGTGATGCGCGAGAAGGGCGCGCAGTGGCATTTCGTCTCGACGCTCGACGATCTCGCGTGGCTGTTCAATCTGCGCGGGGCCGATGTCACCTATAACCCCGTGTTCGTCGCGCATGCGTTGATCGGACTGGACGACGCCGCATTGTTTGTCGGCGATGGCAAGATTTCCGCTGATCTCAAGGCGTCGCTGGCGAAGGAGAACTTGCGCGTCGAGCCGTACACCGCCGTCGCGAACGCTCTCGCTACGTTGCCCGCCGGTTCTACGCTTCTTATCGATCCGCGCCGGATCACGTTCGGCTCGCTCGAGAAAGTGCCGGCTGAAGTGAAGATTGTGGAGGCGGTGAATCCGTCGACGTTCGCCAAGTCGCGCAAGACTGCCGCCGACGCCGCGCACATCCGTTCGACGATGGAACAGGACGGCGCGGCGCTCGCCGAGTTCTTCGCATGGTTCGAAGATGCGCTCGGACGCGAGACGATCACGGAACTTACTATCGACGAAAAATTGACGGCTGCGCGTGCGCGCCGGCCAGGGTTCGTCACGTTGAGCTTTGCGACTATCGCCGGCTTCAATGCGAATGGCGCGATGCCGCATTATCGCGCGACCGGAGCCTCGCATTCGGTGATCGAAGGCAACGGCTTGCTGCTGATCGATTCAGGCGGCCAGTACGTGAGCGGTACCACGGATATCACGCGCGTTGTACCCATCGGCACGATCACGGCTGAGCACAAACGTGATTTCACCATTGTGCTGAAGGGGACGATCGCGTTGTCGCGGGCGCATTTCCCGCGCGGCATCCGTTCGCCCATGCTCGATGCCATCGCCCGTGCGCCCATCTGGGAAGCCGGCGCGGATTACGGACACGGCACGGGGCATGGCGTCGGCTATTTCCTGAACGTGCACGAAGGTCCGCAGGTCATCTCGCACTACGCGCCGGCCGAGCCGTACACGGCGATGGAAGACGGCATGATCACGTCGATTGAACCGGGGCTTTATCGGCCGGGGAAATGGGGTGTTCGCATCGAAAACCTCGTCATGAACGAGCCCGCCGGCAAGACCGAATTCGGCGATTTCCTCAAGTTCGAAACGCTGACGCTGTGTCCTGTCGACACGCGCTGCATCGACCTGACCCTGCTGCGCGGCGACGAACGCGCGTGGCTCAACGACTATCACGCCACGGTTCTCGAACGCGTCTCGCCGCATGTGTCCGGCGCGGCGAAAACGTGGCTCGAAAAACGCACGCAAGCAATCTGAACGGAGGGGTGCATGGCAATCAGCGAACGAATGGCGATCAAGGCAGTAGTTTTCGATTTCGGCGGCGTGTTGATCGACTGGAATCCCGAGTATGTGTATAGCCGGCTGATTCCCGATGCCACCGAACGGCGCTGGTTCATGGACAACGTCGTGCATATGAACTGGGTGCTGCAGCAGGACGCAGGGCAAACCATCGCTGACGGCAACGCTGAATTGATCGCTAAATTTCCCGAACATGAAGCCCTGATCCGCGCGTTTTACGAGCGCTGGCAGGAAATGGTAGGGGGCGTGCTGGAAGATGGCGTCGCACTGGTCGACAAGCTCGAAGCAGCGGACGTGCCGCTGTTCGGACTCACCAACTGGTCCGCTGAAACTTTCCCCTGGGCGTGGGAGCGGTTCCCGGTGCTGCAGCGTTTTCGTGAGGTGGTTGTGTCGGGGCGTGCGTTGGTCGCAAAACCCGATCCGGCGATTTTCGCGTTGATGTGGGCTGAGATTGAAAAGCATCTTCCCGGGATTCAACCGCAGGAAGTCGTTTTTATCGATGACAACGCGAAGAACGTCCAGGCTGCTACCGCGCTCGGCTGGAACGCCGTGCATCACACGAATGCCGGGCAGACCGAAGCGCGCTTGAGGGCGCTCGGTTTGCCCGTGTAATCACTTTCCAAACAGATGCTTCAGCGTGTCGCCGATGCTCTTGACCACACCGCCGGCGTTCTTGGCCACGCCTTCGGTGTTCACGCCGACAATCTTCGCGAAGCCCTCCGCGAGCTTGTTCATCAAGCTCTCGTTGAGCGAGAACTTCGGATCGCGTAGATCGCCGTCCAGCTCGAAGTTCAATTTGATCTGATCGTGATTTTTCAATGCCGCGATCGCGAGCTTGGTTGGAATGCTGAGAAACGTGTCGAGCGCGTTGCCGTTATCCGATAACTGCAACCGGTTCAGCACGACCGAACCCGGCGCGTGGATGCGGTAGTCGTGCACCGTGGCGTCGAGCGTGAGGTCGATCGTGCCACCCGTGATGGCGGTCCTTGCGCCCGCTTTGCGCAGCAGATACGGATCGAGCGTAGCAATGTCGACGTTGCGCAAGGTCGTGTGCGTCTGCGAATCCTTGTTCGCTATTTTTATCCAGCCATTGAACGCGACCGTGCCCGTGTGCGACGGTCCTTTGATCGAACCGGTCATATCGAGCTTGGTCGGTTCGGTGAGCGCGGGAAGATGCAGGTTATCGACATTGGCCCGCGCGTCGGAAATCAAGATCCTGTAGGGCGGCGTTTGCACGGATTCATCGAAGAATTCCATTGCGCCGCGCTCAAACGTGACGTGATCGATCAGCCGGTCTTCTTGCGCGTGTGCCGCCGCTTTGCTTGAACCGGCCTGGGCCTCGCGCGTTGACTGCCGCAGATTGGGCAGTAGCTCGACGCGGCCATCGGCGAAACGGGCAACAGAGAGATAAAAGCCGTCCACCGTCACATGTTGCAGATGCACGCGATTGCTCAGGAGCGCGCGCATATCGACGTTCAGCGTGACGCGCTCAGCTCGCAGCGTGTCGTCCGCGGGCCAGCCGTGCGGGCCCCGCAGACGCACGCGGCTCAACGTGATCCGCGCATAACCCACGTCGATATCTTCAACCGAGCCGAGCGGCCCGAGCGTTTCAAGCACGCGCGCCTTCATTTGATGCGCGACGAAAAACCCGCCGCCGGCAACTGCCAGCAGCAACACCACGATGACCGCGCCCGCCCACAGCGCCACGCGTCGCGCCTTCGTTCCCGCCATCCCGATGCCCCCCCATCCAGGCCGCCCGAGCGGGCGGCAATCCGGTGCGTTGTTGTCGGCCCTTGCCGTGCTTATCGGACGATTGGCTTATAGCGCAGGCGTTTCGGCTTCGCCGCTTCTTCGCCCAGACGATTGCGCTTGTCGGCTTCGTACTCTTGATAGTTGCCGTCGAAGAAGGTCACTTGCGAATCGCCTTCAAACGCGATGATGTGCGTCGCGATCCGGTCGAGGAACCAGCGATCGTGCGAGATCACCATTACCGATCCCGCGAATTCCAGCAACGCGTCTTCGAGCGCGCGCAGTGTTTCAACGTCCAGGTCATTCGACGGCTCGTCCAGCAACAGCACGTTGCCGCCTTCAATCAGCGTCTTCGCCAGATGCAGGCGGCCACGTTCACCGCCCGACAACGCGCCGACGGTCTTCTGCTGATCGCCGCCCTTGAAGTTGAAACGGCCGATATACGCCCGCGACGGCGTTTCGTACTTGCCGACCGTCAATACGTCCGCACCGCCCGAAATCTCTTCGAACACAGTCTTGCCGGCGTTGAGCGCATCGCGGCTTTGATCCACGTACGCCAGCTTGACCGTCGGACCCGTGACGATTTCGCCCGAATCCGGTTGTTCCTTACCCGTGAGCATGCGGAACAATGTGGATTTCCCCGCGCCATTCGGCCCGATAATTCCGACAATCGCGCCGGCCGGGATCTTCATGTTGAGGTTATCGATCAGCAAACGGTCGCCATAAGCCTTGCTCACGTTCTTGAACTCGATCACTTCATTGCCCAGCCGGTCGCCCACAGGGATGAAGATTTCCTGCGTTTCGTTGCGCTTCTGGTATTCCTGGCTGTTGAGTTCCTCGAAGCGAGCGATACGCGCCTTCGACTTCGCCTGGCGTCCCTTCGGGTTCTGCCGCACCCAGTCCAGTTCTTTCTTCAGCGCTTTCTGACGCGCCGATTCCGTCGATTCTTCCTGTTTCAGCCGATCCTGCTTCTGGTCAAGCCAGCTGCTGTAGTTGCCCTTCCATGGAATGCCGTGGCCGCGGTCAAGTTCGAGAATCCACTCGGCGGCGTTATCGAGGAAATAGCGATCGTGGGTAACCGCCACGACCGTGCCTGGATAGCGCGTCAAGAACTGTTCCAGCCAGTCCACCGATTCGGCGTCCAGGTGGTTGGTCGGTTCGTCGAGCAGCAGCATGTCGGGCTTTTGCAGCAGCAGTTTGCAGAGCGCCACACGACGCTTTTCGCCGCCCGACAAATGTTCGATTTTCGCGTCCCACGCGGGCAGCCGAAGCGCGTCGGCGGCGACTTCGAGTTGTTGCTCGGGCGTGCCGCCGTCGCTCGTCGCGAGGATGGCTTCGTATTTGGCTTGCTCGGCGGCGAGGGCGTCGAAATCGGCATCAGGTTCGGCGTAGGCCGCGTAGATGGCGTCGAGTTTTTTCTGCGCGCTGAAGACTTCGCCGAGGCCGTCTTCAACGGCTTCGCGCACGGTTTGCTGCGGATCGAGTTGCGGTTCCTGCGGCAAGTAGCCGATGTTCAAGTTCGGCATCGGCGTGGCTTCGCCTTCGATTTCCTTGTCGACGCCCGCCATGATCCGGATCAGGGTCGACTTGCCGGAACCGTTCAGGCCGAGCAGGCCGATCTTCGCGCCGGGAAAAAACGACAGCGAGATGTCTTTCAGGATCTGGCGCTTGGGCGGCACGATCTTGCCGACGCGGTTCATGGTGAAAACGTATTGGGCCATTGGCGGGTTCGGTTGTCTGGAGGTTGACGGATTTCGGTTTTACGGCGGGCTTCGGCCGGGCGGATGCCGGGTTTTAAGCCTCCGCCGGCAAACCCCTGGGTTCAGTACGCGACGTTGCGTTTCCCGCAGCGCGCGGGAAGTGACGACATTGTACTTCGATGGATATGGCTGCCCGTGGCTCTCAGGCAGGCGTTTATCTGCGTCGACGCTTGCGCCTGCGTGTTACCTGCGTGTTACCTGCGTGATAAGCGAGTGTGACCGGGCGTTCTCAGCGCCAGGCTGCGACGCCGCCATGGCGCGAACACGTGCCGCTGCGATGGCGGCTGAAGCTCCATGTGCCGTCGCGGCATCGGGCGGTGGCGCCGTCAGGGGCTTCGCCCGAACGCGAATGCGCCGGGGAGTGGACGGTTTCGCCGTCATGATTGCGATAGGTCTGGTGGTTATCGAGGTCGGACTCGTTCGGGGCGGAGTAGGCGTAGGCGAACGAGGTGGAGTAACTGAGCGCGAGGGCGGCGAGGAGGATCGAGGCGGCGCGGCGATAAAGACGTGTCGTCATTATTTTTGTTTTGGACGCGAGACGTGTGAACTCTTGCGTTGGTCGTTTTGGATCGCCGCATTATCGAGCAGGCGATCTTCCCGGGGCAATCAGGAGTCGAGCGCTTCTGGATTCTTTGCGCGTGTTTTATCTTCCGATGCGAGCCGGCGCGCGACCTTTTTCACGTCCTCCGCCGCAGGCAGGGTTTCCGGCCGGATGCCGCGTTCGAGCAGCGTCTTGCGAACCGCGCCATTGTTGTTGATGTGCTCCTTCGAGATCGCTTCTTCGTTTCCAAGCTGTTTTTCGCGGGAATTGAAGATGGTGATTTCGGCCGCGAAATCCTTTGCTTTGAGAATGATCGTGGGCGCGAAATCGGCCAATGGCCGCTTGGCGGGGACCTTCCAATGCGACTTCATTTGCTGGGTCGTTTTTTCGAACAAGGCGTGATCGCCTTTGCTCCGAATCATGCCGAAATCGTCGTTTCCACCGGTTTGTTCGAAAATCACTTCAGATAGCTCCTTTTCTGTACTGGTCAGTTTCATGCGGGCGACGAGACGTTCCGAGTCGAGCAGCCGTTGCTCGATCAATTCTGCGCGTCGAGTCTGCACGGCAAAATAGGTCTGTGCAAACGCAATTTCGTGCTTTTTGGGGTCTCCATTTTGAGCGACCAGATAGCAGGCGTAGCGAGTGAGCATGATGTCATCGACTTCGCGCTGGCTACCTGAGCCCAGGTCGACCATTTTCCTGACGTCAGGAAAATGGTCTGCCGCCGCATGGCCTGAGGTTTCGCAGGCAATCTCGGCTTTGCTCACTACCTTGACGAAGTTTTCCCACTTGGCATACCCAAGCAGGTGTTGAAGGTCACGGGCAAGCCAGAATTCGACGCCGCTGCCGGTCTGCTGGGCGTGCGCTTCGAAGTGCTCGGTCAACGAGTAAATCAGTTCGGTCTTCATGTACACCGTCCAAGGTGGGTTGCGCGCGGTTTGCGATCGAGGGCTGCCGGCGCAAGGCAATAAAAAAGCGGAATCCCTTTCTTTATCAGGGACCCCGCCTTTAATCACAACCTCGAACAGCCTTGGACGACGAATTATTACATCAGACGTTGAACAAGAAATTCATCACGTCGCCGTCGTGTACGACATATTCCTTTCCTTCGGCCCGCATCTTCCCGGCTTCCTTCGCGCCTTGCTCACCCTTGAACGCAACGAAGTCGTCGAAGGCGATGGTCTGCGCGCGAATAAACCCGCGCTCGAAATCCGTGTGAATAGCGCCGGCGGCCTGAGGGGCGGTGTCGCCGATATGAATTGTCCACGCCCGCACTTCCTTCACGCCCGCCGTGAAATACGTCTGCAAGCCGAGCAGCTTGTAACCCGCGCGAATCACGCGATCCAGCCCCGGCTCTTCCATACCGATATCGGCGAGAAACTCCTGCTTGTCGGCGTCGTCGAGATCCGCGATTTCCGCTTCGATCGCCGCGCACACCGCCACCACCGGCGCGCCCTCGGCCTGCGCGTGCTTGCGCACCGCGTCCAGATGCGGATTGTTCTCGAAACCATCATCCTTCACGTTTGCCACGTACATGGTCGGCTTGGCCGTGATCAGGCAGAGCGGCTTGATCAGCAGAAGTTCGTCTTCGCTCAGGTCCAGCGCGCGCACAGGCTTCGCCTGATCGAGTTGCGCCTGGATCTTTTCCAGCAAGGGGACGAGCTTCGCTGCTTCCTTGTCGTTGCCCGAGCGCGCGGACTTCGCGTAACGGTGGTGAGCCTTCTCCACCGTCGCCAGATCCGCCAGCGCCAGTTCCGTATTGATGACTTCGATGTCCGCGAGCGGATCAATCTTGTTCGCGACGTGAATCACGTTTTCGTCTTCGAAGCAGCGCACGACGTGCGTGATGGCGTCGGTTTCGCGAATGTTCGCGAGGAACTTGTTGCCCAGGCCTTCGCCCTTGCTCGCGCCGGCCACGAGGCCTGCGATATCGACGAATTCAACAATGGCCGGGACCACGCGCTCGGGTTTGACGATATCCGAGAGCGCGGCCAGCCGCGGATCCGGCACTTCGACCACGCCGACATTCGGCTCGATCGTGCAGAACGGGTAGTTTTCGGCGGCGATGCCGGCCTTGGTCAGTGCATTGAACAGTGTGGACTTGCCGACGTTAGGCAAGCCGACGATGCCGCATTGGAGGCTCATGGAATCCTTCGAACTGGTGAAACGGCGTGCGCCGCGTGGTTCAACGCTTGAATCAACGCTGGACGCGGGTGTCGCGGGTTTCACAACCCGGGAGTCACGCGCGTAGCGGGCGGCCACGTCGTGCGGGCCGGAAAAACCGCTATTGTAGCGCCACGGCCGGGTCGGCTGGGCGGGCGGGAAGGTGGCTTCACGGCCGCTTCAGGGCGACGCATCGGCTGAAACACCGCATGGCACATCGAATCTCGAAATACCCCGGCGGCTATAATGCCGACATGACTTTCCACTCACGAAATTTTCATGCGACGGTGGTCGGCGGCGGCCTCGTCGGCAAGACGGCGGCGCTCGCGCTGACACAATCCGGCCTGCGCACGGCGTTGCTTGCAACGCCTGCTGCAGCCGCGCCCCCCGCCGACAGCTTCGATTCCCGCATCTACGCGCTGTCGTCGAGCTCGCAGGCGCTGCTGGAACGGCTGCGCGTCTGGCAGGCGCTGGAGCGCGACAAGCTCGGACCGGTGCTGGACATGCGCGTTTTCGGCGATGCTTTCGCCGAGCTGCATTTCTCCGCGTTCCAGGCAGCCGTGCCGCAATTGGCGTGGATCGTGGAATCGTCATTGATCGAACGATCGCTTGATGCCGCGCTGCGTTTCCAGCCGAACCTGACATGGATCGATTCGCGCGCCCAGGGCCTGACCATCCGCGATGACGCCGCGCATCTGACCCTCGCAAATGGCGACACGCTCGAAGCGGATCTGGTGGTGGGCGCGGACGGCGCTCATTCCTGGGTGCGGGCGCAGACGGGCGCGAAAATGCAGCGCCGGGATTATCGGCAAACGGGTGTGGTGGCGAACTTCAAGTGCGAAAAGCCGCACGGCGAGACGGCGTACCAGTGGTTCCGCGATGGCGAGATCATCGCGTTATTGCCGTTGCCCGGAGACCACGTTTCGCTGGTGTGGTCCGCTAAAACCGAACACGCCGATGCCCTCCTGAAACTCGATCCCGCCCAACTCGCGGCAGAGGTCGAAAAGGCCACGCAGAACATGCTCGGCGCGCTCGAATGCGTGACGCCGGCGCAGGGGTTTCCGCTCGCGCTCCAAACCGTGGACCGGCTGATCGGCCCGCGCGTCGCGCTGGTTGGCGACGCTGCGCATCTGATTCATCCGCTGGCGGGCCAGGGCATGAACCTGGGTCTGCGCGATGTCGCCGCGCTGGCCGAAACCCTCGCCAGCAAGGAAGCGTTTCGAACGGCCGGCGACCCCGTCTTATTGCGCCGATACGAACGTACCCGTCGCGAGGACATCCAGAAACTGACGCTCGCATGCGACGGCCTGCAGAAACTCTTCGCCATGCCTGGCACGCTCGCTCGCGGGCTGCGCAACACTGGCATGGCGCTCGTGGGTGCACAACCGCTTGTCAAGCGCTGGCTTGTGTCTGCTGCGCTTGGTTAAGCCGGGCCAAGAAACTTGGCCAGGAACATCCCACTTACTTCAAGATTGACGGAAACTCGAATGAAAATCACTCTTCGCCGCGCCCTGGTTGCTGCTGCCACGCTGGCCGCGGTGTTTGGTATCGGCATCGCGGCACAAGCCGATCAGACCACCGACAAGATCAAGTCCACGCTGCAATCGCGCATTGGCGACGCCGATATCAAAAGCGTGCAGAAGTCCCCGGTTCCGGGGCTTTACGAAGTTAACCTCGGCGCGCAGATCGTCTACACGGACGCCACCGGCAATTATCTGCTGATGGGCGATCTCGTCGATACCCGCACCCGCACGAATCTCACGGAAGCGCGTCTGGCGGAAACGAACAAGATCGATTTCGCGAAGCTGCCGTTCGAGAACGCGGTCAAAGTGGTGAAGGGCACGGGCGCGCGCAAGATCGCCGTGTTCTCCGATCCGAACTGCCCGTATTGCAAGCAGTTGGAAACCACGCTCAAGTCCGTCGATAACGTCACCGTCTACACCTTCCTTTACCCGGTTTTGTCGCCGGATTCGACCGTCAAGTCGAAGTCGATCTGGTGTTCGAAGGATCGTTCGGGCGCGTGGGAAGGCTGGATGCTCGACCACACGGCGCCCACCGCCGCCGCTAGCTGCGACACGGCCGCCATCGACAAGAACCTGAAGCTCGGCCAGTCGATGAACGTCACCGGCACACCTACCGTTTTCCTGGCCGACGGACGCCGGCTGCCCGGCGCAGTACCGGCAGACCGGCTGGAGAAGGAATTGTCGGCGGTTCGCTGATTGAGCTGTCTGGTTTGTCTGAGTTGAAGATTAGTTGAACAACGACGAAGGAGGCGCGCGATGCGCCTCTTTCGCTTTCGTGAAGTTGCGCGACCGCTTGCGCCACAGACCGCGCACGCACTGAATGCCGGGCCAGACAATCACGCCCAGCGACAAGAACAAAAGGACCTCGACGCATGAACACCATCCGTTACACCATCGTTCCGAAAAATCCCGCTGCGCATTTGTTTGAAGTGACATTGACCGTAGCGCAACCCGATCCGTCGGGTCAGCGTTTCGTGCTGCCTGTGTGGATTCCGGGCAGTTACATGATCCGCGAATTCGCTCGCAATATCGTCACGCTGCAGGCGTTCAACGCGGCCGGCCGCAAGCTCGCCATCGATAAAACCGACAAGCACGCTTGGGCAACGGCGCCGCACGATGGCCCGATCACGCTGCGCTACGAGGTCTACGGCTGGGACTTGTCGGTGCGTGCGGCGCATCTCGACGACACCATTGGGTTTTTCAACGGCACGAGCGTGTTCCTCGCGGTCGAAGGGCAAGCGGATGTGCCCTGCATAGTCGATATTCAAAAGCCTGCGGGCACGCAATACGCGAACTGGCGAGTGGCGACGGCATTGCCCGAGGCGCGCGGCACCAAGCGTTACGGATTTGGTGCGTATGAAGCGCCGAACTACGATGCGCTGATCGATCATCCGGTGACGCTGGGCGAGTTCGCGCTCGGTTCCTTCGACGCCTGCGGCGCGAAGCACGACATTGTGATCTCAGGCCGCGTGACCGGGCTCGACATGCACCGCCTGGAAACCGACCTCAAGCGGGTTTGCGAATCGCAAATCGCGTTGTTCGAACCGCGTACGAAAAAGGCGCCGGTTGATCGTTATGTGTTCATGACGGTTGCCGTCGCCGACGGTTATGGTGGCCTGGAGCATCGTGCATCGACGGCGCTGATCTGCAATCGCGCCGATCTGCCTGTTGCCGGACGCCCGGATGTGACGGACGGTTATCGAACGTATCTTGGTCTTTGCAGCCACGAGTATTTCCATACGTGGAACGTGAAGCGCATCAAACCCGCTGCGTTCGCGCCGTACGATTTATCGCAGGAAAATTACACGTCGTTGCTGTGGCTGTTCGAAGGTTTCACTTCGTACTACGACGACCTCATGCTCGTGCGCAGCGGCCTCATCAGCGCGAGCGAGTACTTTTCGCTGTTGGGCAAGACGCTCGGCGGTGTGTTGCGCGGCTCAGGTCGGCTCAAGCAGACCGTGGCTGAAAGCTCGTTCGATGCGTGGGTCAAATATTATCGGCAGGACGAAAACGCGGCGAACGCGATTGTCAGCTATTACCAGAAGGGTTCGCTTGTCGCGCTCGCTTTCGACCTGTCAATTCGCGCGCAAACCGAAGGCAAGAAATCGCTCGACGACGTCATGCGGCTTCTGTGGCAACGCTACGGTCGCGATTTTTATCACGGCAACGCGCGGGGTATCGAAGAAAGCGAAGTGGAAGCCTTGTTCTCCGAAGCCACCGGCGCTGACTTGAAAAAACTGTTCCGCGAGGGAGTTCACGGCACACGCGATCTGCCGCTCGATACTTTGTTCGAGCCCTTTGGCATCACGTTCGCTCCCGATGTCGCGACCAACGGCACGGCGGCGAAACCGTCGTTCGGCGCCCGGATTCGCAACGGCGCGGATTGCGTGCTCGCGGCTGTCCACGAAAACAGTGCGGCGCAGAAGGCGGGTTTGTCGGCGGGCGACGTTCTGATCGCAATCGACGGCTTGCGCGTAACCGGATCGAATCTCGACACGCTCCTTGCGCGCTATTTGCCAGGCGCGAAGGTCGAAGTGCATGCATTCCGGCGCGACGAGCTACGCGTCGCGCAGGTCAAACTCGATCCGCCGGAAGTATCGCGTTATGTGTTGTCCACTGCCGTTGGGCGTGGTCCGTCGAAGCAATGGCGCGAACGCTGGCTGAAAGGTTGAGGGGTAAAAGCATGGCCAAAGGCGGATTGTTCTATTGATGCAACAATCCGTCACGAGTGCACAGCTTGTTCCCGGCGTCTTAAAAAAGAAGAATGCGTCCTGTCAGAGCGCGATCCGTGCTCGAACTCAACAGACACAGGAATCATCATGACGACCATTCTTCAAATCAATTCCGCAGCACGCTCGCAAGGCGCCCAATCCACGTTGCTGGCTGACGAAGTGTCGGCGAAGCTCCAGCAAGCGCACCCGGGTGCGAAGCTTGTCGTGCGCAATCTGCTCTCCGACAACATTCCTCACCTCGACGACGCTACCCTCGGCGCATTCTTCACGCCCGCCGATCAGCGCACGGCCGAACAGAACGCGATTCATGCCAAGAGCGAAGCGCTTATCGCTGAACTGCAAGCGGCTGACGTGGTCGTGATCGCAGCACCGATGTACAACTTCGGCATTTCGTCCCAACTGAAGGCGTATTTCGACTGGATCGCACGCGCGGGCATCACGTTCAAGTACGGTGCGAACGGCCCGGAAGGCCTGGTAACGGGCAAGAAGGTGATTGTTGTGTCCGCACGCGGCGGCAAGTACAGCGGTACGCCGAACGATTCGCAAACGCCGTATCTGAAGGCGTTCCTAGGTTTCCTGGGCATGACCGACGTCAGCTTCATCTTCGCTGAAGGCCTGAATATGGGCCCGGACGCGGCCGGCGCTGCTTTGGCTACCGCTCGCGACTCGATCGCCGCGCTGTAAGCTTGTGAAGTAGCAGGACGCATTTGAAAAACCCGCCGTGTCGTGAGACATCGGCGGGTTTTTTACGCGGACGTGTCGGCCAGAGCGGGCAATTGCCAGCTAATGGCAGGTCGTCCATGTTGTTCCAGATACGTATTCGCCGCCACAAAATGCCCGCACCCCAGAAAGCCGCGATGCGCTGACAGTGGAGACGGGTGGGGCGCTTCCAGCACGCAATGCGCTTTCCCGGACGCCACCGCCGACGCGATCAACCCCCGTTTCGCCTGCGCATGCGCTCCCCAAAGCATGAACACGAGATGTTCATGCCGAAGGGCAAGTTCGTGAATCAGCGTGTCGGTGCAATGCTCCCAGCCGCGCTTGGCGTGACTGCCGGCTTTATCGCGTTCAACCGTCAGCGACGTGTTCAGCAACAGCACGCCCTGTTGTGCCCAAGCGTCGAGGCAACCGTGAGCGGGTGCTGCAAAGCCCAAGCTGGCGTTGATTTCCTTGAAGATATTTTTCAGCGATGGCGGCGGCCGAACCGGCTCCGGCACTGAAAACGCCAGTCCGTGAGCCTGCGGCGCGCCGCGATCTTCGCCGTGATAGGGATCTTGTCCGAGGATGACAACCTTCACGTCGCCGGGACGAGTCAGGCGCAAGGCGCGGAAGACATCGGCGGGATACACGGTCTTGCCGGCGGCGCGCTCGGCGTCGACGAACGCGCACAACGTGGCGTAATGCGTGCTCTCGATGAAAGTCTTCAGATGTTCGCGCCACTCCGCCGGCAATGCGTCGAACTGACTTTCGAGCGGTGTAAAAGGATGGGCTTTCGGTGCCTCAGCTTCAAACAGCGACGCCTGACTCATTTCACGTCGCCGTTGGAGCCAGCCAATTTAGGCGCGCACAGCTCGTAGCCCCGGCTTGCCTTGCTGGCATCTTCAGGCTGGAGGTACAGAAACGCTCCCCGCATTTGCGCGGCGAGGGAGTTCAATGCTTCCTCGTTGCCGGATTTCAGCTCTAGTTCGAGTTCGCTGATCGGCGTTGTCATGCGCTCGCCGTTGACGTCAGCTATTACCTCGCCGAGATCCAGCGCCGCTTCGATCTTCGCACCGTCGATCTCGACGTCCCAGATCACGCGCGAAAAATCGGTGCGGAACAGGGCGGCCAATTCGGGCGCGGCGTCGCTGAGCGCATTGGCGGCGTTCTGGTCGTCGCAGATTTCAAGCAGGGCGGGGATTTCCAGCGCTTCGCCGGCTACGGGCCGCTCCCATTCATGCCGGTTATGCAAACCGCCCGTCGATTCTCCAGCCGTCTTGTACGTTTGCAGCCATTGACCCCGTGTGCCGCGCAAACGCACCGCGCTTTTCGCCTTGGCAAGCGCACGGTCGGGGGTATCGAAGTACACGTTGGTGAGCTGGATCTTGCGGCCTTCCTGACCCGTACGTTGCGTCAGGTCCTTCGCTACTTCGCCATGCTCCGACGTAGGCAGCGCCAGTTTGATCTCGCGTTCAATACTCAAAATAAACTCCGTGCAACAACGTCAGAAGAACATTCGCGCCAGTTCGGTACCGGGATCGCCGGCGCGCATGAACGCTTCGCCCACCAGGAAAGTCTGCACATCCATGGCGCGTAGCCGGTCGACATCGACACGGCTCAGAATGCCCGATTCGGTCACCACTATACGGTCTTCGGGAACCATGTCCAGCATGCCGATGGTCGTTTCAATCGACGTTTCGAACGTGCGAAGGTTGCGATTATTGACCCCGATTAACGGCGTCTTCAAGGTGAGCGATTGTTCGAGTTCGTCGCGATCGTGAACCTCAACGAGCACCGCCAGCCCGAGCGAGTGCGCGTACGCTTCCAGGTCACGCATTTGCAAGGGCTGGAGTGCGGCGGCGATCAACAGGATGCAGTCGGCGCCCATCGCGCGGGCTTCCAGAACCTGATAGGGATCGACAATGAAGTCCTTGCGCAGAACCGGCAGGTTGCAAGCGGCGCGCGCTTCTTCCAGGTACGCCACGCTGCCCTTGAAGAACTGAACGTCTGTCAGCACCGACAGACACGCAGCGCCGCCTCGTTCATATGATTTCGCGATATCGGCGGGGACGAAGTTCTCGCGTATTACACCCTTCGACGGGCTCGCTTTCTTCACTTCCGCGATGATCGCGGGCTTCCCCTCAGCATGCTTCGCGCGCAATGCGCCGACGAAGTCGCGCGAGTCGCGCGTGCTCGCCTGCAAACGCAGCTCCTCGAGCGAGACGCTTTCCTGCGCGATGCGAACTTCGCTTCGTTTGACTTCAATGATGCGCTCGAGAATGTCACTCATGTCCTGGCCTCGTTATTTGACGAATTGCTGCGTGAAGCGCACCAGTTCATCGACTTTTTCGCGGGCTTGTCCGCTCGCAATCACCTCTTTCGCGAGGGCCATGCCGGCTTCGATCGATTCCGCCACGTTGGCCGCGTACAGCGCCGTGCCCGCATTCAGCGTCACGATTTCGCGCGCGACGCACGGCTTGTTATTCAACGCGCCGAGCAACATGGTCTTCGATTCCTGCGCGTCGGCGACCTTCAGCGTCCGGTTCGACACCATCTGCAAGCCAAAGTCTTCAGGGTGAATTTCATACTCACGCACTTCACCGTTGCGCAATTCGCCTACTACCGTTGCCGCGCCCAGCGATACCTCGTCCATGCCGTCCTTGCCGTACACGACCAGCACGTGCTTGGCTCCGAGGCGCTGCATCACCCGCACCTGAATGCCGACCAGATCTTCATGGAACACGCCCATCAACTGATTGGGTGCGCCGGCCGGGTTGGTCAGCGGACCGAGGATGTTGAAAATCGTCCGCACGCCGAGTTCGCGACGCACCGGCCCGATGTTTTTCATCGCCGGATGATGGTTCGGCGCGAACATGAAACCCATGCCTGTTTCGGCAATGGACAGCGCCACTTGTTCCGGCTGAAGATCAATATTCACGCCCAGCGCCTCAAGCACGTCCGCGCTGCCCGATTTACTCGATACCCCGCGGCCACCGTGCTTCGCAACCTTCGCGCCGGCGGCCGCCGTGACGAACATGGTGGCCGTCGAGATGTTGAAGGTGTGCGAGCCGTCGCCACCCGTGCCCACGATATCAACGAGATTGTCGCTATCCGGCACGCTCACGTGATTCGCAAACTCGCGCATCACAGTCGCCGCCGCCGCGATCTCCCCGATGGTTTCCTTCTTCACGCGCAAACCCGTGATGATCGCGGCGGACATCACCGGCGACATCTCGCCGCGCATGATCATGCGCATCAGGTGCAGCATTTCGTCGTGGAAAATCTCGCGATGCTCGATTGTCCGTTGCAACGCTTCCTGGGCTGTAATAGTCATGATCGGATCTCGGTTCACGCGCGAATGCCTTGCGCCGGACTCTTGACGAAGTTTTCGAGCAGCGCATGGCCGTGCTCGGACAGTATGGATTCCGGGTGGAATTGCACGCCCTCGACCGCGAGTTCCTTGTGGCGCACGCCCATGATTTCACCGTCGGGCGTCCACGCCGATATTTCCAGGCAATCCGGCAGCGATTCGCGTTCAATCGCGAGCGAGTGATAACGCGTCACGCTGAAATGTTTCGGCAGATCGGCAAACACGCCGCGGCAATCGGTTTCGATTGTGCTCACCTTGCCATGCATGATGGTTTGAGCACGCACGACGCGTCCGCCGAACGCCTCGCCGATAGCCTGATGGCCCAGGCAAACACCAAGAATGGGGATCTTTCCGGAGAATTTGCGCAGCACGTCGAGCGTGATGCCCGCGTGTTGCGGATTGCTCGGCCCCGGCGAGAGGCAGATCCGCTCGGGGTTCAGCTTCGCAATTTCATCGAGGGTAATTTCGTCGTTGCGGTACGTTCGTACGTCCTCACCCAGTTCGCCGAAATACTGAACCAGGTTATAGGTGAACGAATCGTAGTTATCGATCATCAGCAGCATGGTTTGTCTCCGGATCAGAAGTCGCTATCGAGGCCGTCTTGCACCTGCTCGGCGGCGCGCAGCACTGCTCGCGCCTTGTTCTCCGTCTCCTGCCATTCCGACTCGGGCACCGAATCCGCGACCACACCCGCCGCCGCCTGCACGTACAAATTGCCCTTGTGGATGAGACCGGTGCGGATCGCGATGGCGAGATCCATTTCGCCCGTGAACGACAGATAACCGCAAGCGCCGCCGTACAACCCACGTTTCACCGGCTCCAGCTCGTCGATGATTTCCATCGCCCGTACTTTCGGTGCACCTGACAGCGTGCCGGCGGGGAAGGTGGCGCGCAGGACGTCGAAATTCGTTGTGCCGGGCTTCAGCTTGCCTTCAACCGAACTCACAATATGCTGGACGTGCGAATACTTTTCGATCGCCAGCTTGTCCGTCACCACGACGGATCCAGTCTGCGCAATCCGGCCGACGTCGTTACGCGCCAGGTCGATCAGCATCACGTGTTCGGCCACTTCCTTCGGGTCATTCAGCAATTCCGTCGCGAGTTCGGCGTCGCGTTCGGGCGTGTTGCCGCGCGGGCGTGTACCGGCGAGTGGCCGAATGGTCACAATCCGTTCGTCGCCGCGCTTTTCCTGCCGAACCAGAATTTCCGGCGATGCCCCCACCACGTGGAATTCGCCGCCGAAGTTGTAGTAATACATATACGGCGACGGATTCAGCGAGCGCAACGCGCGATACAGCGAGAGCGGGTTATCGCGGAACGGCTTGATGAGCCGCTGGCCAACCTGAACTTGCATCAATTCGCCCGCGGCGATGTATTCCTTCGCCTTACGCACCGCGTTCAGGTAATCGTCCTTCGCAAACTCTCGATACGTCTCCGTACGCACGCTCGCCGACGTCACCGGCGGTTGCA
The DNA here is from genome assembly GCA_036009385.1 of Caballeronia sp. GTDB lineage: Bacteria > Pseudomonadota > Gammaproteobacteria > Burkholderiales > Burkholderiaceae > Caballeronia. Next base: position 21,649 of record DASYLW010000286.1, read on the forward strand.
CGGTCGTGCGCAGACGCGCGCGCAATTCGCGCAGGCGCTGTTTTGCTTTGGTAAAGGCTTCGGGTGCGGTTGGGTCGGCGTAGACAATCAGATAAAGCTTGCCGGCGAGGTTATCGATAACCGCCATTTCCTCGGTCAGCAACAACTGGATATCGGGCAGGCCGAGATCGTCGCGCGGAGCCGAATGGGCCAGCTTCTTTTCGATATAACGCACGGCGTCATAACCGAAATACCCGGCGAGACCGCCGCAAAAGCGCGGTAGTCCTGGACGCTGCGCAATCTTGAAGCGCTTCTGAAATTCTTCGATAAACGTCAGCGGATCGGTTTGGCTCGTTTCAATGACGTTGCCGTCCTTCAGCACTTCCGACACGCCGTTTTGCACCCGAATCATGGTACGGGCCGGCAAGCCAATAAACGAGTAACGCCCGAAGCGCTCGCCACCGACCACCGACTCCAGCAAGAACGAGTTGGCGCCATTGCGCTCGGTTTGAGCCAGCTTGAGATAAAGCGAAAGCGGCGTTTCGAGGTCGGCCAGCGCCTCGGCGATCAGCGGAATGCGGTTGAAACCTTCATTCGCCAGCGATTGGAATTCGAGTTCGGTCATGTTCTGATCCTTTACGTGTCGCTTGTTGGATTTGGCGACATCGAGCACACACTGGGCGTTGCGGACAATTTACCGCACGGCGCGAATCCCGCTCTCATTTGTGCATTGCCTGACGCTTCAGGCGATGTGCCGATCGTTCGGACTGTAGCCGCGTTAATAACGCGGTACGGCCACAAACGAAGTTTGGGCACAGCGAATGATGCGGCTCAGGCCAGGCATCAAGGTAAAACAAGTCGGCGGGATCGGCGCGCGGTATGCGCAGCGAAACAAAAAACGGTTGCCGAAGACGAGCTTCAGCGACCCTCGGGCGAGGTTAGCGCGACCAGCGACGCCAGGGCCAGGCTCCCCGGTCGATGCTGCTCAGACTCCGTTTTTTGTTCAGAAACATGAGGATTGAACTAATCAGTCGATGTTGTCGCGCCGGGTGCAGCGGGCGCGGCCATGGTTGCTGCTATTGCCTGTGCGGCGGCTAGCAGGGAAGAAACTATACCATCGGATTTCACCAGATGCACAGGTTTGCCGTGGTTATAACCGTAAGGCACGGTAAGCGTCGCCATGCCCGCTGCACGACCCGCCAGCGCGTCATTCTCCGAGTCGCCGATAGCCACCGCTTCGCGCGGCAGCACGTCCAGCCGCTCGCAGGCAATCAGCATAGGCGTCGGATCCGGCTTTTTTTGCGGGACGGAGTCACCGCCGAGCACGACCTTGAAGTATTCGGCCAAGCCGAATTTCGCCAGTAACTCGACCGCGAACCGGTGCGGCTTGTTGGTCACGCACGCCAGCGGCAAACCCAGATCCCGCAGCGCTTTCAGGCCTTCCAGGACTTCGGGAAAGAGCGCGGCGCGCTGTCCGTTGATGCGTGCATATTCAGTCTGATAGAGCGCGAGCGCGTCCTCGAACTTCGTGGTTGCTTCCAGTGCCGAAAATCGCACGCCCAGCACGCTGCGGATCAGGTTCTCCGAACCCTTGCCGATATAGCCAATAACTTCGTCCCGATCCGTGGCCTTCGTGCCAATCCGCGCCAGCATGCCGTTGAGCGCGGCGACGAAATCGTCGGCGGTGTCGATCATTGTTCCGTCGAGGTCGATGATCGCCGCGCGCAGCGTCTTGTTCGTGAACGCAGGAAGCTCCGCCGTAAGTTCGCTCATCGCGCTTCCCCTGTGTTCACTTTGGCCAGTTCAGCGCGCATTTGCGCGATCACGTCGTGATAATCATGGTGGCCGAAAATGGCCGATCCGGCCACGAACGTGTCCGCGCCGGCTTCAGCAATTTGCCGGATGTTGTCAATTTTGACGCCGCCGTCCACTTCGAGATGAATCTCGCGCCCGGTCCGCTCGCAGTATTCGTCGATACGCCGACGCGCTTCGCGCAGCTTGTTAAGCGCTTCCGGAATGAACGACTGGCCGCCAAAGCCCGGATTCACCGACATGATCAGCACCAGGTCAACCTTGTCCATCACGTGGTCGAGATGATTGAGAGACGTGGCCGGGTTGAAGACAAGGCCCGCCTTGCAGCCGTGGTCGCGGATCAGCGAAAGCGTGCGATCGATATGATCCGAACCTTGTGGGTGAAAACTGATCACATTAGCGCCGGCCTTCGCGAAATCCGGCACGATACGATCGACCGGGCGCACCATCAGATGCACGTCGATAGGAACGTCCGTATGTGGGCGCAGCGCCTCGCAGACCATGGGGCCGATTGTCAGATTCGGGACGTAATGGTTGTCCATCACGTCGAAGTGGATCCAGTCTGCGCCAGCGGCGACCACATTGCGGACCTCTTCGCCGAGAATGGCGAAGTCAGCGGACAAAATACTGGGGGACAGGCGAAATTGCGTCATGACGTCGGCCGGTTGCGAGCGGAAAATGCATTTTACAGCGAGACGACCTTTTTGACCGCTGACCAAATGGCCTATGTCCCGTCCCGTGGCCTTCCGCGCGTGTGACAAAGCCCTTGCAGGTGGTGGCGTTCTGTTGCGGGCGCCGGCTGCATCAAGCAGAATGCGTCACCTGACGTTCACGCAAATAAATTCGCGCAACCCGCGCCGGTCCTCTGTCCCAAGGGGGCCAGGGGGTCGAACCCGCGCAGCACATTTTTGAATTGGAAAAGCGATGAGCCAGTATGAATTCAGCGTATCCGTCCAGACGCAATATCTCCCCGAGCAATCGGAGCCGGACGCGCACCAGTTTGCGTTCGCCTACACCCTGACCATCCGGAACACAGGCCAGGTCGCGGCCCAACTGATCTCGCGCCACTGGATCATCACTGATAGCGACGACGTGGTTCAGGAAGTAAAGGGACTTGGCGTGGTCGGCAATCAGCCGTTGCTGCCGCCGGGCGAGAAATTCGAGTACACGAGCTGGGCGGTCATTGCGACGCCAGTTGGTACCATGCGCGGCTCGTATTTTTGCGTAGCCGAAGACGGCGAGCGTTTCGAGGCGCCGATTGCTGAATTTGCACTGCACATGCCGCGTACGCTGCATTGAACCAGCGCCAAAACACGTGCGGTTTTGCCGCTTGCGTTTCTCCTAGCGCCTGTTTTTCTTCTTGCCCGAAGCCGTCCACACGACGATAAAGATCAGCAGAAGCAGCGCCACGAGAGACTCGAGCGCAAAAATAAGCATTGGGTATTCGTCGAATAGATCAGACATGGCGGTTCTCATCAAGAACGAACATTGTATGCGTTTCACTCGCTCGCTCGCCGGATTGGCGGGTTGGGCGGCGTCGATCACAGCAGCCGTCCTGCTCGCTTCGTGCGGCGGCGGCGCTATCAAGTCCGGGTCTCTTGCGCCACCGACCGGTGCGCCGATCATCACAGGACAGCGCGCGGCTAATCGCCTCACCGCGGTGAGCTGGCAGCAGGTGCCCGGCTGGCAGGACGATTCGCTGCTCGGCGCAACTGCCGCGATGCGCCAGAACTGCAGCCGTCTCGCTCAACAGCCCGCGTGGCGCCGAGCGTGCGCGGCGGCGCAGCGGCTTGACGACCTCGACATGAACGCTGCCCGCGAATTCTTCGAGGCGTATTTCACGCCATTCCAGTTGGCCAACACCGACGGCACGCTAGACGGTCTCGTGACCGGTTACTACGAGCCGTTGTTGCGCGGTTCGCGTACGCGTCACGGGCCTTATCAGTACGCTTTGTATCGATGGCCGTATCGCTTCAAGCCTGGCGCGGCACTACCAACGCGCGCCCAGCTTGAAAGTTCGGGCGCGTTGAACGGCAACGAACTGGTGTGGGTCGACGATCCTATCGAAGCGTTCTTCCTGCAGATCCAGGGCTCAGGACAAGTCGTGATGGAAGACGGGACCACGATGCGCGTTGGCTTTGGGGGCACTAACAACCAGCCATACAAATCGATCGGGCGTGAGTTGTTGGACCGGCGTGAACTTACGCCTGCACAGGCCACGATGCAAGGTATCAAGGCGTGGGCGAAAGCGAATCCGTCACGTGTCGATGCGTTGCTTGACGTCAATCCGCGCTTTGTGTTTTTCCGCGAGATGCCGGGTGCGGAAACGCTGGCGGCTGGCGTGGGAACCGGGCCGGTAGGCGCGCTGGGTGTTCCGCTGACGCCCGAACGTTCGATCGCCGTCGATCCGTCGTCCATCCCGCTCGGCACGCCGGTTTTCTTGCAGACCACTCGGCCGTTGAGCAATTCGCCGATGAATCGGCTGGTGTTCGCCCAGGACACCGGCAGCGCGATCAAGGGCGGCGTGCGCGCGGATTATTTTTGGGGTTTGGGCGACGATGCAGGGGACCTCGCTGGGCGGATGAAGCAGGCCGGCAGGATGTGGCTGCTGCTGCCAAATTCGTAGGCGGGTGGTTTGGAGGCATCCGCAAGGGTAGTTGTAAGCGCCGGTTTTGGCCGGCACTTACCCAATCAGTTCGCTGCTTTCGGCGGATCGATCAATCGCGGATCGGCCAGATGCAGATTGGAGTCCCGAATGTGGGTGCCGGTTAGTACCGCTTGCGTCACACACGCCGGCTCCCATCGGCTTGCAGAGTCAGCTCGCCACTTTTCGCCGATCAATCACGCGCCGCGCTTTTCCAACCGACCTCTCAATCCCGTTTACACCCAGCACCTGAACGACTGCACTGACACCGATCAAGGCCTTGATGTCGTAAGTGAGC
>DASYLW010000287.1:0-4981 GCA_036009385.1 Caballeronia sp.
TCAACCCGCCAGCACAGCCATGCCCCCGTTCCATCTCGCGTTCCCAGTTCATAGTCTTGAAGCTGCCCGCAGCTTCTACGGCGACCTGCTCGGTTGTCCCGAAGGCCGGAGTTCGCCGGACTGGGTGGACTTCAACTTCTATGGTCATCAGATAGTCGCGCATTTGTCGCCGGACGAAGCGGGACATCGGAACACGAGCGCCGTGGATGGCGACAACGTTCCGGTTCGCCATTTCGGCGCGGTGCTTTCCATGGAACAGTGGGAAGCGGCCGCGGAAAAGCTGCGCGGCGCCGGCACTAAGTTCGTCATTGAGCCGCATATCCGCTTCAAAGGCGAAGTGGGCGAACAGGCGACCATGTTCTTCCTCGATCCGTCGGGCAATGCTGTGGAGTTCAAGGCGTTCGCCAACATGGCGTCGCTGTTCGCCAAATAAACGCGGTTAAACGCGGGTCCGGCTTGGCGCTTTTAACCCTTGGCCGGCGGCCGGCCCGTCGTGCCGCGCACGATCAGGTCGGTCGGCACGATATTCTGGGAACTGACTGGCCGCCCCTCTATGTGCGCGAGCAGGTACTCGGCGCTGCGTGCACCGATTTCGTCCGCGGCCAGACGCATCGTGGTGAGCGGTGGCGTGGTAAAGCTGGAAAACTCGATGTCATTGATACCGGCAATCGACAGCTCGCCCGGAACGTCGATGCCAGCTTCGCGCGCTTCGGCAAGTGCGCCCACGGCCAGCAGGTCCGTACCGCAAATAACAGCGGTCGGCCGGACCGGACCCTGCATCAGCGCGCGCATTGCCATTTGGCCTTCTATGATCTTATGCGGCATTTCGATCAGGTGCTCGTGACGCAACTCGAGCCCGCGCGCTCGCAAAGCTGCGCGCACGCCCGTGATGCGGTCGGCCGCGCGATCGCTGTGCTGAGTCATCTGCGTGATCATGCCGAAATGCACGTGCCCGAGATCGAGCAGATACTCCGCGATGCGCCGCCCAACCGCAACGTTATCGAAGCCCACATACGGATGATGTTGATCGACGGTCCAGCCGTTTACCAACGGAATCCGCTCCTTCTCGAGCAGTTCGTAGAGCGCGGGGGAATGGCTGCGGCCCACTAGCATCAGCCCGGCAATGCCATCAGCGATCAGTGCTCGGACTTGCTTGAGCTCGTCCTCCTGGTCGTAGTAGGAGCACGCCAGAAGCAGCGTATAGCCCGCTTCGCCAAGACGTTTTTGCAGCGCGAACACGCCGAGCGCAAAATTCTGGTTTTCAAGCGAAGGAATGACCGCGCCGATGGTCTTCGAGCGTTGCGACGCGAGCGCGCGCGCGGCCGCATGGGGCGTGTAGCCGAGGTTTTGCGCGATCTCGCGCACCCGGTCCTGCAAGGCCAAAGCGACCGTGGCATTGCCGTTCAGAACACGCGAAACGGTCGCCGTGGAAACTCCGGCGGCGCGCGCGACGTCCATGACCGACACCGCGTTGGACTTGCGGCGCGGTGCCCTCTTCTTTAGTTCCGTATTCAACGTCAACCTGTTTCTCGTCGTAGGGTCATGAATGATGACATTCACGACCGCATACTACAACGCGAGGCGCGCCTCCCGGCAACGGACCGTCACATTCAATCGATTCGAAGCGGCTCGCCGTCGAATTCGACCAGGCAGCCGAAGCCGCCATGGAACAGCGCTTCGCGCGCGTCTTCGGTCTTTCCCGTCGCAGCGATCTCGGCTGCGTGCAGTTCCGCATCGTCTTCGGGCACGAATCCGAGATAGCGCACGTTGGCGTTGTCCCAGCGATTGCGCGCGTTATTGGACACGCCATAGACGACCGCGAAGTGAAACTCCGGATGGTCAATACAGCGGCGCGCCACCTGGACCATGTCGCGATGACTGATCCAGGTAAAGAGGTGCCGCGGCGCTGTTGGCTGGTCGTCGGGGCGAAACGACCCGATGCGGATACACGCGACCGACATGCCGTGTTTATCGGCGTACATCCGGCCGAGCGCTTCGCCAAACACCTTCGAGATGCCGTAGCGGCTGTCCGGGCGCGGCTCGACTGTGTTGTCGATCATCCGGTCGCGACGATGAAAACCCACTGCATGGTTCGAACTTGCGAACACCACGCGCTTCACACCCGCTTGCCGCGCCGCTTCGAACACGTTGTAGCAGCCTTCAATGTTCATATCGCGGATGCGTTCCCAGCGATCCTCGTCGGGAATGCCGGCAAGATGGACGACCACGTCGACCCCTTCCATGACTGGAAGAAGATCCTCCAGCTTCGTGATGTCCGCGGTCACGATTTCCTCGCCTGCCTGCGCCTGGGCCTGCGGCGCTATGTCGGCCAGGCGCAACGCATAGTGGCCCTGGAAACCGGCGCGCAGCACCCGTCCAATGTGGCCGGCCGCGCCGGTAATCAGTACTCGAGTCATTGATGCTCTCCCCTTGGTTCAGGTAAATCGGATTATTCGTGGGCTTACTGGGAGCTCGCTCATGCGCTTATTCCGCCGGGCTTTTCTGCGCGGCGTAGCCAACCGAGCGGCGATGATGCGCTTCAAGATACGCGTCGCGCGACGGCACCAGGTGCTCCCGGCATAACTTGATCAACGATTCCCGGTCGCCGGTCCGCAGCGCCTCGATCATCTGGTGATGCTCGGCGCGCGCCTTCTCCAGGTATTGAGGAAACACGATCGATACCGAGCGGATGGCATGCGTGCGGCGTTCATACTCGCGAATCGCTTCCGTCAGGACCTGGCTTTCCGAGAGCGCAAAAAACGCATGGTGAAACGCCATGTTTGCGCGGAACACGCGCCGCAGATCGCCGGCTTCGGCCGCTTCGTCGTGCTCCGCCTGAATGACCTCCAACGCGTCGAGCGCCTCGCTGCTCACCGGAAAAACGATGCGCCTCGCCGCGTCGGCTTCAAGCAGTTCGCGTAGTGAGTACAGCTCAGTGACCTCGCGCGGGGTGTACGACTTGACCACCGCACCGACGTTCTTGCGGCGCTCCACCAGCCCGCGCCGCTCCACTTCCGCCAGCACCTGCCGCGCCACGTGGCGCTTAAGGTTGTAGCGCTCGCACAAATCGTCTTCCACAAGCCGTTCGCGCGGATGTAGAACGCCAAGGACGATTTGCTCCTCGAGTTCATCGGAGACGCTGCGCATGGTTTCGTCGATATTGCGATCACGCTCGACCGCCTTCGCGGCGGGTGCATCGGAGAGTCGGGACTTGGCAGCGTTGCTCATAAAAGGATCCGCAAAATGATCTAAGCCGCGAGCCTATACGAAAATGTGGCCGTCAAACCTTGTTTCCGTCGCCGGGAACGGTCGCGGTGATCCGGGTCGCCTGGAGAAAATCGAAGTCGCAGCCCTCGTCGGCCTGAGTGATCGTGGTCAGGAAGAGCTTGCGATAACCCCGCTCGTCGGGATCGACCTGGCGTGCGGGCAAAGCCGCGAGACGCGCTGCAATTTCCTCGTCGCCGAGCGCAAGCTCGATTGACCTTTCTGCCACGCTCAGGCGAATCCGGTCGCCCGTTTGTACGATCGCGAGCGGACCGCCAATGGCCGCTTCCGGCGTCACGTGCAGGACCACCGTACCGGACGCGGTGCCGCTCATGCGGCCATCCGAAATGCGCACCATGTCTTTCACGCCCAGGCGGCCAAGCTTGCGCGGGATCGGAATATAGCCCGCCTCCGGCATCCCGGGAGCACCGACCGGCCCGATCCGCTTGAGCACGAGTATGTCGTGCGCTTCCACGTCCAGTTCCGGATCGTCGATACGACGCGCCAGATCCTCCGCGTCCTCGAACACGACGGCCCGGCCTTCGTGCTCCATCAGCGTGGCGCTTGCCGCCGACTGCTTGATGATCGCGCCGCCCGGCGCGAGATTGCCGCGCAGCACGGCAATTCCGCCTTGCGGGAAGATCGGGCGGTCAAACGGGCGCACCACGTCTTGCGGAAAGCTCGCAGGAGCAGCATCCAGCTCCTCGCCGAGCGTGCGGCCAGTCACCGTGAGCGCGTCCAGATGCAGCAGGTCTTTGATCTCGCGCATGACCGTGGTCAAACCGCCGGCACGGTGCAGGTCCTCCATGTAGTGCTGTCCCGACGGCTTTAGATCGACCAGCACCGGCGTTTCGCGTGCCATTTGATCGAGCCGCGCAAGGTCGATACGAATGCCAAGCCGCCCGGCAATCGCCGTGAGGTGAATGATGCCGTTGGTCGACCCGCCAATCGCGAGCAGCACCCGCAACGCGTTTTCGATCGCTTTCGGTGTCAGGATGGCCGCGGGACTCAAGTCTTTCCCGATCATCGCCACCGCTTGCGCGCCGGTGCGCTCGGCGATGCGAATCCGGTCGGCCGTCACCGCAGGCGCTGACGCGCCGCCTGGCAACATGATCCCCAAGGCTTCCGCGATGCAAGCCATCGTGCTTGCGGTGCCCATGACCGAGCAGGTCCCGACCGTGGCGACGAGCTGATTATTGACGGCTTCGATCTCGGCCTCGCCAATCTGATCGCCACGAAAACTCGCCCAGAAGCGACGGCAGTCCGTACATGCCCCAACCCGCTCGCCCCGATGCGAACCCGTGAGCATCGCGCCCGTCACCAGTTGAATGGCAGGAACGCCTGCCGCAGCTGCGCCCATCAGTTGGGCCGGGACAGTTTTGTCGCAACCGCCGATCAGCACTACTGCATCCATCGGCTGGGCACGGATCATCTCCTCCGTATCCATGGACATCAGGTTGCGCAGATACATGCTGGTCGGATGCGAAAAACTTTCGGCGATCGAGATCGTCGGGAATTCGACCGGCAGGCCGCCCGCCAGCATCACACCGCGCTTGACCGCTTCAATCAGTTGCGCAGCGTTGCCGTGGCAGGGGTTGTAGGCGCTGCCCGTGTTCGCGATTGCCACGATCGGGCGCGACAACGCGTCGTCCGTATACCCCGCGCCCTTGATGAATGCCTTGCGCAGGAACAGCGAGAAACCCTCATCGCCGTAGTT
>DASYLW010000288.1:0-3095 GCA_036009385.1 Caballeronia sp.
CCGCATCACCGAATTCGCTCCTTCGATGCTTTCATGAACCACACTATCCTCGACCGCTCTGTCCCTCCCGCGCTTACACCGAACTCGCCGCGCTTCCTGCTTTTCCTGATCTGCCTGTTCGCCTCCGCCGGGCAGCTCGCGATCGATATCTACGTGCCCGCGCTACCTGCGATGGCGCGTTTTTTCGCGACTTCGCCTCAGGCGATCCAGTCGAGCGTTTCCGGCTACATGGCGGCCTACGCGGCCGGCCAACTCGTCTTCGGGCCCGTAGCCGATGCGTACGGGCGCAAGCCCGTGCTCGCTTTCGGCCTTGTTATTTTCACGATTGGCTGCCTGCTGTCGCTCGCCGCGCCGAATCTTGAGACGTTCCTCCTCGCGCGCTGTCTGCAGGGCTTCGGCATCGCCGCTACCAACCTGCTCGCGAAGGCGATCATCACCGACTCATTCTCCGGGCAGACGCTGATCCATGCGTTCACGTACATGGCAATTGCGTGGGGGCTTGCGCCGATCGTGGCGCCCGTGATTGGCGCCCACCTGCAGACGTGGTTCGGCTGGCAGGCCTGCCTCGTCTTCCTGCTCGTCTACTCGCTTGTGATGTGGGCGGTGATCTGGCGTTATCGTGAAACGCTGCAGCGCCCGGTGCGCCTGGAGCCGCGTACGCTGATAACCAATGCGGGCAAGGTGCTCTCGAGCCCGGTGTTCCAGAGCTGTTTTCTCGCTCAGGGCCTGTGCTACAGCATCCTGCTCGTATTCAACATCGTCGGGCCGTTCATGGTGCAGAACACGCTGCACAAGCCGCCGACCTTTTTCGGCTACCTCGCGCTCGGCATCGGGATGATGTATTTCCTGGGTGGCCTGTCGAACCGTATGCACGGCCCGCGTCTGCCGACCGCGGAGCAGCGGCTGTACTTCGGTGCGCGCTTGATGGCGGCCACGTCGATTGCGATGCTGCTGCTTGCGCTCACGGTCGGCCTGCGCGTATGGACGCTCGCGACGCCCGTGCTCGTAATGGGGTTCTGCGCAGGCGCGATGTATCCGACGTTGATGGCCAAGGGCAATTCCCTGTTCCCGCACATCGCGGGCTTAACGAGCGCGATCCTCGGGTGCGCATTGCTGCTTGTGTCGTCAGCGATGATGGGGCTCGCCGGTTTCTTGTCGGTGCAGGTGCTGACGCCGCTCGCGGTGTTCTTCGTGATCCTCGCGTTCGGTGTCGTCTGGATGGTGACAAAACTGCTGCGACATCTGGCGCAGCTTCAGCCCGACGCACCCGTATGCCGTAACGGCAAGGTGGCATGACATAGTGTAAAAGCGCGTAACCCCCGGCCGCACAGCTGGTCCGATCAGACGCGAAAGGCTTTTCAACGGCGGGGTGATAGGCAGCGATCGGCCAACTACAGTCACTCAGCGCAAAACTATCAGCGTCCCCCATGAACTTAACAACGGCCGTTCGGAAAGCGACGGGCAGCGCGGCTGCCTGATCAGCCGTAGTATCGGAGATGCGCCGATGTCCACGATGAAATCACCCGTTTGAAATTGCACCGCCTTCGCTCAGCCTTTCGGGTGCGAAGACGCATTGCAGCGCCCTCGTCATATCGAATAACCTTGACCCTATTCGGACCGCAGCGTGACAGGCGGGACGACAGTCTCGATCCGGCCGGTTTTCACGTCATACACGAGACCGGTCACTGTGAAGCCACCCGGAAGATTCGGATTGGCTCTGAGCGCCTCCACGTCGATCGCGACTGCCTTGTACGGATCGGTGATCGCGAGATCGTCGAGTTTGTCATCCGCGACACCCATATACTTCGACAGCAACTTCGGCGCGTGATGGTAGCAACCGTTGATCCCACAATCGGTATGGTGAAGGAGGACGAGATTCCAGCCGTCACCGACTGGCTGTCCCGCCGCTCGCGAAACGGCGCCGAGAAGCGCCATCGTTTCAAGCAGCGCCGGATTCACGCGTCCTCCAACGTTGCGGATCACTGCCGTTTCGCCGGGCGCCAGCTTGAGCACGTCCATCGGATCGACACGAGGGTCGACGCAGCCGATGATCATCGTTTTGCGCGACGGCATCATTTTCAGATCGGCAGAAAAGCCACTTTGTGCGAATTCGGCATTGCGGCTAGCAAGAGTTTCAAGAAAGTCCATGATGACCTCTGTCGTTTAACGTGAGAATGTGGGTTACGCGCGTTGCGGCAAGCGTGTAGACATCTTTGCCTGCAGCCCTCTTGGATCGGCGACGAACGCCTCGTGAATGGCACGCGTCTGATTGCCGGCGACGATTTCATCATTGGTACCGGCCTGAATTGCATCGAGTGCGTCAGTGACGACTTCTTGCGGCGTCATGCGCGGTTCGGGCAGCTTTGTGCCCATGTTCGTCTCCGTCTGAACGGCAAGCACGCCCACCACTTGCGTGCCTTGTGCACCCAATTCGGCACGCAGGCTGCGGGTAAGGGAGAGGACCGCGGCCTTGGAAGCCGAGTAGGTCGCGGCCATCGGCAGGCTGACTAGCGCGAGCATCGACAGCATGTTGATCAACGCACCACCGCCCGCTTTTGCCAATACCGGTGCGAATGCCCGGGTCAGCGACAGGGTGCCGAAGTAGTTAACTTCCATCTCACGGCGGGCGTCGTCCATGTCCGGTGCGGCGATTGCGCCCTCGAAGGCCGCGTAGCCCGCGTTGTTGACCAGCAGTGTGACGTCCGCTGCAATCGCCGCTGCGGCGGCAACCTGATCGGGATCGATGACGTCGAGCGGCAGGGCAACGAGCCGGCTGTCGCCATCCTTGAGCAGTTCTTTCAGCGAAGCGGTGTCCCGCGCCGCGACGTAGATCTTCGCCGCGCCACGCTTCAGCAGTTCGGCGACGAATTCCCGCCCGATGCCACGGTTCGCGCCAGTGACGAGTGCGACAGAGTTAGAGATTTCCATGATGATGTCCTTTTGAATTTGATGAGAGAGAGGTGTCGGATCTGGTTCTCGACGAGTCACCGGATCCAACGCACGTCATTAGCCGTTAAGCTTGTCGGCGTGAAGAAGAGCGAATTCACCGACGGTCATCGACCGACGGCCAGTCAGCTTTTCGATGTTGTTATCTG